>NZ_JAFCWC010000002.1:0-453224 GCF_049897365.1 Brevundimonas sp. DC300-4
ACCCTCCAACATCGGCGCTTGCAGCACCGCAAAATCGCCGCCTAAATATCGAACCCAGACAAGGCCAACTCTCCACTAAATCCGCACCCCGACTGTCCCAAAACATCTGACGACGTACAGACCACAAGCTCATCCCGAACCCCGCCGAAGCCGAGACGGTGCGGCTGATTTTTGAGCGGTATCAGGCGCTAGGGTCGATCATGGACCTTCAGGCCGAGCTTCGCCGTCAAGGCGTTCGGTCGAAGCTCCGGACCACTAAAACAGGGACGATTCGCGGAGGAGCCATCATCACGCCGGGCGCACTGCGCGGCATCCTGATGAACCCCGTCTACAAAGGGGCGCTCAAGCACAAGGAGAAGCTGGTCGAGGGCGCGCATGAGGCCATCGTTGATCCGGCGCTCTGGGAGTCGGTGAACGCCGCACTGCAAACCCGCAGCGGCTCGCTGTCTGACGACAAGGCCAAGGGAACGAGCGGCCTCTTATGCGGCCTCCTCAAGGATGACCACGGTCATACCATGAGGCCGGTGCACACCAAGGGTAAGACTGGCCAGCGTTACCGCTTCTACTCCTCGGTGGCTCTTGAGAATGGCAAGCGAGACGACGTCGGAAGCGTGAGCCGGATCTCAGCCGGTGTGATCGAGGCCTTCGTCTCGGATCTGGTGATGCCAAACCTCTCGCCAATTTGGCAGGCAACCTTGCCCGGCGATGAGCGGTTGCGCGCCGCCCTGGTCAAGGTGACGCTCGGCGAAACCCAGATCAGGATGCTGATGGGCAAAGGCACGATGGCGGGTGGCCAGACGATTACCGGCGCCGAGTGCAGCGAGCAGGCCGATGGCCAGCTTGAGTGGGTTGTCCCGGTTCAACTGAAGCATCGGCACAATGCGACCTTGATCCAAGCGATCGGTCAGTCGCCGTCGTCGGCGAACCGCATCGACAGGACGCTGCTGAGGAGTGTCGCAATGGCGCGGCGGTGGGCTGCCGACCTCCGGAGCGGTAGGTATGCATCCAGCGCCGATCTGGCGAAGGCCGAGAAGCTCTGCGTTCGATATCTGGGACAGGTGTTGCCCCTAGCCTATATGGCGCCGGACCTGGTCGAGCAGATTATTGAAGGACGCCAACCTCAGGCGCTCTCGCTGGGCGCCCTAATCGCGAAGCCCTTCCCAACGGATTGGGAGCAGCAGCGCCGCGTATTCATGGCGATCGGCGCCGTGGGCTAAAAGCCGACTCTCACAGCCGGAGAGACATTACATCCGCCGCCGGCTCGCCGGCGGCGGCTCAGTTCTGGCGCAATAGTCTCTGTGGGCAAGACGCGGCGAAACCGGAAGTCGGAATGACGGCCTGGAGAATGGCGACTTAATTCGCGGAGAGAGCCGCACAGAAACGCTCTCTGGGGACACGAAGGCCGCCGAGTTAACCGCCTCCGCTGCTGAAAAGAGTGGCCAGTCTCCCTCTTCCCCGGATTACCGGAAAAAGAGGGAGACTGATTGGTGGAGCTTAGCGGAGTCGAACCGCTGACCTCTTGCATGCCATGCAAGCGCTCTACCAGCTGAGCTAAAGCCCCAGACCTTAAGACGCTAGGTCTTTCGGTTGGTCCGCCGGGTCTGGTGTGGCCCCCGGCGAGGCGGCGGAACCTATGTCGGGTCGTTTTTCAGATCAACCCGGTTCCGGATTTTATTTTCGACTTTCGCGAAGGCCCGGGGACGGACCGAAATCCGCCCCCGAAATCCTTTGGAAAACAGGCCTCAGGCCGATCTAGTGATCGTCGTCCTTGCTGCCCTTGGCGATGTCGCCGTCGAAGGCGTCGTCGTCTTCGTCCTCGATGAAGGGAACGGAGTCGTCGTCATCGTCGTCGTCCGCCAGGACGTCGTCGTCGCCATCGGTCGTGCCCATGCCGGCTTCTTCGGACGGGTCTGCGGTCGTGTCGTCCTCGTCGTTGGGCGTCAGGATCGGCTCGTGGCCTTCCTGATCGATTTCGGGGGTGACGACTTCCTCTTCTTCATCCTCGTCATCGGTCGGCTTCTTCTCGACCACCTGATCTTCGGCGTCATCGGCGGCATAGCCGCCCGGACGGCCGCGACGGCTGCGCAGCTTGATGGCTTCTTCGGGATCGAACTCGTGCTCGCACTTCGGGCAGTGCGCCGGGCGACGGCCCAGGTCGTAGAATTTGGCCTGGCAGTTCGGGCAGACCTGCTTGGCGCCAAGTTTGGGATCGGCCACGGGTGATGGAGACCTTTGGATGGAGGAGGGGATTTCGGCCGCGTCCCTTGCCACCATGGGGGGCCGCTGTCAAAAGCCGTCTTTGGCGTGGCCGTGGTCCGCTCCCTCCCACATTGCATCCTGCGGAGCCTCCGTGGCCTCCAACGCCCCCCATCTGACCGCGCGTCCCGGCCATCCCTTGCGAGGGATCGTGCGCGCCCCCGGCGACAAATCCATCTCTCACCGCTCGATGATCCTGGGCGCCATGGCGACCGGCGTGACAGAGGTCGACGGCCTGCTGGAAGGCGACGACGTCCTGGCCACCGCCCGCGCGGCCGAGGCCTTTGGCGCGACGGTCGAGACGCTGGGCGGCGGGCGCTGGCGCATCACCGGGCGCGGCGGCTTCCAGACCCCGGCCGGCGTCATCGACTGCGGCAATGCCGGCACCGGCGTGCGGTTGTTGATGGGGGCGGCGGCCGGATATCCGATCTCGGCCACCTTCGACGGCGACGGTTCGCTGCGGTCGCGGCCGATGGGCCGCGTCACCGACCACCTGACCCGGATGGGCGCGCGCTTCGCCTGGAGCGGCAAGCCGGGCCTGTTGCCGGCGACCCTGACTGGCGGAACGCTCCACGCCATCGACCATGTCCAGACCGTCGCCTCGGCCCAGGTGAAGTCGGCCATCCTGCTGGCCGGGCTGAACGCAGACGGCGTCACCTCGGTGACCGAGCCGGAGAAGAGCCGCGACCACACCGAGCGGATGCTGCGGGCCTTCGGCGCGACCGTCGATGTCGAGGACGACGCCGAGGGCTGGGTCATTCGTCTCAAAGGCGGCCAGCCCCTGACGGGGACCACCGTCTCCGTGCCGGGCGATCCCTCCTCGGCCGCCTTCCCCTTGGCGGCGGGGCTGATCGTTCCGGGATCGGAAGTGACCGTTGAAGCGGTCATGCTGAACCCGCTCCGCACCGGCCTGTTCGACACCTGGGTCGAGATGGGCGCGGACCTGACCATCGCCAACCGCCGCCTCTCGGGCGGAGAGGAGGTCGGCGACATCACCGCGCGTCACTCCGCGCTGAAGGGCGTCATCGTGCCGGAGAGCCGCGCCGCCTCGATGATCGACGAATATCCGATCCTGGCTGCCACCGCTGCTTTCGCAACGGGCCGGACCGTCATGCGCGGCGTCGGCGAGATGCGGGTCAAGGAAAGCGACCGCATCCGCCTGATGGTCGACGGACTGCGGGCCTGCGGCGTCGCCGTGGAGGAAGAACCTGAGGGTTTCATTGTCGCCGGAGGCCCAGTCCCGGGCGGGGCGACGGTCCACACCGCCCACGATCACCGCATCGCCATGAGCCATCTGGTGCTCGGCCTCGCTGCCGCGAACCCCGTCACGGTCGATGAGCCCGACATGATCGCCACCTCCTTCCCCGGCTTTGTCGAGATGATGCAGGGGCTTGGCGGCGACGTCGGGTGACACAGCGTTCACTGGCGTCCGCCGTCGGTCTGTGCTTCGTCACACCGGAATGAGCAATCCGTTCGTCATCGCCGTCGACGGGCCCGCCGCCTCGGGCAAGGGCACGATCGCCTCGCGTCTGGCGCGCGAGTATGGCCTGCCGTTCCTCGACACGGGCCTGCTGTACCGCGCCGTGGGTCTGGACGTGCTGACCGGTGGAGGCGACCTCGGCGACGCCAGGGCGGCGGAGGCCGCAGCCCGCGCCCTAGACGCCGGGCGGCTTTCGGACGATGCGGCCCTGACGAGCGGGGACGCCGGCGAGGCCGCCAGCCGGGTCGCGGGCTTCCCCGGCGTCCGCGCGGCCCTGCTGGATCTGCAACAGGCCTTCGCGCGTCAGGCGGGCGGGGCGGTGCTGGACGGGCGCGACATCGGCACGGTCATCGCCCCCGAAGCCCAGTCCAAACTGTTCGTCACCGCCACGCCCGAAACCCGCGCGCGACGCCGCTGGCTGCAGCTGAACGGTCGCGGTGATCCCATCACCTACGAGGCCATGCTGGCCGATATCCAGCGCCGCGACGAACGCGACGCGGGCCGCGGCTCGGCCCCCATGGTCCAGGCCGGGGACGCGGTCTTGCTGGATACGACCGATATGGATATAGAGGCGGCCTTCGATGCGGCCCGCCGTATCGTCGAGGCGGCGCGAGCGAAACACGGCCTCTAGGCTCGTTTCGCAAATCCAGCGCTCCGTCCTCGGCTTCCGCGGGCGCTCTGGTTCAGCTGAGCCTCGCGTCCCACGACCGACTTCCCATTCCAACTTTCACCTCGCGCGGGGCCGTTCGGTCGCGCGCCACAGCCCTATCGGAAATACCAGAGCTTCATGTCTGATACCCTCAACCCCACCCGCGACGACTTCTCCGCCCTGCTCGACGAGCAGCTGCAAGGCCGCGACCTCGGCGAAGGCCAGGTCGTTCACGGCCGCGTCGTCGGCATCGAAAAAGACATCATCATCATCGACGTCGGTCTGAAGACCGAAGGCCGCATCCCCGCCCGCGAGTTCGGTCAGGGTGAAGGCGCCGTCATCCCCAAGATCGGTGATGACGTCGAAGTCTACCTGGAGCGCGTCGAGAACGCCCTGGGCGAGGCCGTCATCAGCCGCGACAAGGCGCGTCGCGAAGAAGCCTGGACCCGTCTGGAAGTCGTGTTCGCCGAAGGTCATCCGGTCAACGGCGCCATCGTCGGTCGCGTCAAGGGCGGCTTCACCGTCGACCTGGGCGGCGCCTCGGCCTTCCTGCCCGGCTCGCAGGTCGACATCCGCCCGGTGCGTGACGTCGGTCCGCTGATGGGCAAGGAACAGCCGTTCCAGATCCTCAAGATGGACCGCCCGCGCGGCAACATCGTCGTCTCGCGTCGTGCGATCCTGGAAGAAGCCCGCGCCGAACAGCGCACCGAGCTGGTCGGCCAGCTGCAAGAGGGTGAAGTCCGCGACGGCGTCGTCAAGAACATCACCGACTACGGCGCCTTCGTGGACCTGGGCGGCATCGACGGCCTGCTGCACGTCACCGACATGAGCTGGAAGCGCGTCTCCCACCCGTCGCAGGTTCTCGCCGTCGGCGACACCGTCCAGGTCCAGATCGTCAAGATCAACCCGGACACCCAGCGCATCTCGCTGGGCATGAAGCAGCTGCAAAGCGATCCGTGGGACGGCGTCGAAGCCAAATACCCGCCGGGCGCCAAATACACGGGTCGCATCACCAACATCACCGACTACGGCGCGTTTGTTGAGCTGGAAGCCGGCGTCGAGGGCCTGGTGCACGTCTCGGAAATGTCCTGGACCAAGAAGAACGTCCACCCCGGCAAGATCGTCTCGACCTCGCAGGAAGTCGACGTCGTGGTTCTGGATGTCGACGCCTCCAAGCGCCGCATCTCGCTGGGCCTGAAGCAGGCCCAGGACAATCCGTGGGACGCCTTCGTCGCCGCCAACCCGATCGGCTCGACCGTCGAGGGCGAGGTAAAGAACGCCACCGAGTTCGGCCTGTTCATCGGCCTGGACAACGACATTGACGGCATGGTGCACCTGTCCGACCTCGACTGGTCGGTCTCGGGTGAGGAAGCCATCCAGCGCTACCGCAAGGGCGAGATGGTCAAGGCCAAGGTTCTCGACGTCGACGTCGAGAAGGAACGCGTCTCGCTCGGCATCAAGCAACTGGGCGGCGATCCCGTCGGCGAAGGCGACACCTACAAGAAGGGCCAGACCGTCACCCTGACCGTCACGTCCATCGAGTCGGGCGGCATCGAAGTGAAGTTCGGCGAAGACGACGCGCCGGTCTCCTCCTTCGTGCGCAAGTCGGACATCAGCCGCGACCGCAACGAGCAGCGCCCCGAGCGTTACGCCGTCGGCGACCGCGTCGACGCTCAGATCACGGGCATCGACAAGGCCACGCGCCGCGTCTCGGTCTCGATCAAGGCCCTGGAAATGGCCGACGAGAAGGAAGCCATCGATCAGTTCGGGTCCTCGGACTCGGGCGCCTCGCTGGGCGACATCCTCGGCGCGGCCCTGCGCGAGAAGGCCGGTAAGGAGTAATCCTTCCGATCTGATCGGGCGTCAGGCTCACCAAGAAAGAAGGGCGGCCGGAGCGATCCGGCTGCCCTTTTTCGTGTGTGTTCGCGCCGGCGAAAATGCCATTTCCGCAAGCGGTTGCAACCCGACCTGGCCGGGCTCTCCGTGTACGGTTGCCGACATTTAATGATCTTCCCTGACGGAAACTGACGATCAGGCCTTTTTCGCTCGCCGGGCGAAGGCTAGGGTGTCCCCGCAACCCGATTGAAGTTGCACCAAATTTGCTCGCGTGAGCAGGAAGGGTCGGGGGCCTGGCGATGATTAAGTCTGAGCTCATCGAGAAGCTGGCGGCTGAGAACACGCATCTGACCCACGCCGAGGTCGAGCGCGTGGTCAATGTCGTGCTCGGACGCATGACCGAGGCCATGGCCGAGGGTGGCCGTGTCGAGCTTCGCGGCTTCGGGGCATTCTCGGTTCGCGCCCGGCCTGCGCGGGCGGGACGCAACCCGCGAACCGGCGAGACCGTGGACGTTCCCGCCAAGTCGGTCCCGTTCTTCAAGAGCGGTAAGGAGCTGCGCGAGCGGCTCAATGCATCCGGGGACGACTGAGCCCGGTCTGTCACGAGCCCGCCCGACGAAACTGAAGGGGAGACGCCGTGAGCCTGCTGAGCGAGTTCAAGGAGTTCGCCGCACGCGGCAACGTCATCGACCTGGCGGTCGGCGTGATCATCGGCGCCTCCTTCGGCAAGATCGTCACCAGTCTGGTCGAACAGGTTCTGATGCCGCCGATCGGCCTGTTGCTCGGCCGGGTCGATTTCTCCGAACTGAAATGGGTGCTGGCGCCCGAAAATCCGGCCACGGAAGCGGTCGAGGAGGTCGCCATCCAGTATGGCGCCTTCATCAACACCTTGATCCAGTTCGTGATCGTAGCCTTCGTGGTCTTTCTGGTGGTGAAGGGCATCAACCGGATGCGCCGCGCCGAGGTGGCCGCCCCCGAACCGGCGACGCCGCCCGCCCCGACCCCGACCGAGGCCCTGCTGGCCGAAATCCGCGACGAGCTAAAGGCCCGGCCCTGAGCGCGGGCGGCGGGTTCTGCTGCCCGTGACCACCAGATCAAGCACGCGTCCTTCGGCCGCCGCCATATCAGTCGCGTGAACCCTGACGCCGTCGACGACGCCGGCGACGATCTGCCCGTCTTCTGGGTGTGGTGGGATCTGGTGTTCAGACCGACAGGCTGTGTATCGGCCTCCGGAGACGAGGCAGCTGATCGAGACCTGGAATGTCGGTGACGCCCGGCGTTCGATCACGCGATCCGGCACGATAGGTCGAGGGAAGTCGGTCAGGAGCTCCCCCACGCTGGGAACCAGGTCCCGGTCGTTCGTTGTCGGATAGCCGCAAGCCTCGAGAACGGCGTCGAGACCGTGTGAACTGGCAGGCAGGTCGACTTGCAGGCGCACGGATGTGGATGCGCCGCCGTCCGCACTGAGCGTGAGCCGCCCGCCGCCTTTGAGGAGCCGAAGTAGACGTGGATCGCTGCCCGCAGTGAGCGTCGTGCCATCGTCATGGCGGGTCCAGGAGGCTCTTCTCGCCGGGCCGTCGGACAGGCGAACATCGTACCAGGCCTGACCCGGCGCGGCTCGGGGCAGGCCCAGGATCGCGACCTCCAGCACCCGGGACCGGCATTGAGCGACCACGGTCACGCCCGTCGCGTATTCGACCGACGCCACGGTCAGATCCTGACCGGCGTCTCCCGCCAGATCCCAGTCGTCATCGGACTGGGCGAGGGACGGCGTCGCGGCCGCGAGCAGGCTCGTTACAGCGAGACAGGGCAGGGTCGCACGGCGTGGCGTCATGTCGTCCTCCGTCGTGATCCTAACGCGCAACGCTTGCAGGATGATATCGGACCCTTCGTCAGGCCGCCCGCCGCTCATCCCCGGTCACGGGCACAGGTCTCAAACAGATGCCGTAGTCGCCGTCGAAAGGCGTCGGGGACCAGGTGTCGACGCCCGGCGTATCGGGGTCGAACTTCACATGACAATGCCCCCAGCCGCCCTCGCGACGGGCCATATCGGCCAGCGGGCCCAGGCGACGCAGCAGGTCCGGGCTGACCATCTGTATGCGGAGCTTCGCCGCCCCGAGGTTTCGCGCATTGGCCAGGAGGGCCTGCATCAAGGCCGGGACGGCGCGCGGTTCATCCTCCCGCGCAACCAGGTCGAGGATCTCCAGCATCGGCGGCTCGATCGGATTGCCCTTGGACATTACTACCATCGCATAGCCGCCGATGGTCTCGCCGCGGCTGAAGGCCAGTAACAGGGGCCGCAGGGTCAGGTCGGGATCCGCCAGCCGCCAGCGCAGCATGGCCGGACTGCGGTCGGCGATCAGTCGGCCCTCGGCCTTCAACGCCTCCCAGAAGTCCGCGTATCGCGACAGGTCGGCCAGGTCGGTCAGGGCGGTCACGCCCGTCGGCAGGTCTAGGGCGTCGGGATCTCGCAGGCGCGGGTTCAACAGTCGCTCGTGTCGCGCCTGCGTCAGACGCGGGGCGTGACGGTCGATCTCGCGCCACAGCCGTCCGCCGGCGCAGGCCAGGGCATCGACCCGCCAGGACAGTTTCACATCGTGCGTTTCCTGCGGCCAGGCGACCAGGCCGTGGCGCCTGTAGAGCGGGCTGGATGCCGGATTGGCGTTGAAGGTGTAGAGGGCGAACAGGTTCCTCTGTTTCGCGAAGGCGGCCAGCAGTTTCCGGCTGTGGCCACGCGCCCGTGGCGTAACGATGATCGAGAATCCCGTGGCGCCGTGGATCGTCCGGTCGCCGTAGTGGAAGCGCTGAACGAAATTGCCGGTGAAGCCGCAGGGTTCCCCATCTTCGGCCTCCAGCAGCCAGCCGGCCGGCGCGTTCGTCTCCTGCAGCGCCGGATTGCTCGCCAGCCAGACCCAGCCGGCCTCCGAGCGATTGGGCCAGCCCACGGAATGATGCAGGGCGTTGACGGCGCCGTGGTCCTTCGAGTCGATGGGTCGAACTGAAAAACTCATTGGTCTGGTTCCAGAGCGATACAGGCCGCCCCCTCCACCGAAAGTCCTGCACGAGGCAGGCCAACAAAGACATGCTTAAGTAGAGCGGGCGGGGAATCTTCCTAGCGGAGCGATTCCGGTTTGACTCCGGCGACGACGGAACAAATAATGAACATGGAGTTTTCTATCGCCATGTCCGCCCGTCCGCCGCCAGAGTCAGAAGCCGTCCCGCCGCCCCTTTCGCGACTGTCCGAAGGGCTGGAGGAGGTGTGCGCGGCGGGCGCGCGCGACATGGCGGCGGCCCTGGCCTTCACCCTTGGCAGGGCTGTGGTCGGCGAGGGGCGGGGCGTTGTCATGAGCGCGACCCGGGCGTGGCTGGGTGAGAACGGACGGCCCTATGGTCCCGGTCTGGCGGGCTTTCGGACGCGCGACGCCTTCGTCCTGATCGAGACCCGGACGGAGGCGCTGGCTCTGTGGGCCATGGAACAGGCGCTGCGGTCCGGCGGCGCCGCCCTGGTGATCGGCACGGTCGACGGAGCCGAACTGGCCCAGACCCGGCGGCTGGAATTCGCCGCCCGCGACGGGGGTTGTTCCGGCCTTCTGCTGCGCGCCCGCTCCGGCGACCTCAGCGCCGCGCGTCGGCGCTGGCGCATTACAACTCTTGCGGGCAATGGCGACGCCTTCGACGAGCGCGCGCCGGGGCGGATGACGATCCGTGCCGAAATGACCCGCAGCCGGATGGAGCGACCGGGCGTCTGGATGCTGGAGCAGGATGATGAGACGCATCGTCTCCGTCTGGCTGATCGACTGGCCGGTGACGGTCTGGACCCGATCGGCCGGACCCAATACGCCTGAGTCTTCCCGGCCTGACCCTTTCGCGGCGGGGGCAGGGCCGCTGGCCCTGATCCTGCGCACGGCGCGGGGGGCGGTGATCCATGCCCTGAACCCGGCCGCCCGGACCCTGAACCTGTCGCGCGGCCAGACCCAGGCCGACGCCCTCGCCATGGTCCCGCATCTGGCCTGTCATCCCGCCGATCCCGCCGCCGACCTGCGCGCGCTGGAGGCCCTGGCCGTCTGGGGCGAGCGCTGGTCTCCGGCCGTTACCGTCGATCCCTCGGAAGGCGGGCTGGAAGGGCTGTTCCTCGACCTGACCGGCGCGACCCATCTGTTCGGCGGCGAGGACGGGGTGATCGCCCGTATCGAGCAGCGTCTGGCCGAGGCCGGCATTCGCGCCCGCGCCGCCATGGCCCCGTCTCCCGGCGCGGCCTGGGCCCTGGCGCGCTGGGGCAATGCGACCCGCATCGCCTCCGACGCGGACGTGCGCGAGGCTCTGGCCCCCTTGCCGGTCGACTCCCTGCGCATCGACGACGCCGCCCTGAAACAGACGCGGCGGTTCGGGCTGAAGCGGATCGGGGATCTCTATCCCATGCCACGCGCAGGTCTGGCCCGCCGCTTCCGCGACGGCGCCGGGGTCGGTCTGGTCCGCCGTCTGGATCAGGCCCTGGGCGCCACGGCCGAGGCCCTGATCCCCACCCGCGCCCCGCCTCGCTATCGCGGCTGGGAAGCCTATGCCGATCCCCTGACCGACACGGCCGGGATCGAGGCGCGCCTGCCCGGGCTCGCCGAGAGCCTGGCCCGGACCATGGAGAGCGACGGGCAGGGGGCGAGGGCCCTGACCCTGACCGCCTTCCGTGTCGACGGCCGGGCCAGCGCCGTCTCGGTGCGCATGGGGCGGGCGCTGCGCGATGTCTCCATCTGGATGCGGCTGTTCCGCGAGACGGGGATCGAGCGGATCGACCCCGGCTTCGGCATCGACGCCCTGATGCTCACTGCCGACGTGACCGAGCCCATGGTCGCGCTCCAGGTCTCCATGGGCGAGGAGCCGCAGGCGCGTCACGCCGAGGGCATGGCCGCCCTGATCGACCGGCTGTCGGCGCGTCTGGGCGAGGCCTCGGTGCGGGTCGCGACGCCGCAGGGGTCGTGGATGCCGGAGCGGGCCGAACGCTGGGCGCCGGCCCTGACGTCCGCCCCGGTCAGGGACAGGCACGATCCCGGCCGGGCCCGCCCCCTGCTGTTGCTCGACCCGCCCGAGCCGGTTGAGACCCTCGCCGACCTGCCCGACGGCGCCCCGGCCCGGTTCACCTGGCGGCGCGTGACCCGCCGCGTGACCCGCTCCGACGGCCCCGAACGCCTGTCGCCCGAATGGTGGCGTCCCCGCCCGGACGGCCGCCAGTCCCGTACCCGCGACTACTACCGCATCGAGGACGACCAGGGCCTCCGCTACTGGCTGTTCCGCGAAGGCCTCTACGGCGCGGAATACACAGGCGCGGAGGACGAGCGCGCCCCCTCATGGTGGATGCACGGGATGTTCCCGTGACGGGCCGGCCCCACCCCGACTGGAACGGCGAGTACGCCGAGCTCGGCGCCATGACCAACTTCAGCTTCCTGGAGGGCGCCTCCCATCCGGGGGAGATGGCGATGCAGGCGAAAGCCCTGGGCCTCGCCGCCGTCGGCGTCGCCGACCGCAACACCCTGGCCGGAATGGTCCGTGCCCTGATGGGGGCCGAGGACCACGCCATCCGTCTGGTCGTCGGGGTCCGGCTGGGCTTTCTCGACGGGACCGAACTGATCGTCTTCCCCCGCGACCGCGCCGCCTACGGCCGACTGTGCCGCCTGCTGACCCTGGGCAAGAGCGAGGTGCTGGACGGGCCCTCGACCAATGTCGTCCCTCTGCGACCGGATGTCGTCGTGGACGGCGAGCCGCATGAGCCCGCCCCCGACCGTACCGCCAAGGGCGAGACCCGGCTGACCTTCGAACAGGCCGCGGCCCACGGCGAGGGGATGATCGCCCTCGCCGTCGCGCCCGAGGCTCCCGACACGGCGTTCGAGTCCCGCCTCCTGACGTGGCGCAAGGCTTGGCCCGACATCCTTTATCTGGCCGCCCAGCCTCTGTGGCGCGGCGACGACCGGGCGCGGCTGAACCGGCTAGCGGCGATGGCGAACCGGACCGGCGCCCCGATGATCGCCACCAATGCGGCTCTGTACCATCACCCCGACCGGCGCCCGCTTCAGGACGTCCTGACCTGCATCCGCGAGGGGACGACCATCGACGCCGCCGGCCTGCGCCTCCAGGCCAATGCCGAACGCCATCTGAAGCCCGCCTCCGAAATGGGCCGCCTGTTCAAAGGCCACGAGGCGGCGCTGGCCCGGACCATGGAGGTGGTGCGGGCCTGCATCTTCTCCCTGCGTGAGCTCAGCTATCAGTACCCGGACGAACCTGTGCCGGGGGGCTGGTCGCCGCAGGGTTGGCTGATCCGCCTGACCTGCAGGGGCGCCCGCGAAAAATGGCCGCGGGAAAACGGGCCGGTTCCGACCTCCGTGGTCAAGACGATCCGCAAGGAACTCCGTCTGGTTCGGGAAAGGAAATACGCGCCCTATTTCCTGACCGTCCACGAGATCGTCGCCTGGGCGCGGCATCCCGATCGCGACATTCTCTGTCAGGGACGGGGCTCCGCGGCCAACTCCGTCATCTGTTTCTGCCTCGGCATCACGAACGTCGATCCCACCGCTCAGGACATGCTGATCGAGCGGTTCATCTCGTCCGAACGCTCCGAGCCGCCTGACATCGATGTCGATTTCGAACACGAACGGCGCGAGCTGGTCATGCAGCATGTCTATGACCGCTACGGCCGCGACCGGGCCGGCATCGTGGCGACCATCATCCACTACCGGCCGCGCTCCGCCATCCGCGACGTCGGCAAGGCCCTGGGGCTGACCGAGGACGTCACCGCCCGTCTCGCCGACACCGTCTGGGGCTCCTACGGCGCGGAGGTGAAGGACGAACACGTCGATCATACCGGCGTCAGCCGCGACGATGTCCGCATGAAGCTGGCGCTCGACCTGACCGCCGAGCTGATTCAATTCCCCCGCCACCTGTCGCAGCACGTCGGCGGCTTTGTTCTCAGTCAGGGGCCGCTGTGCGAGATCGTCCCCATCGGCAATGCGGCGATGAAGGACCGCACCTTCATCGAATGGGACAAGGACGACATCGATCATCTGCAACTGATGAAGGTCGATGTTCTGGCCCTGGGCATGCTGACGGCGCTGAAGCGGGCTTTCGGCATGATCGCGCAGAGCTACGGGCGATCCCTGCAACTGCACACGGTGCCGAGGGAGGACCCCGAGGTCTACGAGATGCTCTGCAAGGCGGATTCCGTCGGGGTCTTCCAGGTCGAGAGCCGGGCCCAGATGGCCATGCTGCCCCGGCTGCAGCCGCGCGAGTTCTACGATCTGGTGGTCCAGGTTGCGATCGTCCGACCCGGTCCGATCCAGGGCGGCATGGTCCACCCCTATCTCAAGCGACGAACGGAGCGTCGGGCGGCGGAGGCGCGCGGTCATGTCTACGAGTTCGACATGCCGGGTCCCGCAGGCGGCGATCCGGACGAGTTGAGAAACGTACTTCGCAAGACCCTGGGCGTCCCCCTGTTTCAGGAACAAGCGATGCGGATCGCCATGGTCGCGGCCGAGTTCAGCGGCGGAGAGGCCAACGGTCTGCGCCGCGCCATGGCCACCTTCCGGCACATGGGCACGATCGGTCATTATGAGGATATGATGGTCGGCCGGATGATCGGGCGGGGCTATGAGGCCGAGTTCGCCCGGCGCTGTTTCGACCAGATCAAGGGCTTCGGGGAGTATGGCTTTCCCGAAAGCCACGCCTGTTCGTTCGCCTTCCTCGTCTACATCTCGGCCTGGGTGAAATGCGTCTACCCGGAGGTCTTCGCCGCCTGTCTTCTGAACAGCCAGCCGATGGGATTCTACGCCCCGGCTCAGCTCGTGCGTGACGCCCGCGAGCACGGGGTCGAGGTGCGACACCCGGACGTCAATGCGAGCGGCTGGGACGCGTCGCTCGAGGCTCGGGGCGAGGGTGAGGCCTGCGCCATGCGCCTCGGCTTCCGCTCCATCGACGGTTTCCGGGAGGCGTGGGCCGAGACCATCGTTCAGCAACGAGCCATCGCCCCCTTCCGCGATCTGGAGGACCTTCGCATCCGCGCCGATCTTTCCCCTCCCGCCCTCGACCGGCTGGCGGAGGCGGACGCCTATGGTTCGCTAGACCTGTCGCGGCGCCGGGGAATGTGGGCGGCCAGGGGGGCGGCGCCGGCGTCGACGGCGCCCCTGTTCGCGGCCATGGGGCTGGACGAGGCGGACGGGGCGCCCCCGGCCGCCCTGCCGCGCCTGACCGATGCGGAGGAGGTGGTCGGCGACTATCAGACCATCCGGCTGTCGTTGAAGGGCCACCCCGTCGCCTTCCTGCGCGAACGGCTGACGCGGGCCGGGGCGATGACGGCCGAGGCCTACAGGGCGGCGAAGGACAACCGTCGCGTTTCGGTCGGGGGAGTCGTGCTGGTGCGTCAGCGGCCGGGATCGGCCAAGGGGGTGGTGTTCCTGACGCTCGAAGACGAGACGGCCGTCGCCAACCTCGTCGTCTGGCCCGATGTGTTCGAGCGGCTGCGCCCCGTCGTCATGGGCGCGCGCATGGTTCTGGTCACCGGCAAGGTCCAGCGGGCCGAGGGGGTGGCCCATCTGGTGGTCGAGGACATGGTCGACTGGACACCCATGCTGGGCCATCTGTCCACGGACCAGACGCCGGGATCGGGCCACGCCCCGACACGGGGACGGCATCCGCGGGACGTGCGCATCCTGCCGGGATCGCGGGATTTTCACTAAGAGGTTCCATCTCCCTCTTGCCGCTCATCGTGGGCTTAAGTCTTTCTGGGATTAAACGGCGACAAGCGTCGGGGGCAAATCGGCCACACCCGACAGGCCGCGACGAAGCCCGCCATCGACTGCTCACGTCCAATCGAGCGCGACGGAGCCCTGCCGCCCCCACCCCGTCGCTGCGCGGTGACCCTCCCCCTCGGGGGAGGGAAAGCGCCCGCGACCCCGGTTCACCTGCGTTCATCGCCGCCTTGTGACGGTTCGATTATCCATAAGGCTTGTCCGGTCTTGCCCGGCGTGCTGCTTATGCGGGCTTGTGCGCGCCCGTTCGGCGCGGTGTTAGGGAGTGGGCGGTTGATCAAGACCGACGAGGGAGCCGTAAAAGGGCTTCGACGACTTACGAACAGTGCAGGGGGTCAGGCGTGAACATCGTCATCCTTCTGGGGGTGATCATCACCCTGGCGACCGGGCTTCCGGTCCTGCTTCAAATCCTCAAGACCCACCCCAAGGGGCTGCTGGTCTGCTTCTTCGCCGAGATGTGGGAACGGTTCTCCTTCTACGGCATGCGCGGTCTGCTGATCTTCTATCTGACCCAGCATTTCCTGTTCGATGACGGTTTCGCCTCGGGCCAGTACGGCTCCTACGCCTCCCTCGTTTACCTGTTGCCGCTGATCGGCGGCATTGTGGCCGACCGTTACATCGGCACGCGCAAGGCGATCATGTTCGGGGCGGTCCTGCTGGTCGCCGGTCACGGCATGATGGCCTTCGAAGGCAATCCCGCGACCCAGAGCCTGACCTATGGCGGCGCCGTCTATGAGATCCAGATCGACGGACGCGGCGAAACCCAGACGTCCCAGGTCGTGGTCGGCGGACAGCCGTACCACTTCACCCCCGCGGACGGCGGCGGCCTGACCATCACCGACCTGCCGGCCGGATCGGTCGTCCCCGGCACGCTCGCCGAAGGCAGTTACGAGCTGACCGCCACGCGCGATCCGATGGGCGTCAACATCTTCTACCTGTCCCTGTCCCTGATCATCATGGGCGTCGGCTTCCTGAAGCCGAACATCTCGACCCTGGTCGGACAGCTCTATCCGCAAGGCGATCCACGTCGGGATTCCGGCTTCACCCTCTACTACTACGGCATCAATCTGGGGGCCTTCTGGGCCGCCGTCCTGTGCGGCCTGCTGGGCCAACGTTTCGGCTGGAGCTGGGGCTTTGGCCTGGCCGGCATCGGCATGTTCGCCGGCCTGATCGTCTTCTGGCTGGGCAAACCCCTGCTTCAGGGCAAGGGCGAAAGCCCTTTCCCCGATCTGATCAAGAAGCCTGTCCTCGGTCCGATCAACCGCGAGGGGCTGATCTATATCCTGGGCTTCGTCGGCGTCGCGGCCCTGTGGTTCATCGTTCCGAACCACCAATTGGTCGGAGCAGGCCTGATCCTCTCGACGATCGCCTCGCTGGCCTTCATCACCTGGTTCATCGTCTTCAAGCTCAAGGGCGACAAGGTCGCGCGTGAGCGGATGATGCTGGCCATGGTCCTGGTGTTCGGCTCGGTGATCTTCTTCACCCTGTTCGAACAGGCGGGCACCTCGCTGAACCTGTTCGCCGACCGAAACGTCGACCTGTCCCTGACCAGCCAGGCCTACACCTTCCTCGGCATCCCGGTGGGCTCGCCGGACCAGGTGGCCGCCGCGGGCTTCTCGACCACGCAGTGGTGGGGCTGGATCGACACCTCGATGTCGGCCTCCCAGACCCAGTCGTTCAACGCGGGCTTCATCCTGATCTTCGCGCCGGTCTTCGCGGCGCTGTGGGTCTGGCTGGCCAAACGCAAGATGGACCCCAACCCGGTGGTCAAGTTCGGCCTGGGCATCATCCAGGTCGGCCTCGGCTTCCTGATCGTGGTCTGGGGCGCCCAGTCGGGCCTGGTGGACGACGCCTTCCGCACCCCGATCGTGCTGCTGGCGCTACTCTATATGTTCCACACCCTGGGCGAGCTGTTCCTGTCGCCGGTCGGACTGTCGGAGATCACCAAGCTGTCGGTGCCGGCCATCGTCAGCTTCATGATGGCCGTCTGGTTCATGGCGTCTTCGATCGCCCACTTTGTCGGCGGCATTATCGCGGGCGCCGCCGGGACCGAAACCGTCGGCGGCCAGGTGCTGGATCCGGAGGTGGCGCTGAACACGTCCCTGGCGTCCTTCAACCTGTTGGGCCTGTGGGGTGTCGGCATCGGCGTCGCCTTCATCGTCGCCAGCTTCTTCATCTCGAAATGGTCGAACGGCGTGAATGACCCGGACAACCACCCGGGACCGTCGCTGACCGATCGGGGTACGGAAGACGGCAGCGTCGCTCGCCCCGGAGCCACCACGACGGGCTGACCGCCTGTCGGCAAGACAAAGGGCGGCGTCCTCGCGGGCGTCGCCCTTTTTCACGCAAGGAGGTAGGAATTAATTCGGTCCACAGCCCTTTTGTCTCCAAGCCGGGCCGCCATTTGTGGTGACGGTCTTTGACATCGCCTGCCGACCCTACAGGGTCTTGCGAATCTGGATGAACAGCCAGGGGCTCATCCTCGTGCCCCGCTCCTCGCGGAACGAAAGAGGGGCGCTGTTGCGCGGGCCGGAATAGACGAGGCGTTCGCGGCGCTGCTCGCGGTCGGTGGCGTTGCCCAGGTCGAGACGGACGGTCAGGTCGGGCCGGGGCTTCCACTGGCCATAGACGGTCACGAACGGTTCTTCCTCGATGTTGCGCACTTCGCGGATCCGGTACTGGACCTGGTCGTCGAGATTGCAGCCGTGCTGGAACCCATACGACCAGCGGCCGCCCCCCAGATCCTGATTGAAGTTGATGCCGCACCCGAAGGCGATCTGGCCCGAGAAGCGGCGCCCTTCGCCGGTCAGAGGATCCGTCACGCTGGACTGAGAGATGGTGGCCCTGGCCACGAGGCGGGCATTGGGCAGGCCCAGCCGATCCATCGGCAGCGTGACCGCAATCTGCTGATAGCTGGACGAACCATCGCCAATATTTCCAACGGCCTCGAAGCCGCCGGTCAGGGGAATGACGTCGATCAGGTCTTCCCAACGCTTGAACTGGGCCGTCAGGGTCAGGGCGCCCTCGCCCCAGAAACGGCGCTCGTAGACGGCTTCAAGTACCCAGGCCTTGGCCGGCTCCAGTTCGGGGTTGCCGCCCTCGACCTGGTTCAGATCGACGTCGGCCGAGGCGACGAAATCCTCGAAATTCAGCTGATCGACTTCACGCTCGAGCCGCAGGCGCACCTGGTGGTCGGCGACCGGGGTCCAGGTCACCTGCAGGCGCGGCTTGGGATAGATGAAGGTCCTGGTCAGGTCGCTGTCGCCCGACTGGCTGATCTCCGACACCTCGACCCGCAGGGCCGCCTCGACGGTCAGCCTGGGATCGGGCCGCCAGCTCGTCTGGCCGAAGACCTCGCCGCGCAACTCCTCGACCTTCACCGAGGCGGAAGGCAGCGCCACGGGGACGCCGTTCTCGACATAGGTCGTGGCGCTGTCGAGGAAGTTGTAGGCCGCCTCCCCGCCGCCTTCGAAGGCCCAGCGATCTGACGGGCGGAAGCGCAGGACGGCCCGGCCAATGGTTTCACCGGCTGTTCCTTCGCCACCGAAGGCGACGCTGTTCAGGCCGGAGAAGGAGCGCGATTCGTCGTTGTCGACCTCGAAGCGCTGCAGACCGGTCAGTTCGAGCTCCGCGCGCTCGCCCAGGGCACGCGCCCAGTTCAGGCCCAGTTCCGCCTCGACCTCGTCGCCTTCGTTCTCGACCCTCTCGTTCCGGCCGGCTCCGGTGCGGATCAAGGTGTCGATCGAGTTTTCAGCCTTATGCCAGCCCAGCACGCCGTTGACCCTCAACCGGCCGCCGCCGCTTAGTCCCTGCCAGGCGGCTGTGCCCCGCACATCGCGGAACCGGTCCCAGCGGTCGAGATCGGCGGTCTGGATCGGGACGCCCGCGGCGTTGTAGCGACGACGATAGCCGTCGCCGGTGTCGTCGGTCCGGTCTGTGGTGGCGCTCAGCGAGGCCTCCAGCTGGCTTTCGCCCTCACGGCGGGACCAGGACGCCTGAAGCAGCGGCCCCAGGTGGCCGTCGGGATAGACGTAGGTATTGGCTTCCAGAACGGTCTGGATCTGAACCGTGCGCTTCAGCACGACATTGGCCACGACCGAGCGGCCCTGCATGTCGATGCTAGGAGCCCCGCCCCGGATGAGTTCGATTCGCTCCACGCTCGCAGCGGAGATCCGACGCAGGATCCCATCCAGACCGTCGGACTTGGAGGAGGGGCGGTCCCCGTCGATCAGGACGTTGCCGGCGGCGCCCGCGAAGCCCCGGGTGTTGTTGTTGCCCGTGTCCAGGCCGAAGCCCGGCAGGCGGGCGATCATGTCCAGCGCCGTATTCGGACTGCCGTCGGCGAAGAAGGCGGGTTCGAAGACGAGGACGCCCTGTTGCACCGTATCGACGGCTGGCGCGCCACTTTGGGCGGCGGCGGTGAACGGAGCCGCGACGAGTATCGTCGTCGCCAGCAAGAGCGTCTTGGTCATATGGAATCGTCTCCCTCGGAAGACCCTTACGGCCAGCTTCGTTCAGCGCCAGTTACAAGCGGTTCAGATGGAAAAGATTGCCGAAACAGTCGCGGCGATGCTGTGGCGGAGCGCTCAGAAAGTCTTGCGCACGCGGATCTGCCAGAAGGTTCTGGGGTCGATCGGGCGCACTTCGGTGAAGGCTATGGGCCGCGCGGGAGTCCGGTCCGCATACTGGATACGTTCGAGCTGGAAGTCGTTCCAGACATTGACCTTGACCATGACCGAGAGGGTCGGGGTCGGCTTGTATTCGACGAAGCCCTCGAAATAGTCGCTGCCGGTGAAGCCCGAGGTCTGGTCGGGGTCGTATGAAAACTGGCGCAAACCTTCGAGATAGGTGGCCGACCAGTTGACCTTCCAGCTGGTGATGTCCTGGGAGATGGTGAAGCCGGGCTGCGAGGCGCGCACGCCGGAGATCTGGCGCTCTCGGCCTGTCGTGGGATCTGTGACGGCCGTGTTGTTCCAGGTGTTGCGGAATGCGAACTGTCCGCCCGAGAAGCCGGTCCAGTCGAGCGGCACGACGACATTGACCGCCAGCTGGTCCAGTGTGCCGTCACCGATATTGCCGGTCGCCGACAGGTTGCCGGGCAGGGGCAGGCGGTCGATCACGTCGATGATCTCGTCGTGGCGATAGCCGACCGACACGATGCCGTCGCCGAGGAAGCGGCGTTCGTAGACCAGTTCGGAGATCCAGCGCTGTTCCGGCTCCAGATCGACGTTGCCGCCGAAGACCTGGTCGTCGCCGAGGTCGGCGGATGCGGCGAAGTCTCCGAAGTCGAGCTGGCCGAGCTCACGCTCGAAGCGGAAGCGAAGCTGGTTCTGGGGCATGGGCGTCCAGGTCACCTGAACGCGTGGCTTGGCGAAGAAGAAGCTCTTCTCCTGATCGGCATCGCCCGACTGGGTGATGGTCGAGGCTTCCAGCCGCAGACCGCCCTCGATGGTCAGGTTCGGCCGGACGCGCCAGGTCGTCTTGGCGAACAGCTCGCCCCGGGTCTCCTCGACCTTGATCTGGTCGGACGGAAGCGGAACAGCGACGCCGCCCTGGAGGAAGGCCTGATCGACCTCCAGCATGTTGTAAGCCACCTCGCCGCCGCCCTCGATGGTCATCGACGACGACCGTTCCCAGCGCAGCAGCGAGCGCAGGATGGTCTCCGAGGAGCTGCCTTCGGATTCGAACCGTTGCTCCGGGCTGACGACGGCGCCGACGCGGTTGTTGGAAAGCGACGCGTTTTCGAAATCCCCCCATTCGCGGATGAAACGCGTTTCCGAAACCAGGCCCTGACGCATCGGACGGGTGAAGACGGCGCCGACCTCGCCGCTCGTGCCTTCCTCGTCGAAGCGGTTCTCGCGCAGGGTGCCGGGCGCGTCCTGGCGGCTCCACTGGCTGTAGTCGTTCTGGCCGACCCGGCCCGTCAGGTCGATCTTGCCGCCCAGGAAGGCGTTGGCATAGTTGCCGCGAATGCTCTGTCCGCCGCCCTGCTGGTCGTTGAAATAGCCCTCGTCGCGCAAGACCGTGCCGTCGGGGCGGGTGCGGATGACGCGGCCGACGCCGTTGGAGTCGCTGACACTGACGCCGTCCGACAGGGTGAAGCCCATGACCCGTTGGCCGTCACGGGCGGTGAACTGATAGCTGCCGTTGGCGGCGTCCTGGCCCCCCTCGAACAGGAAGGCCGTACCGGTCAGGATATGTTCGCGGCTGGACTGGGTCCTGGTGATCACGTTCACGACGACCGAATAGCCCTGCATGTCGATGCCGGGCGCGCCGCCGCGAATCAGCTCGATACGCTCGACCTGGGCGACCAGGGTGCGGCCGAGGACGTTGGAGCCGGCGTCGTTCTTGGACGCGGGGCGGGCTCCGTTGATCAGGATATTGCCGACGGCGCCTTCGAAGCCGCGCGAGCCGTCGCCATCCTGGACCGAGAAGCCGGGGATGCGGTTGACCATGTCGAGCGCCGTGTTCGGGCGCTGGCCGGCGAAGAAGTCGGGGGTGAAGACCAGCACGCCCTGCTGGCTGGGGTCCGCAGCGGGAGCCGGAGTGGCCGAAGCCGTGGAAGGGGGCGCACTTTGAGGCGCGGTCTGCGCCAGGGCGCCGCCGGCGCTGAACATGATGGCCGTCGTGGCCAGAAGAATGGTCTTGGTCATCGCCTGGGGTTCCCCTCGTTGCTGGTGAGAGGTGTGACGACCGGCCGCATTCATCTCCAGTTACAAGCTGGACAGGTGGATTAAATCTCCGACAGCATTACAGGGCCGCAATCTTCGTGGCTTAATCTGGCGAATACTGAACCGGTCCAGTGTCGTCATTGGCGGCCGGCGATGCAGGACTTTGCGTAGCGGCGATTTCCAGCCGGTTCCAGCGTAGCGCGCGCTCCCCGGCGTAGTCCGGGCGGGGAGTGTCGAAGCCGAAGGCGCGGGATCCGTCGGCCAGGGGATCGGCGGGCGGGGTGGCGACCTCGATGCCCTCCCTGTCGATGACCGGTGTCGGCATGGGCATGCGAGGGGTGGCGTCGCCCAGGGACTCATCGCCGATCCAGGCGGGCGGCGGCAGGGTATCGTCGAGTGGCCGTTCGACGATCCGTTCCAGGGCGGCGCGGTCGAAGCCGTCATTGAGGGCGCCGACCTCCATGGTCTCGCCGGGCAGGACCTCGTGTTCGACAGGGGGGACCACGGCGATGGCCAGGCCCCGGCCGAGCGCCCGACCCGTTTCCGATCCGCCCAGCATGAAGGCGCCGGTTCCGATGACGCCGACCATGGCGACGGCGGCGAGGCCGAGGCGAACCTCGGTGCGGGACAGGGGATGGGCCATGGCGGTCGGGACCTGACGGACGGATGCGGCGTTAGCGGAACACGGCGGCGGCGGCGCGGTTCCGCCACCAAGGCCACGCTTGAGCCACAACCGATCCCGATATTCCAGTTCGGACATACGGAGAGAATTCGGACATGCGGAAATGGCTCACAGGGCTGGCGCTGCTTGCGACCCTCGCGGGGGCCGCGCCTGCGTTTGCCCAGGATCCCGTCTCCCGGGACGAAGACCGGGTCGAGGATGTCGTGGTCATCGCGCGCCGGGCCGGCGCGCCGATGTGGACGGTGAAACGGGGCGACAGCACCGTGATCCTGGTCGGATCAATCCGCGGCCTGCCGCGCGACTTCCAGTGGCGGCCCGAGGCGCTGGAAGAGGCGACCGGACGGGCTGACCGAATCCTCTACCCACCCTATGCCCGTGTCTCCGCCGGTGACCTCATGCGTCTGCTCTGGCGAAGCCGCACGATCACGCGATTGCCGGACGACACGACATCGGCGGACCATCTGCCGGTCGGTCTTCAGGCGCGTCTCGAGGCCGTCATGGTCGGGGAAAGGAACGAGGACTGGCGCCGCCGGAGCTTCCTGATCACCAGCGACGACCTGTTGAAGCGGGCGGGGCTGGTGCGGGGCGGCCGCGACGCCGACGATGTCGTCCGGGGCGCGGCCCGACGCGCCGATGTTGAGGGCGAGGCGGTCGGCTTCGTGCGGGGCGACGAAATCATCGACAATCTGATCACCCAGTCGCCGTCCGCCTATGAGCCCTGCATGGCCGCCAGCATTGCGGCGGCCGAGGCGGGCGGTGGCCTGTTCGCGGAACGGGCCGACGACTGGCGCAGCCTGCGCGTGGCCGAGGTGATCGCCAACCCTCTGGATGTGGCGTTGGGCCAGTGCTGGCCCTGGGGCGATCCGACGATCGGGCCGCAACTGCGAGGGCAATGGCTGACGGCCCTGTCGACGGCGCTGGACGCGCCGGGCGTGACCCTGGCCGTCGCCCCGCTGCGCCTGCTCGCAGAGCCCGGCGGGGTGCTGGACGGGCTGGAGGCGGATGGCCTGGACGTGCGGGGGCCGGACTGGACGGCGGAACCCTGACCGGACTCCAAAACACAGTCCGAAACGTCCGAAGCGACCGAACATTCGAGGGGATGGCGATGTCAAAGACCGTAACCGGTCACTCCTAGCAGGTCGCGGCGTCAGATCCGGTCGTGGGCCCCTGGACCATCGTCCGTCCGGTCGACGTTATCGTGCGATCAGCAACGGCCCCAGAGCCGATCCGGCCGGGACCGGCCTGGCCCAGACGGAGCCGTCGGATCGCCAGCCGGTGTCGATGTCGAAGGCGACTTCCCGTGTGGCGGCGGCGACGAAATCGATCAGCAGGCCAGGTCCGAAGGCGGTCTCCACGATCGAGCCGGGCGGCGTCGAATCGGTAGCGAAGAGCGCCAGGATCCGGTCGGTCGGGGCGAGCATCCCCATGGCGTGACCGTGCAGAGGGAAGACGCAGAAGGGAGCCATCTGGTCCGAGATCGTCCGGCACAGCCCCCAGCTCCAGGACTGATCGTCCCTGTTGATCAGGGCGGCGGTGTCAGGCAGGCCCGAGGCGGTGGCCGTCAACTGCCGGCCGTCGTTCAGCAGGGCCGTCTGGCCCAGCGCGGTATCGACCTGCGCGCCGACCACGACGACGGCGTTCGGCTCGATCTCGGTAGACGACAGATAGATGTTCAGCGTGTCTTCGAAGGTGAGCGTCGTCGTCTGCAACAGGTGCGTTCGCCTCAGCCAGACCAGCGGCGCGCCGCCCGCCGTCCCCGGGGCGCCAGACGCGAAGGGGCCGTGTCGGACGGCGGCGAACAGATAGAGGGCCATGTCCTCCCGGTTCAGCGACTGGACCGTGTGCGGGGACAGGGTGATCGTCAGATGGCGGGTCACAGCGCTCTCCGGAAGGACATGGAAGCGAGAGCGTCGGGGCGGATCAGGCCCGCCCCGACCGACCTCAGTAGACGCAGGACGGGCCGGAGGTTGAGTTGTTGAAGATCGTCAGGGTGTTTCCGTTCACCGGCAGGACGAAGCTGTGAACCTGATTGCCGGCAAACGGGACGACCACCGGCCCCTGGGCGGCCAGGGTGTAGGTGACGTTGCCTGTCGCAGGATTGGTCGTGGTCGCCGTGATGTTACCGGGGATGATGCCGCCGGCGAAGGCGTGCTGATGTCCCTTGAGGATGATGGTTTGG
This sequence comes from Brevundimonas sp. DC300-4, assembly GCF_049897365.1. NCBI lineage: Bacteria > Pseudomonadati > Pseudomonadota > Alphaproteobacteria > Caulobacterales > Caulobacteraceae > Brevundimonas > Brevundimonas sp. DC300-4. Next base: position 24,540 of record NZ_JAFCWC010000002.1, read on the forward strand.
GGCATGGTCGTGATCCTTGATGAGAGGGAGAGAAAAAGGACGCGGACGTCCGATGGGGGCGGCCGCCCGCGCCAGGTTGGGCAGCAGGGGTCAGGAGTCCTCGATCAAGAGGGGCACCAAGCTCTCGTTCGCCTTGACCGGCACGCCCCAGGTGCCGCCGTCCCAGGCCCAGCCCTTGTTGATGTCGAAGGAAACGGCGCGGGTGTTGTCGGCGGTCAGGTCGATCAGCAGGCCCGACGCATAGGCCTTGTAGATCACCGTGCCGGTGTTGACGGTGTTGGAGGCGAACGTCAGCAGGACCTTCTCGATCGGCACCACGACATCCAGCATGTTGCCGTGCAGGGGGATGGCGCACATCGGATTGGCGGACCCGTTGTTCATCTGGGAGATGCCGGCCGTCAGGGCCATGCTGGACTGATTGAAGATGGAAATCGCCAGCGGCGTGCCTTCGCTGACCGGAGTCAGGTTCTGGTCCTCATCGACATTGGCGGTCTGGCCCAGATTGATGTCGACATTGGCGCTGGCGTCGATGACGCCGTTCGAGATGATCTGATCCGTCGAGATGTAGGCCTGATACTGCTCGGTCCATTTGACCCTGGTGGTGTTCAGAAAATTCAGATCGGTGAACCAGACCAGCGGCGCGGCGCCGACCACGGTGCTCTTGACGGCCTTGAAACCGTACAGGGCGTAGCCGCCATCTTTCAGCTCTTTGACGGTCTCGGGGGACAGGGAGATATCGATTTCGTAGGGCGTGGACATGGAGGATCTCGTGGCGAAAGGTCGCCCCGGCAGGGCCGGGCGTGGATGGCGAAATGCAATCCATGCGATAATACTCGCCGCTATTTACTACCTTAGGTAGAGTTGTTCCTTGTGTCCCACACACGAAAGCGGGCGACCTCTTGCGCGCGGCGCGTCAGGGGTGGTCCAGGACGGGTTTGAGAATTTTGACGAGGCCGACCAGCGCGTCGATCGCTTCAGAGGCCCGATCTTCGGACAGATCCGCCAGAAGTTCCCGGGTCAGCCGATCGAGCTTCGCCTCCTCGTCCCGGTGGGCATGGACATGGCCGCGCCCGGTCAGGAGCCAGTCCAGGGAGACATCCAGTGCGCGACAAAGTTTGACGGCGTTGTCCAGCGAGATCGACGGACCCCGGCGCCAGCGGCTAATGGCGCTCTCATCGACGCCCAGCTCGACGGCCAGCGCGTATGACTTGTGAATCCTTTGCGCTTTCAGCGCCTGATCCAGTCGTTCCTTCCAGTCCTGCATTGTTCAAGCCCCGCATCGCGCCGCGTCCCGAGGCATTCGGGCCGACCTGCAGGATCATAGAACATTTAGTGAACATCGGGGAACCGCAAGGCGAAGACGGGTGTGTTCGGGACGTCTCAGACCGCCGTGCCACCGACGGTCAGGCCGCCGATCTTGAGCGAGGGCTGGCCGATGCCGACCGGCACCCCCTGGCCTGCCTTGCCGCAGACGCCGACGCCGGGGTCGAAGGCGAAGTCGTCGCCGATCATCGAGACATTGGTCAGGGCTGTTGCGCCGTCGCCGATCAGGGTCGCGCCGCGCACGGGGGCGGTGATCTTCCCGTCTTCGATCAGATAGGCCTCGGTGCACTGGAAGACGAACTTGCCGTTGGTGATGTCGACCTGGCCGCCGCCGAAGTTGGCGGCATAGAGGCCGCGTTTGGTCGAGGCGATCATGTCGGCCTGCTTATCCTTGCCGCCCTCCATGAAGGTGTTGGTCATGCGCGGCATGGGCTGGTGGGCAAACGATTGGCGCCGGCCGTTGCCGGTGGCGCGCTGGCCCAGCTGACGCGCCGACAGACGGTCGTTCATCAGCCCGACCATGATGCCGTCCTCGATCAGCACAGTGCGCGAGGTCGGGGTGCCTTCGTCATCGACGCTGAGTGATCCTCGACGGCCCGCGATGGAGCCGTCATCGACGATGGTGACGCCGGGGGCGGCGACGCGCTGGCCCATCATGCCGGAGAAGACCGACGAGCCCTTGCGGTGGAAATCACCCTCGAAGCCGTGGCCGATCGCCTCGTGCAGCAGGACGCCGGGCCAGCCGGCGGCGAGAACGACATCCATCTCTCCGGCCGGGCAGTCGACGGCCTCGAGATTGACCAGGGCGCCGCGCAGGGCCTCATCCACCTGGGCCTGCCAGCGGTCGGGCGTGATCCAGTTTTCGAAGCCGGCGCGGCCGCCCGCGCCGTTGGACATGGTCTCGCGCCGGCCGTCCTTCTCCACCGTGATGGAGACGTTCAGCCGCACGAGCGGGCGCACGTCGCGCACGGTCAGGGCGTCGGCCCGCAGGATCTCGATGGCGCGACGCTCGCCGACGATCGAGGCCGAGACCTGGACGACGCGCGGGTCGCGAGCGCGGGCCCAGGCGTCGATCTCCTGCAGCAGGGCGATCTTGGCGGAGAAGGCGGGCGAGGCGAGGGGATCGACCGCGTCGTAGAGCTTCTGGTTGGTGGCGCGGGGCCCCTCGGCGGAGACGCCGGCATGGCCGGACTTGGCCAGCGCCGCCGAATCAGCGGCGCGTCGGAGGGCGGCCGAGCTGATCTCGTTGGCGTGGGCGTAGCCGGCGGTCTCACCAGCGACGACGCGCAGGCCGAAGCCCTCGGTGGCGTCATAGGCGGCGGCCTTCAGGCGGCCGTCGTCGAAGACGAGCGATTCGGACTCGGAGCGTTCGAGGAACAGTTCGCCGTCGTCGGCGCCGTGCAGCGCCCCCCGGAGGATCGACAGGGCTTCGTCAGGATCGACGCCCGAAGTTTCGAGCAGAGGCGGCGGGGGGATGTGGACGGTCATCTCATATAGGTAGGCGCTGGGGCGTCGGACGCCAATCCTCCCCCGTCGGGGGAGCCATCGACCACGAGGTGATGGAGGGGGCCGGCTTCAGACACCGGGTCTGTGGCGGGCCCCCTCCGTTACGGCGCTGAAGAAGCGCCGCGCCACCTCCCCCGACGGGGGAGGATTTTGGCGATCAGGGCGCGGGAACCGTGGTGCTGGTGCTGACCGAGACGCCGGGGCCTTGGGCGATCTGACGTCTGGTCGTGACGGTGGTCTCTTCCGAAACGCTGGCGTAGTCCACCTCGCCGGAGCCCGAGACCTGCTGGTTGACCGTCGCGGGCCGGGTATTCAGTTGCACGTCGCCGGAACCGGCGATGGAGATGTCGGCCCGGCCGGTCGGGGCGACGACGGCGTCCCCCGATCCGGCGATGGCGACATTGGCGTCGATGGCTGCGAGCGCTCCGAGATCGGCGTCGCCGGAGCCGGAGATGTCGACTTCCAGGGCCCGGGTGCGGCCCATCGCCGTAACCTCTCCCGAACCGGAGATGTCGATCGCCAGCGTATCCTGGTCGTAGTCGCGGAGCATCAGGTTGGCCGAACCCTCCAGGTTGAACGTGTTGATGTTCGGCGCGGTGACGACGATCTTCACCGCTTCCGACTGAACCCAGATACCCCGACCATGTTCGCGGCGGCCGAAGACGACCGTCTCGTGGTTGGGGCCGTCACGATCCGCCCAGCTCAGGCGGCCATCGACCAGCCGGACCCGCTCGACCAGCTGGGCGGGGCCGGTGATGGTGACCCCCGGCGTGGCGCCCTGGACGTAGTCGACGTCGGCGGACAGGTCGACGGTCAGGGTCTGGCCGCCGGTCCATTCCAGGGTCCGGGTCACATCCGGACCGCGCGTGCCGTCGTCGCGTTCGAAGGAAACGGTGTCGCCATCCTTGTCGTGGAAGGTCCACTCCCAGCCGTGGCGAGCCATGTCGCGGCCCCCGAGTGCAAAGGCGCCGCCGAGGGAAGCCGTGGCCAGGACGAGACCGGCGGCGGCGATGATGAGAAGGGTACGGATCATGCGGGGTCTCCCGTGACAGCGTTGGCTTGGGGCTCAAGCGCAGGCTTGAGCAGGCGGTAGTGCAGGCGGGCGAACCAGACGATGCCGTTGACCAGCCAGATGGTGAGGATGGCCAGCAAGGCCCCGGACGAGGCGGCCCCGGCCATCAGGCCCAGACCCGCCAGCAGTGCTGCGGCGACGCCACCCGGGAACCCGGCGAACGGTCCCGCAACCATGATGGCGCCACCTGAAACGAACAGCGCGATCACAGCGATGAACATGCCGAACAGAGTGCCGATCACGCCCATCAGGATGGGCAGCAGGATCAGGATGTCGATGGCGCCCAGGCCGAGCACCGCGAAGACGGCGGCGGCGGCGGCGGAGGGGTTCTTCTCCTGATGCCAGCGCTGGGCGCCGGCCTCGGCGCGGAGTTCACGAGCGAGGCGGGCCGGATCACCGAGCGCGGTCGCCACCTCGGCCTCCGAGCGGCCGGCGGCTATGCCGTCGACGAAATGCGTCTCGTAGTCCGCGACGATCTCGGCGGCCACGGACATCGGCAGGCCGACGAGGCCCTGCCTCAGGCGACTGAGGAATTCGGTTTGTGTCATGCTGCTTCTCCCGGAGCAGGAGCCACGGGTGCTTCGTCGTTGGCGACGATCGCATCCACGGCGCGAGTGAAATGGGTCCATTCGGCGGACTGGGCGACCAGCGCGTCGCGCCCGGCCGGGCTGAGCCGATAGTATTTGCGTGACGGCCCCGACGATGATTCGACCAGATAGGTCTCCACCAGCCCGTCGGTCTGCATGCGGCGCATGAGCGGGTAGATGGTGCCTTCGCCCATGTCGATCGCATCCGACAGGCGGCTGGCGATCTCGTAGGCATAGCTGTCGGCGCGGGCAAGGAGGGCCAGGACACAAAGTCCGAGCACTCCCTTTTTCAACTGGATCTCTATGGTTTCGGGCATGTCCGAACACCTCCTTTGATTTCCACAGGCTATCGCAAGGTATCTTGCGGCGCAAGGTAGCTGTTCAAACATGGCAGCGATTTAAGAATCCTGCTCCGCAGCGCCGCCGCGACGAAATCGCGCCTGCGACGCCCAATCGCTTGGCAACCGCGAACCGGGGCGATATGGACCGGCCCTTAAACGCCGCGTCTCCAGAGAGCCCGGCCAAGTATATGCGAGTGGATCGCAAATACTTGATGCAGATGACTTTGATGAGGATTTCTCGCATGGGACTGGGCACTCGAGCCCTGAGCAAGGCCGGTGGCATTCTGGCCTCCGCATCGCTCGCCGTCTTCTTCGCCACCCCGACGTGGGCGCAGGACCTGATGGGCCAGCCGACGCCGGGCGGCATCGGCCTGCAGCCGGCCGCGTCGCCGCTGAAGCATCAGGCGCATATCTTCCACGACGCCATCCTGATGCCGATCATCACCGCGATCTGCGTGCTGGTGCTGGGCCTGATCATCTGGATCGCCATCCGCTACAACGAGAAGGCCAATCCGGTTCCGGCGAAGTGGAGCCACAACACCCTGATCGAGATCATCTGGACGGTCCTGCCCGTCATGATCCTGGTCGGCATCTCGCTGTTCTCGTTCCGCCTGTTGTTCGCCTATCACGACATGCCGACGCCGGACCTGACGGTGAAAGCCACGGGCAACCAGTGGAACTGGGCCTATGAGTACCCGGACCAAGGCATCGCCGAATACATCTCGGCCATGCTTCCGGAAGACGAGGCCCGCGCCCAGAACGTCCCGTACCGCCTGGCCGCCAGCGAGCCGATCGTGGTGCCGGTCGGCAAGACCGTGCGCGTGCTGGTGACAGCCGCCGACGTGATCCACGCCTTCGCCCTGCCGGCCTTCGGCCTGAAGACCGACGCCGTCCCCGGCCGGGTCAACGAGACCTGGTTTCGCGCCGAGCGTACGGGCGTCTTCTACGGCCAGTGCTCGGAACTTTGCGGCGTTGACCACGCCTTCATGCCGATCCAGATCAATGTCGTGACGGAGGCCGAGTTCGCGGCATGGGTCGCCTCCAAGGGCGGCTCGATGACCCCGGCCACGGCCGCTGAAGCGCCGGGCGGCACCGCTGCCCAGGTCGCGATCGGCACGACCGACGCGGCCGCTCCCGTCGCCGGCGCGATCCCGACCGCCCAGACTGCAACCACGCCGACGGCTCCCGCCGCCGGAACCGCTTCCGCTGCGACGGCCCCCGCCGCCGCGGCCCCGGCCGCCCAGTAACCGCGAGCCAGAGACCGAAATGGCCACCGACATCACCGCTGACACGCATTCCAATCCGGGCCACGATGCCCATGCGGAGCATGACCACAAGCCGGGCTTCTTCACCCGCTGGTTCCTGTCCACCAATCACAAGGACATCGGCACCCTCTACCTGCTGTTCGCCATCATGGCGGGCCTGGTCGGCGGTTTCCTGTCCGGCCTGATTCGGCTGGAACTGGCCGCACCTGGCATCCAGTATTTCGTCGAAGGCGGCCTGATCGAGCAGCTGGGCATCGTTGAAGCCTCCAAGCATGGCTACAACGTCACCGTGACGGCCCACGCCCTGATCATGATCTTCTTCATGGTCATGCCCGCCATGATCGGCGGCTTCGGCAACTGGTTCGTTCCGATCATGATCGGCGCGCCGGACATGGCCTTCCCGCGCATGAACAACATCTCCTTCTGGCTGCTGGTTGCGGCCTGGGTGCTGCTGTGCCTGTCGATGTTCGTCGACGGCGGCCCGGGCAAGGGCTTCGGCGGCGGCTGGACCATCTATCCGCCGCTCTCGACCGTCGGCCACACCGGCCCGGCCATGGATCTGGCGATCTTCTCCCTGCACGTCGCGGGCGCCTCGTCGATCCTCGGCGCGATCAACTTCATCACGACCATCTTCAACATGCGCGCGCCGGGCATGACCCTGCACCGGATGCCCCTGTTCGCCTGGTCGGTGCTGGTCACCGCCTTCCTGCTGCTGCTGTCGCTGCCCGTGCTGGCCGGCGCCATCACCATGCTGCTGACAGACCGGAACTTCGGCACCCACTTCTTCGATCCGGCGGGCGGCGGCGATCCAGTGATGTTCCAGCACCTGTTCTGGTTCTTCGGTCACCCCGAGGTCTACATCCTGATCCTGCCAGGCTTCGGCATCATCTCGCACATCGTCTCGACCTTCTCGAAGAAGCCCGTGTTCGGCTACCTCGCCATGGCCTACGCCATGGTCGCCATCGGCTTCGTCGGATTCATCGTGTGGGCCCACCACATGTACACGGTCGGCATGAGCGTGAACCTGCGCGCCTATTTCATCGCCGCGACCATGATCATCGCGGTGCCGACGGGGGTGAAGATCTTCAGCTGGATTGCCACGATGTGGGGCGGTTCGGTCAGCTTCAAGACCCCCATGCTGTGGGCCATCGGATTCATCTTCCTGTTCACCGTCGGCGGCGTGACCGGCGTGGTCCTGTCCAATGCGGGCATCGATTACAGCCTGCATGACACCTATTACGTGGTGGCCCACTTCCACTATGTGCTGTCGCTGGGCGCCGTGTTCGCGATCTTCGCGGGCTTCTACTACTGGTTCGAGAAGATGTTCGGCGTGAAATACAACGAATATCTGGGTGCGACGCACTTCTGGATCATGTTCATCGGCGTGAACATCGTCTTCTTCCCGCAACACTTCCTGGGTCTTCAGGGCATGCCGCGCCGCTACGTCGACTATCCGGAAGCCTTTACCCTCTGGAACCAGGTCTCCTCGGTCGGCTATGCGATCACGGTTGTCGGCGTGCTGGTCTTCCTGATCATGCTGGTCGAGGCCGCCGTTCGTCGTCGTCCGGGTGTCGCCAACCCCTGGGGTGAAGGCGCCACGACCCTGGAGTGGACCCTGTCCTCGCCGCCGCCGCACCACCAGTTCAACGAACTGCCGGTGGTGAAGGGCGACAGCCACTAACCCCTCCCGTCCGTGTTAGGATGAGGGCCGCCTTCCGACCCCGGGAGGCGGCCCCTCTCATTTGATGACTCAAGCCCCAGCCCCCATCCAGGTCCACGTCCCGTCGACAACCCAGCCGGAAGACTTCTTCCAGCTGCTGAAGCCGCGCGTGATGTCGCTGGTGGTGTTCACCGCCGCAACCGGCCTGGTCGTCGCGCCGGGTTCGATCAACCCGCTGGTCGCCGCCATCGCCATCCTGTGCATCGCCATCGGCGCGGGCGCGGCGGGCGCGCTGAACATGGCTATCGAGGGCGAGACCGACGCCTTGATGCGTCGCACGCGAGGGCGTCCCGTCGCTGCGGGGAGACTGAAGCGCAACGACGCCGTCGCCTTCGGCATCGTCCTTTCGGTCTTTTCGGTCATGCTCCTGGGCATGAACACCAACTGGTTCGCGGCCGGTCTGCTGGCCATGACCATCGTTTATTACGCCGTATTCTACACGATGATGTTGAAGCGCCGGACGCCGCAGAACATCGTCATCGGAGGGGCGGCGGGCGCCTTCCCGCCCGTGATCGGCTGGGCCGCCGCGACCGGATCGGCGCCGTGGCAGGCGTGGCTGCTGTTCCTGATCATCTTCCTGTGGACCCCGCCGCACAGTTGGGCCCTCGCCCTCTATTCGGCCGGCGACTACGCCAAGGCGGGCATCCCGATGATGCCGGTAGCGCGGGGCGCCAAATCGACCCGGCTGCAGATCCTGATCTACAGCATGATCTTCGTGCCGGTCGCGATCGCGCCGGGCTTCGTCGGCATGGGCGGGATGATCTACAAGGTCGTCTCGATCGTCGGCGGCCTGGCCTTCCTCGCCCTGGCCGCCCGCCTGTGGCGCTCCCGGGCCGGGGACGCGCCAGACAAGGCCGAGGCCGTGGGGCGAGAGGCCGCATTGTATGATGTCCGCGCCGAGGCCAAACCGGCACGGAACCTGTTCGCCTTCTCGATCCTGTATCTGATGGCGCTGTTCGCGGCCCTTCTGGTCGAGAGCTTCGTCGTTCCCGGAACCTGAGCCCATGCCCGTCTATCTGACGTCTGAACAACTCGCGGCCCGCAACAAGCGCAGTCTGTGGATCGCTGTGGGGCTGGTCGCCTTCATCGTGCTGATCTTCACCACGACCTTCATGCGGATGCAGGCGAACATGACGGCCCGTACGGCCCAGGACCGCGCATTGGCGTCCGCGCCTGCACAGGCTGCGTCGATGGCGGAGGCCTCCAACTGATGGCCGCGCCCCGATCCGCAAAACTGATCGCCCTGCTGTGCGCCGGGGTGGTCGTGACCATGACCGGCGCCGCTTTCGCGGCGGTGCCGCTGTACCGCATGTTCTGCCAGGTCACCGGCTTCAACGGCACGACGATGAAGGCGGACAAGGCTCCGACGGAGACGCTGGACCGGGAAGTCACCATCCGCTTCGACACCAATGTCCGGGGCCTACCCATGGTCTTCAAGGCTGAACAGGTCACTCAGCGGGTGAAGATCGGTGAGACCGGCATCGCGTATTTCGACGTCACCAACACTTCGGACAAGCCGATCCTGGCCCGGGCCAGCTACAATGTCGTGCCTGAGCAGACCGGAGCCTATTTCCAGAAGCTGCAATGCTTCTGCTTCGACGATCAGACGATCGCGGCGGGCGAGACCCGCAAGTTCCCGATGCAGTATTTCATCGCGCCAGAGATGGTCGATGACCGCGAGGTTGCGGGCGTCAACGAGATCACCCTGAGCTACACCTTCTATCCCGTGCAGGACGATCAGGGGGCTCCTAATCAGAACGCCTCCCGCGGGGGCACTGGCGCGGGCTGAACGCCGACGCTATAGCCCGTTCGAACTTCTCCTCTCTCGCCGATTCAGAGACACGACGCATGGCCAACGCCGCTCCACACCACGACTATCACCTGGTCGATCCCAGCCCCTATCCGCTGGTCGCCTCGATCTCGACGACCGTCATGATGGTCGGCGCCGTGGCCTGGATGAAGGGCCTCTTCGGCCTGCCGGAAGGCACGTCGTGGCTGTTCTTCGCCGGTCTGGCCGGCGTGCTCTACTCGGCCTTTGGCTGGTGGTCGGACGTGATCAAGGAAAGCCGCCGCGGCGATCACACCCCGGTCGTCTCGATCGGCCTGCGCTACGGCATGGTGCTGTTCATCGCGTCGGAGATCATGTTCTTCGCCGCCTTCTTCTGGATGTTCTTCGAGATGGCGGTCTTCAACGAAGCCCGCGCCCACATCCCGGAAATCTCCAACTGGGCCGATACCGCTGCCGCCTGGTCGACCTGGCCGCCAAAGGGCGTCGAGGTTCTGGATCCGTGGCAGCTGCCGCTGTTGAATACCGTCATCCTGCTGCTGTCCGGCACGACCGTCACCTGGGCGCACCACGCCCTCCAGGTCGGAGACCGCAACGGCGCCAAGATGGGCCTGATCATCACCGTGGTCCTGGGCGCGCTGTTCACCGCGGTTCAGGTCTACGAATACCAGCACATCATCCACGAGAACCTGTTCTTCAACGCGGAAGCCGCCAACTCGGGCCTGTACGGTTCGATCTTCTTTATGGCCACGGGCTTCCACGGCTTCCACGTCCTGCTCGGCACCATCTTCCTGGCCGTCTGCCTGCTGCGCCTGCTGGCCGGCCAGATGACGCCTCAGAAGCATTTCGGCTTCGAGGCCGCCGCCTGGTACTGGCATTTCGTGGACGTGGTCTGGCTGTTCCTGTTCGCCTTCGTCTATGTGACGTTCGGCTAGGGACGGCGTTGGACAGCGGTCCACTCCAACCTGACACTCCTGCGCCGGCGCGGATCGACCCGATCCGCGCCGGTTTGCTTTGCCGCTGCCCGAACTGCTGCAAGGGGCCGTTGTTCTCGGGCTTCCTGAAGGTAGTCGAGCGCTGCGCGGTCTGCGGCTTCGACTTCACCCGGCTGAACACCGGCGACGGGGCCGCCATTTTTATCATGCAGATCGCCGGCGGCCTGGTGGTGTTCGCGGCGCTGTTCGTCCAGATCGCCTATGATCCGCCGATCTGGGCCATGCTGGTCGTCGCCCTGCCACTGGTCGTGGGGCTGTCGCTGGGACTGATGCGGCCGGGCAAGGGGGTGATGATCGCCCTGCAGATGCGCCACCGGGCGGGACAGACGCGCAACAATGACTGAGCAAGATCCACAATCCTCCCCCATGGGGGGAGGAGGCCAACCCCGGACGCCGAACGTGGAGCGGCCGCCCTCCGTCCCTCCGCTTCGCTCCGAGCCGCCTCCCCCGACGGCGGAGGATCTGGTTCGTGCGCGGTTCCCCGTCCTGCTGACCGCGTTCATCGCTGCGTGCGTGCTCGTACTGTGCGGGCTCGGGACCTGGCAGGTGCAGCGGATGCATTGGAAGGAACAGCTGATCGCGCAGGCCGAGGCGGCGGCCCGACTGCCGCCCGCGCCATTGCCCGAGGTTCTGACCGCCGCCGATCCGGAGTTCCGCAAGGCTTTGGTCGTGTGTCGCGGCCTGCCGACCGCGGCCTATGTTGAGTTGCAGTCGATCCACGACGGCCAGCCCGGCAGCCGGCTGATCTCGGCCTGCGTGCCCGAGGGGATGACCCAGACCTTCCTCGTCGATCGGGGCTTCGTGGCCGACAGCATCTCGGCGCGGCCCCGTGTGCTGGCCTCGACCTTGCCTCTGGCCATGGCGGTGGAGCTGCGACGTTCGCCTCCGCCCGGAGCGATGACGCCGGCGCCGTCGCAGGGGCGGTTCTACGGCCGCGACAACGTCGCCATCGCCACGCAGCTCAGGGCCGCCGCGCCGTCCGAGTTCACCCTGTTCGCCCTGGCATCGCCCAATCCAGAGATCGGGGCGTTGGTCGCTTCGGCCCCCCCCGCGGCCTTCTCGAACAGCCACCTGGGATACGCCCTGACCTGGTACGGGCTGGCGCTGGCCCTCATGGGTTTCTATGTGGCCGTGCTCGTCCGACGCTACCGAAAGCCCATCCCCTGACCGCTTCTATTCATACCTTGTCCAACGGCGTCCGCGTCGTTTGTGATCCCATGCCCGGCCTGCGCACCCTGGCCCTGACCGTTGCGGTCAAGGGCGGGGCACGGTGGGAGAGCGAGAGCCGCTCCGGTTGGTCGCACCTGCTCGAACACCTCGTATTCAAGGGCGCCGGCGACATGGGCGCGCGCGACATCGTCGAACGGATCGAAGCCGAGGGCGGCTCGATCAACGCCGCCACCGGCTATGAGCGGACCAGTTTCGAGATCCGGGCGCTCGACGGATCGCTGGGGCTGGCGATGCAGGTGCTGTCGGACCTGGTATTCCGCCCCACGCTCGACGCCGCCGAGATCGAGCGCGAGAAGGACGTCGTCGCGCAAGAGATCGCCGAGGCCTTCGACACGCCCGACGACCATGTCTTCGAAATGGCCCAGACCAAGGCCTTCTCGGGCCAGCCGCTGGGCCGCCCGATTCTCGGCTCGATCGCCAGCCTGAAGCCGGTCGATCGCACGACCATCAGCGACTGGCGCGCGCGGCTCTATTCGCCCGACCGGATGGTGGTGGCGGTGTCCGGCGCGGTGGACGAGGTCGAGCTGCTGGCCCTGGCCGAGCGCTGGTTCGCCAACGCTGTGGCCCAGCCCGCAGATGCGCCGGAACCCGCGACCTTCGTCGGCGGCACGGCGGCCCTGTCGCGCAAGATCGAACAGGCCAATCTGGTGTTCCAGCTTCCGTCGCTGGCGACGGGCGATACGGGCATTCCGGCGCTGCGGCTGTTCACAGAGATCCTCGGCGGGGGGATGGCGTCCCGCCTGTTCCAGAGCGCGCGCGAGGAGCGGGGACTGGCGTACGCCATCGACGCCTATCAGGAACCCTATGAGGACGGCGGGGTGCTGGGGATCTATGCGGGCGCGGCGGCGGACCGGGCGGTGGAGCTGGCGCAGGTCTGCGCCGACGAGATCCGCGACCTGACGCTGAAGGGGCCGACCGACGCCGAACTGTCGCGCGCCAAGGCGGTGCTGAAGGGCGGGCTATGGATGTCGGACGAGAGCCCGGCCAGCCGCGCGGGGCGCAACGCCGCCCAGACCCTGATGTTCGGCGCGCCGGTGCCGTCGGACGACACGGCCGCCCGGATGGAGGCGGCGACGGTCGCGGACTTGAAGGCCGTCGGCGAGCGGATACTCGCCTCGGGCAAGGCCTCGACGGCGGTGCTGGGGCCCAAGCTGGCGGTGCCGGCGGGGCGGGCGTTTGTTGAGAGAGTTTCCCACTAACTCCGCTCATCCCCGCGAAAGCGGGGACCCAGCTCTTTGGGCGAACTGACCCCACCGGACATAACCGACCCTCACTCCAACGCACCGCACCTCACGAAAGCACTGGGTCCCCGCTTTCGCGGGGATGAGCGGAAGGTTAGGGTGGGCCATGGCCCTGCTGGACTGGATGACGGATGCGACCGGTCCCGTGGTCGAGGGCGCGGGCGTGCTGCTGCGGCCGCCGCGCACGGGCGATTATTCGGCCTGGGCCGACCTCCGGGAGCATTCGCGGGACTACCTGCAACCGTGGGAGCCGTCCTGGCCCGACGACGACCTGACCCGGGCTGCCTATCGGCGCAGACTGGGCGTCTATGCGCGCGAGATGGAGCTGGGCCACGCCTGGCCGTTCTTCGTCTTCGATCTGTCCGGGCGGACCCTGATGGGGGCCATCACACTGTCGAACGTGCGGCGCGGCGTCGCAGAGACCGGCACCCTCGGCTATTGGGTCGGGGAACCGTTCGCCGGGCTTGGCGTGGCGACCGCCGCCGTGCGAGCCATGACAGGGTTCGCGTTCCGCTCGGTGCGCCTGCATCGGCTGGAGGCGTCCTGCCTGCCGGCCAACATGGCGTCACGCCGGGTTCTGGAAAAAGCCGGGTTCCTGAAGGAGGGCGAGGCGCGGGCTTATCTTAAAATTAACGGCGCATGGGCAGATCATATCCTGTTCGGCCTCGTAGCGGACGACGTCGCTGTGTCCTGAAGGAATGCCTGCACCCGTGACCCCGCGACCCCGTACCATGACCTGGGACGCGACCACGGCCATCGAGGCGCTGGCCGCCGCTGATTCCGCCCTGTGGATATGGACCCCGAGCGAAGATCAGATCCGTTTCACCGGCGCGACCCGTTCGCTGGGACTGGGCCCGTTGGCGCCGGAATGTTCGGGCGCCGCCTTCATCGCCCTCGCCCTGCCCCAGGACCGGTCACTGGCCGAACGGGTGCTGAAACCCGCCGCCGAAGGGACCGAAGTCGCCTTGCGTCTGCGCATGCGTGGAGCCGAGACCTGTCTGTGGCGTGGCGTCTGGCTTGAGGATGGCCTCCGCGCCGCCGGCATGGTGGCGCTGGAAACCAAGATCGCGGGCGCTGACAAGGATGTCCTGACCGGCCTGCTGGACCGCCGCAGCTTCCTCAATCGCGCCGCCGAGACCCTGACCGCGCCGGGCGAATACGACATGGTCGTCGCCGATATCGACCGCCTGCGCCGCCTCAACGAGGCCTTGGGCCACGAGCGCACAGACATGGTGATCTCCGCGCTTGGATCGCGCATGGCCGCCGCCTTCTCGTTCGACGCCAATCCGGCACGGATCGGCGAGGACGAATTCGCCGTGCTGGTGCCGCGCGGGGTCGGCAACGCCGCCGATCGGCTCAGGGATGCGCTGGAACAGCCGCTCCGCGTCGCGGGCTTCGACATCTATCCGACCGTCTCGATCGGTTCGGTGACCTTCGAGGGTGGGCCGGACGCGCCGGACGCCGCAGAGCTTTTGCGCCGGGTTGAACTGGCTGTCGGCGCCGCCAAGAAGGCCGGACGCGGCGGGGCCGCCGCCTATGGACGGGCGATGGAGAGCGACAGCCTCAGTCGCCTGGCGCTTGAGGCCGACCTGCGCAACGCCTTCGTGCGAGGGGAGATCGAACCCTTCTTCCAGCCGATCGTGAACCTGAACACCGGCGCGGTGGCCGGGTTCGAGGCCTTGGCCCGATGGCGTCACCCCAAGCGCGGTCTGGTGCCGCCGGACGAGTTCCTGGGCCTGACCGACGAGATGGGCCTGATGAACGATCTGGGCCTGATGATGATGACCCAGTCGGCGCGCCAACTGGCGGAGTGGCTGAAGCGCCATCCCTCGGCCGGCAAGCTGTTCTGCAGCGTCAACCTGTCGGTCGGTGAGATCGAGCGGCCGAACCTGGTCGAGGATGTCGCGCGCGTAATCCAGGAAACCGGCCTGCCCTGGGGCGCGCTGAAGCTGGAGGTCACCGAGGGCGACATCATGCGGGACACGGCCTCGGCCGCGATCATCCTGCAGAAGCTCAAGGATGTGGGCGCGTCGCTTGCGCTCGACGACTTCGGCACGGGCTTCTCGTCGCTGTCCTATCTGGCGCGGTTGCCGTTCGATACGCTGAAGATCGACCGCTATTTCGTGCTGACGATGGATAAGGACGAGGGTTCGGCGAAGATCGTCAAGTCGGTCGTCAACCTGGGTCGCGACCTGAACCTGGAGGTCGTGGCCGAGGGGGTGGAGAACGCCGGGCTGGCGGCCCTGCTGCTCGACGCCAGCTGCCACTACGGCCAGGGCTTCGGCTATGCGCCCGCCCTGCCGGCGCAGGAGGCCGAGGTCTATCTCAACGAAAGTCTTTCCGACGGCGTCGCGCCGCTGAAGGCGCGATCGGGTTAGGCCCGGCCGGACTGTCCCGACAGCATCGCCGCATCGACGCCGAGGCCGGCCAGAGCCCGCGCCCACTTCGTGTCGAAATCCGTATCGAACAGCAGGTCGAGGTCGGCGTCGGCCGTCAGCCAGACGTTCTCGCCCAGTTCCTCCTCCAGTTGGCCGTCGCCCCATCCGGCATAGCCGAGCAGCAGGGTTGAACGGCGCGGGCCGGTAAGGGGGTCGGTCATGGCCGCGAGCGCCTCGCGCGTGCCGGTCAGGGCAAGGCCCGCGCCGAAGGGTGTCGAGGTGTCGTCGATCATCCAGTCGTCGGTGTGGAGCACGAAGCCGCGCTCGCGCTCGACCGGGCCGCCGACCATGACGGGGCGACCCCTCGACGCGTCGGGGGCGTTGACTGACAGTTTGGTCAGGACGGCCTTCAGGTCGACGCCGGGGGCCGGGCGATCGACGCGCACGCCCATCGCATGGTCGGGCCCGTGTGCGCAGACCAGGATCACCGCATGCTCGAAACGGGGGTCGCCGATGCCGGGCATGGCCACCAGCAGCCGGCCCGCGAGGGATTGGAAGTCGTCCATGACTGAATGATCGGTGCGCGGGGGGCGTTACGCAAGGCGACAGCGGTCACGATCACGCTTGGCGAGGGCTACGGGTGCGCCTATCTGACCGAAGTCGGCGCACGCGCCTCTCTCACAGACCTCCCGGAGCCTCCCATGACGATCCAGATCGGCGACCGCATCCCCTCGGCCACCCTGTCGCAAGGCACTCCGGAAGGCCCCAGGCCGGTCCAGACCGACGAGTTCTTCAAAGGCAAGACCGTCGCCCTCTTCGCCGTTCCCGGCGCCTTCACCCCGACCTGCTCGGCGCGTCACCTGCCCGGTTATGTCGACAACAAGTCGGCGCTTGCGGACAAGGGCGTGGACGTGATCGCCTGCCTGTCCGTCAACGACGCCTTCGTGATGAACGCCTGGGCCGAGAGCCAGAGCCTGACCCCGGACGACGTGATCATGCTGGCCGACGGCAGCGGCGACTTCACTCGCACGCTCGGCCTGGTGCTGGACGCGCGCGGCTTCGGCATGGGCGAGCGCTCGCAGCGCTATTCGATGCTGGTCAAGGACGGCGTCGTCACTCAGCTGAACATCGAACAGGGCGGCGAGTTCAAGGTGTCGGCGGCGGAACACCTGCTGGCGCAGCTTTAAAGCCGAGCGGCGCATGACGGACGTCTTCTCTTCGGAGAAGCGCAGCGCCGTCATGCGTCGGGTCAAGGGGCGCGACACCGCGCCAGAGATCGCGGTGCGGCGGATGCTGCGCGCGGCAGGGGTCGGCTATCGGCTGGGCGGCTCAGGTCTGCCCGGCAAGCCGGATATTGTGATGCAGGGGCGGCGGACGGTGGTCTTTGTCCACGGCTGTTTCTGGCATGGCCACGACTGCGCGAGGGGCTCGCGAAAGCCCAGGGCCAATGCCGGTTACTGGACCGCCAAACTGGCGAGGAATGTCGCCAGGGATCGTCAAGTCGCCGCCAAATTGACCAACGACGGCTGGCATGTCGTCACGGTCTGGGAATGTGGGCTGAAGGCGCCGGACGCCGCGTCGAAACTGCTCGCCGAGGTGACCGGTCAGGCGGCGACGGTCTCGGCCTCGCTGGCTTCAGGCTCTTCGCCCTCGAGGACGTGACTGAGGGCGCCCAGCAGCGCGGTCGGGGTCAGGGGCTTGGACACGAAATAGGTCATGCCGGCGGCCATGCAGGCGGCGATGTCGTCGGGCGAGGTGTCGGCCGTGACAGCGATCACGGGGGTCGCGGCGTTCAATCCGCCGCCGTCGCGGAGCCTGCGGGTGGTTTCGCGGCCGTCCAGCTCGGGCATCCGCACATCCATGAAGATGACGTCGAACTCGGCGGTCTCACACTGGGCCAGGGCCAGCAGGCCGTCGGCGGCGGTC
This sequence comes from Brevundimonas sp. DC300-4, assembly GCF_049897365.1. Lineage (NCBI taxonomy): Bacteria > Pseudomonadati > Pseudomonadota > Alphaproteobacteria > Caulobacterales > Caulobacteraceae > Brevundimonas > Brevundimonas sp. DC300-4. Next base: position 41,910 of record NZ_JAFCWC010000002.1, read on the forward strand.
GCGATGTCGCAGCCCAGCGGAGCGAGGATCAGCTCCACCGCGCGGCGGTTGATGTCGTGGTCATCGACGACCAGCACGCGCAGGGGACGGTCCGCCACCTGCTCGGGATCGTTGCCGGTCTCGTGGCCGATCTCGGGGTCGAGGGATGCAGGAGCGGTCTCGAAGACCGGCGTGGAGGGCGTGGAGGGGGTGGGCGCGGACGTAGCCGGACGTGGCGTCCGTGGGGCCAGGCTGCGGACGATGTCGCCCCGGCTCTCCTGGTTGAAACCCTTCGGTGCGAGGACGTTGGCGTCGCCGCGTGGCAGAAGAAGAGACAGGGTGAAGGCGGCGCCCTCTCCCGGACAACTGCGGGCGGTCAGGCGGCCACCCATCAATTCGGCCAGGTCGCGGCTGATGCTGAGGCCCAGGCCCGTGCCGCCGTGGCGGGCACTGACACCCTCCGCAGTCTGGTCGAACGGCGTGAACAGCCGGGTCAGCTGCTGATGCGTCATGCCGGGGCCGGTGTCGGCCACCTCGATCAGGATCGCATAGTGCGCAGGCTCTTCCAGCCAGGCCGAAAGGCGCAGGGTGACCGAGCCCTCGGCCGTGAACTTCATCGCGTTTGAGACGAGGTTGTTCAGCACCTGACGCAGGCGCATGGGGTCGCCCTTGACCGAGTGCGGGATGCTGGACGCGCCCTCGACGCGCAGGTTCAGCCCCTTGGCGCGGGCCTCGCCCTGCCAGAACATCAGGGTCTGGGCGATCAGGCCGCGAAGGTTGAAGTCGACGGCCTCGACCGTCATCCGGCCGGCGTCGAGCTTGGAGTGATCCAGAAGATCGTCGAGCAGCGCCTTCATCATGATCCCGGCGTCGGTGATCAGCGCGGCCTGGGCGCGGGCGGCGCCGTCGGTCGCGCCGCGCTCCAGCTCGGCCGCGCCGGTCAGAATGGCGCTGATGGGGGTGCGCAGGTCATGGCCCACAGTGGCCAGGAAGATGGAGCGACCCGCCATGATGCGCTCGGCGTCGGCCCGGCGTTGATCCGCTTCCAGGCGAGCGGCGATCTCCGCGTCGGCGGCCTGGTTCATGCGCTGCCAGGTCGACAGGCAGTAGACGCCGAAGACCACGAAGGCCACGGCGGCGGCGGTGACGAACGACGACGAAGCGCCGTACCAGGCCATCCAGACGGGCGTGGCCAGCATGTAGAGGAAGTGCGGGGTCACGGTGATCGCGAGCACCGTCTTGGAGCGCGGCGAATTGATCACCCCATAGATGGCGCCCGAGGCGGCCAGCACGGCGGCGCAGACCCCGCCCATCGGGCCGCCGGTCAGCCAGAGAGGGATCGACAGACTGCCGAAAGCCGCCGCGTTGAGGAACAGCATGGCGACGCCGGCGGTAGACCGGACCGGTCCCATCCGCTCGACCTTGCCGCTGTTGATGGGGGCGAAAACGATCAGGTCCAGCAGTTGGACCATGAAGTAGGTTCCGACCCAGATGCTCGAGAAGGTCCAGCCGAACAGGGGGCTGAAGACCATGGCGGTGGCAGCGCCCATGCCCAGGCGCTGCAGCAGAGCCTTGCGCCGGCGACGGACCGCAGGGGCCCACGTCGGCGACGTGATCTTACTGGCCTCCGACATTCTGCCCCCGACAAAACGCGCGGTCTTCGCCACGCATCGCAAGACTATGCCCGGCTTGCCCCTAACGCTCCGTCAACGGACCCGCCGAAACCGCCTCGGCGACGCTGGAAAAACCTTCGGCGCGCAGTCGGGCCGCGAGATCGCGTTTGATCCGGCCGACCAGACCGGGGCCGTCGTAGATCAGGGCGGAATAGATCTGGATGGCCGATGCGCCCGCACGGAGCCGTTCCCAGGCGTCCTGGCCCGAGGCTATGCCGCCGACGCCGATCAGGGGCAGGCGGCCCTCGGCGGCCTCGGCGGCGTCCCGAAGCGCGGCCAGGGCCCTGCCGCGCAGGGGTGCGCCGCTGAGGCCGCCGGCTTCGGCGCGGTCGGGCGAGGTCAGGCTGTCGGGACGGTCGAGCGTGGTGTTCGACACGATCAGTGCGTCGATCCGGTGGACCAGGGCCGCCTCGACGATCATGGCGATCTCCGCGAAGGTCAGATCCGGCGCGATCTTGAGGAAGACGGGCGCGGCGGTGGTCCGGGCCTCGGCGATGCGGCCCAGCAGGTCGTCCAGCGCCTCCCGACCCTGCAGCGCGCGCAGGCCGGGCGTGTTGGGTGAGGAGATGTTGATGGTGAAATAGTCGCTGAGGCCGGCGAGGCGTCTGAGGCCGGTGACATAGTCGGCCGCGCGATCGTCTGTGTCCTTGTTGGCGCCCAGATTGGCGCCGATCACAGCGCCCGAGGGGCGGGCGGACAAATGGTCCGCGAAGGCCTCAAGCCCGGTGTTGTTGAAGCCCATCCGGTTGATGATGGCCCGGTCCTGCGACAGGCGGAACAGGCGAGGTTTCGGATTGCCGGCCTGGGGCAGGGGGGTGACCGAGCCACATTCGACGAAGCCGAAGCCGAGGCGGGCGAGGCCGCCCAGGGCTTCGCCGTTCTTGTCGAATCCGGCGGCGAGGCCGATCGGGTTGGACAGGTTCAGGCCCGCGATCCGGGTCGCCAGGATCGGGTCGTCGGCACGCGGCGCGGGCAGGGGGATGGTCTTCAGAGCCTGGATGGCGAGGCCGTGCGCCGTCTCGGGGTCAAGCCGACGCAGGATCGCGGCGCCGAAGTCAGGGACGGGCATCTATTCCTCCCCCGTGGGGGGAGGTGGCGCGGCGCTTCTTTGCGCCGTGACGGAGGGGGCCCGATCCGGATTCGGTGTCTGGGGTTGGCCCCCTCCACCGCTTCGCGGTCCGCCTCCCCCGATGGGGGAGGAATAGGCCACAGCCTCGGTGACCGCCTTCACAGGCAGGAGGCCGTAGATATGCGGGAACAAGGCGCCGCCGCGCGAGGCCTCCCAGACGATCGTGTCGTCGAGGGCCGCCAGGTCGACGGTCAGCAGCACGAGGTTTTCGCGCCCGGCGTAGTGTTTGCGCGCGGTCTCATCCAGCTGATCGGCGGTCGACATGTGGATGTAGCCGTCCGCCAGATCGACGGCGGACCCGGCATAGACGCCCTCGGCCACAGCCTCGCGCCATTCGGCGGCGTCGATGATCTTGTAGGCGACGGTCTCGGTCATCAGTCCTCGGCCCCGCCGCCGAAGGCCTTGGGCGTGAGGAAGCCGTCGTAGGCGCAGCGACCGGCGACATCGACCTCGAAGATCGCCGCCGCGCCCGTTGGGAAACCACCCGCCATCCGGTCGAGCACCGACGGGGAGGCGGCGCTCTCGGTCAGATATTCCATGGCCAGCAACTGGACGCCGGGATTGTGGGCCATGACCAGCAAACATCCCGCCTTGTCCTCCGCATCCTCGACGAAGCGACGGATGATGTCGGTGGTGGCGTCATAGAGGCGCGGCTCGATGCGGACCTCGACGTCCCCGAGCGGGTCGTGCATCGCCTCCCAGGTCTGTCGCGTCCGGGTGGCCGAGGACACCAGGGCGAGGTCGGGCCGCAGGCCTTTGTCGGCCAGAATGCGGCCCATCAGGGCGGCGTCGTCCAGCCCGCGCGGCGTCAGGGCGCGATCACGGTCGAGGCCGCTTTCGGCGGCCCGCTCGGTCTTGGCGTGGCGCATCAGGATCAGGCGGTGCATGGGCCCGCGCTTAAAGAGGTTCGGCGTCTGTATCCAGTCTTCGAGACAGAGGATTGCTGGTGATCGGCCCACGCGTGACGGGCTGGGGCTGGAGCCCGGGCGCCTCGGCGCGCACGCGCAGGGTCGCGCCCGAGGGCCGGATGCGGGCGTAGGCCTGACGGGTCGCCTCCAGCAGAATCACCCCGGCGGCGCCCGGCGCGATACGGCGACCGATCTGTTCGAATCCGTCGGCGAGGCCCAGCAGCGGGGTCCATGGCGGAACATAGAGGGTCTGGGACCAGGCGGTCGGCTCCAGGCCGGCGGCGCGGACCAGTCGTTCCAGCTGGCCCCGGGTAAAGGGACGGCCATGACCGAAGGGGGTGCTTTCGGCCCGGGCCCACATCCCGCCCCGCGCGGCGGCGGCCAGAATAATCCGTCCGGCCGGGGCCAGGGCGCGTACGGCTTCGGTCAGCAGCTGGGCGGGATCGTCCGCCTCCTCCAGCGCATGGACCAGAAGCACGCGGTCGAACGATCCGGCCGGGAAGGGCAGCCGCTTGTCGTCGACCAGAAGGGTGCGGTTGCGCCCGGCGGCGGGCCAGACCTCGACGCCCTGGCCCGAGGGCATGGCGGCGATGACCCGGCGGGCGCCGACGAAGGCGTCCAGCCAGGGCGTGGCGTAGCCGATGCCGAGCACGTCGCAGCCCGTCGCCTCGCCCCAGGCATCCTCCAGCCGCTTCGCCAGCAGCCGACGCACCAGCGCACCGGTCGGCTCGCCGTAGAAGGATCGCAGGTCTTCGATGGCGCGGCGCATGGTCCTGACTATATGGCGATGAGGCTTACCGAACCAAGGACGACCCATGCCCCTGACTGTTCACCTGTTTCCGGCGCGGACCGACAACTACGCCTTTCTGGCGCGGGACGAGGCGACGGGGACGGTCGCGGCCATCGACACGCCAGACGCCCAGGTGATCCTGGACGGGATCGCCAGTCTCGGCTGGGGCAGGCTGGACCGGATCATCAATACCCACTGGCACCCTGACCACACCGAGGGCAACGCGCGGCTCCAGGCCGAGACCGGTTGCGACATCTGGGGGCCGGAGGAGGTGCGAAAGGTCGCGCCGCTGGACCGGGTGGTCGAGGAGGGCGACATGGTCATGATCGGCAAGACGCCTCTGCATGTGACCGCGACGCCGGGTCATACGCTGGGCCATGTGGTCTTCCGTTCGGCGGCGGACGCCATCGCCTTCACCGGCGACACCCTGTTCCCGCTGGGCTGCGGGCGGCTGTTCGAGGGCACGCCGGAGCAGATGTGGGACAGCCTGAGCCGCCTGCTGGCCTGGCCCGACGAGACGGTGCTGTACGGGGCGCACGAATATACGGCTGCCAACGCCCGTTTCACCCTCAGCATTGATGATCGGCTGGAGGTGAAGGCGCATGCGGAGGCGATCTTCGCGGGGCGCCAACGGGACGAGCCGACGGTGCCGACGAGCATGAAGATCGAGCGGGCCTTCAATCCGTTCCTGACCGCCGGCAACGCGGAAGAGTTCGCCCGGCGTCGCGCAGCGAAGGATTCGTTCGCCGGCTAGTCCCGCGTTGCGACGGCCTGGATGATGCTGGAGGACGACGGGCGTCCGGCCTGTCCCTGACGCGGATCGACGACGACCCGCAGATCGCCGCGCGAGAAGGTCACGGAGCTGCGGGCACCCTCGACCAGGGTGATGCTGCGCAGGCCGTTGACACGGTCGCGGAAGGTCGGGGTGCGGGCCATGCGGATGACCGCCTCGGTGGTCACGATCAGGGCGTCGACCATCAGGGCCTCGGACTGTCCGCCCGTCAGGTTGACGACGATCAGCCGGCCCAGGGCCTGGCTGACCAGACTTCCGCGCTGGTTCATCAGGGTGAACAGCCGGATCGGGCCCAGCGTCGGCAGTTCAAGCGGCGGGGCCACCCCGATGCGCGAGGCCGGAGAGCCGTTCGGCGTGCGGGTCGTGTAAAGGGTCAGGCCGCCGTCCGGCGTGACACGCAGGATCTGGGCCCCGCCGTCGTTGCGATAGATGACGTCGCCGCGCGGCGCGGGTGTCGAGCGCAACACCCAGGTCTCTTCCCGGCGCTCGAACCGGAACAGCGGACGCGTGCCCCGGCCGTCGAAGATGAACCGCTCACCGACGTCGGACGCATAGAGGCCGTTGGCAGGGAGGCCGCGCTGGCTGTCGTTCTGGAAGGTCTCATTCTGCTCGGCCTGGGCGTTGCCGCGCACCTGGGCCTCGGCGGCCGAAGCGACCATGATCGCCAGAACGACGACGGCGAACGCCATCGTCGCCGGGACCGGCGATCGCGCCGTCTCGTGCTTGACCCTTGAACTCATGGCCGAAAGCGTTGCGCGGGAGCCGCGGCGGATTTTGGGCGACGAAAAGGTCAGCCGACCAAGTATTGACCGCCGTTCAGCGACAGCGTGCAGCCTGTGACATATCCGGCACGCTCGCCCGACAGCCAGGATACCATGTCGGCGATCTCCTCGCCCTTGCCCAGACGGCCCACGGGGATCTGGGCGACGATGGCTGCCAGGACCTTCTCGTCCATGGCTCCTACCATTTCCGTGTCGATATAGCCGGGCGCGATACAGTTCACAGTGACGCCCTTGCGCGCGTTTTCCAGCGCCAGGGCCTTGGTGAAGCCGATCATCCCGGCCTTGGCGGCGGAATAGTTGGTCTGGCCGATCTGGCCCTTCTGGCCGTTGATCGAGGAGATGTTGACGATGCGGCCGAAGCCGCGGTCGCGCATGCCGTTGATCACCTGGCGCGTCATGTTGAAGACGCTGTCCATGTTGACGCGGATGACGTCGGACCACTGGTCGGCGCTCATCTTGTGGAAGAAGCCGTCGCGGGTGATGCCGGCATTGTTGATCAGGACATCAATGGGACCCAGGTTCGCCTCGACGTCGGCGACGGCGCGGGCGCAGTCCTCGTAGGAGCCGACATTGCCCTTCACGACCATGACGCCCAGCTCGCGGGCCGTGGCCTCGGCCGCCTCCGCATTACCGGAATAGCCGGCGGCGACGGACATGCCGTCTTCCTTCAGGCGCTGAACGATCGCCTTGCCGATACCGCGGGTTCCACCCGTGACGAGAGCCACTCGAGCCATGTGCGTTCCTGTTTCCCTGACGGTCCGGTCTGGCGCCGAACCTTTGTCAGGGAAATCACTAGCCTGTGGCGGGTTGCGCGGAAAGCCGTGGTTGCACGCCTGATCCGTCAGACGATCTTCGCAGCCTCGTCGAAGGTCAGCCGGGGGCTGCGCGGGAAGAGATTGTCGTCGTTGCCGTAGCCGAGATTGATGATGAAATTCGGCTCGATATCGCCGTCGGGGAAGAACTCGGCCCTCACGCCGGCCGGGTCGAAGCCGGACATGGGACCGACATCGAGACCCAGGGCGCGGGCGGCGAGCAGGAAATAGCCGCCCTGCAGCGAGGAGTTGCGGAAGGCGCTTTCGCGACGTCCGGTCTCTTCGCCGAACCAGTCGCGGGCGCCCGGCGCATGCGGAAACAGGTGCGGCAGGTGATCGTGGAAATTCATGTCGTAGCCGAGGATGACCGTGACCGGCGCCTGGCCCGTCTTGGCCTGGTTGCCCTCGCTCATCAGCGGCACGAGGCGCGCCCGGGCCTCGGGCGACGTGACGAAGACAAACCGGGCCGGGGTGTTGTTCACCGCCGTCGGGCCGAATTTGGTCAGGTCATACAGGCGGTGCAACAGCTCGGTCGGCACGGGACGGTCGGTCCAGCCGTTGCGCGTGCGGGCCTCGGTGAAGACCTGGGCCAGCGCGGCGTCCGTCAGGGGAATGTCACGGGCGGAAAGAGAGTCGAAAGCCATTGGGAAATCCCTGCAAATCTACAACTGCATCAGCAGCGGTTTCATATAAAGGGATGGCATCGCGCTGGTTCAAGCAAATTCGCATCAACTGCGGTTACAATTAATCTGCAGCTAGGCAAGCCGGGCGATCAGGGCCTGCGCCGCAGCCGGGTTCCGCACCTTCGCCCCCGAGATGAAATAGGCGAACACCGCGCCGCGTTCGGCCCAGGCCCTCGTCTGCTGCGCTACCGCGTCCAGCTCGCCCGAGGTCATGCCCGTCGGTTCGGCCTCGCGGCTGGACATCAGACGGGCGTAGGTAAAGTCGGCGGTCGGCTCATCGATCTGCGGCCAGGTCGGTTCCTCGTCGTCGACGGCATAGACGATGGCGGCGCCATATCTGGCGGCCAGGTCGTAGAACTGCGCGGTGGCGAAGGTCGGGTTGCGGACTTCGAGCGCATGCCTCAGGCGGACCCCGTCCTGCTCCATGGGCAGCAGCTTCAGGAAGCCCTCGAAATCCTCGGGATCGAACTTCTTGGTCCCCATGAACTGCCAGTTGATCGGGCCCAGCCTGTCGCCCAGCAGGGTCAGGCCCTGGTCGAGGAACCTTGCGAAGCTCTCGCCGCCCTCGGACAGGACCTTCCGGTTGGTGCAGTAGCGGCTGGCCTTCACGGAAAAGACAAAGCCCTCCGGCGTCTCGTCGCGCCATTTCATCCAGCTGTCAGGCTTGAACGTCGAATAGTAGGTGCCGTTGATCTCGATGGAGGTCAGGGCCCGCGATGCATATTTCAGCTCGCGCTTCTGTGTCAGGTCCGATGGATAGAAGACGCCACGCCAGGGCTCGAAGGTCCAGCCGCCGATGCCGACATGGATGGGGTGGGTCATGGGGTGTGCTCCTCGCCGTCGATGGCGTTATCCTGCCAATTCTCGTGCCCGTGGCGAAAACGCAGGATCAGAACGCCCGCCTCATCGACCGTGTAGATGATCACGTGGGATTGGAAAGGACGGGCGCGGATCGGCGGCTGGATCGTCTCCCTCAATCGCGACGCCAGAGGATAGTCGGCGATCTGTTGGACAGCTCGCCGAAGGCCGGCAACATAGGCTTCAGCCTGCCGTCGTCCGAACATTTCCGAGCTGCTGAGATAGATCGATTTCAGATCGGCTTCAGCCGCCCCGGCGTAGCGGACCCGCAATGGTCAGGCCGCCCGCGAACCTGCGCGGCTCCCGGCTTCCGCGCGCGCCTCCGTGATGATCTCGTCGAAGTTCTTTTCACTAACGCCGGACGCATAGGCTTCATCGACCAGTCGCTGCATGCTGGCGATCTTCTCCGCCTTCACCTGCTCCTTGCGGATCAGGTCGCGGACGTAGTCGCTGGAGTTGGCATAGCGGCCATCTGAGGACTGGGCCTCGACCCAAGCCTTCATCTGGTCGGGGAGGGATATGTTCATCGTGGCCATTACGTTAGCGTCTGCCCGATGGCAAACCTTGTCAAGAACCGTAGCTGACGCCGGTCAGATAGAGCCCATCCGACGGCGCGACCGGTCCACAGGCGGTGCGATCGCTGGCCTCAAGCGCCGCTTTCACGTCGTCGGGCGTCCAGCGTCCGAGGCCGGCTTCAACCAGGGTGCCAGCCATGGAGCGGACCTGACGGTGCAGGAAGGAGCGGGCCTCGAAAACCAGATGCACCTCCGCGCCCACGCGTCGGACCGTCGCCACATCGAGCGTCTTCTCCGGCGACCTCGACTGGCAGGCCAGGTCGCGGAAGGTGGTGAAGTCGTGGTGGCCGACCAGATGGTTGGCGCCGGCCTGCATGGCCCCGGCATCGAGCGGTTTGCGGACGTGCCAGACCCGGCCGCGCTCCAGCGCCGGGCGGCCGGGGCGGTTGAGGATGCGGTACAGGTATTTGCGGCCCGTGGCCGAGAAGCGGGCATGCCAGTCGTCGGGTACGGCCAGGCAATCGAGGACGGCGACGCCCTCCCTGCTCAGATGGGCGTTCAGGGCGTTCATCACCGTGGCGGCGGGCCAGTGCTTGTCGAGGTCGACATGGGCGACCTGGCCGGTGGCGTGGACCCCGCTGTCGGTGCGGCCGGCGGCGGCGATGCGCACCGTCTCGCCGCAGAAGGCGTGGATGGCCGTCTCGATCGCGCCCTGAACCGTGGGCAGGCCGTCCTGGGCCTGGAAGCCGTTGTAGGGGCCGCCGTCGTATTCGATGTCCAGCCGATAGCGCGGCATCAGCCCAGGATCGTCCCGAGCGGCAGGGCGAAGCCGTTGAGGAAGTCGGCGGGCGACGACTGCGCCTTGCCCTCGCGCTGGACGCGGAGCAGCCGGACGGCTCCGTCTCCGCAGGCAATTACCAGGCCGCCCTCGAGCAGTTCGCCGGGTTCGCCGGCGCCCTCGCTGGACAGACAGGACAGCAACGCCTTCACGCGCACGGGGCCGTCAGGGCCAGAGGCTTCGAACCAGGCGCCGGGGAAGGGGGACAGGCCGCGGATGTGGCAGTCGATCTCTGCGGCCGGACGGGTCCAGTCGATACGGGCCTCTGCGGGGGTGATTTTCTTCGCGTAGGTCGGTTCGCCGGTCTGCGGGGTCTCGGTGACGCCGCCGCGTTCGATGGCGGCGAGGGCCCGGGTCCACAGGGTGGCGCCGACCATCGACATGCGTTCAGCCAGGCTGGCGGCCGTGTCGTCCGGCTGGATCGGCAGGATCTCGCTGAGCAGGATCGCGCCCTCGTCGAGCCCCTCGGACATCCGCATGATCTGGACGCCGGTCTCGCGGTCTCCGGCCATGATGGCGCGCTGGATCGGGGCGGCGCCACGCCAGCGAGGCAGCAGGGACCCATGCAGGTTGAAACAGCCGAGACGGGGAGCCTCCAGCACGGCGGGCTTCAGGATCTGGCCGTAGGCGACGACGCAGGCCGCATCGAGGTCGAGGCTGACGAAGGTCTCGATGGCTTCGGGGGCCTTCATCGACTCCGGCGTGAAGACCGGCAGCCCCATGGCCTCGGCGAAGGCGTGGACCGGCGACGGCGTCAGTTTCTGACCGCGCCCCTTGGGTCGGGGCGGCTGGGAAAAGACGGCCACGATCTCGTGGCCCGAGGCGATGAGCTCGGCCAGGGACGGCACAGCGAAGTCGGGGGTACCCATGAAGGCGAGGCGCATGACAGGGGCTTTAGCGTCAGGCCAGGCCGAGGAACAGGGCGAGCGCGGTATCGACTTGATCGAGCGTGCGCTTATCCAAATGCCCGATGCGGCGGCCGATCTTGTCGGCATAGACGGTCTGCGCCTTGTCGACCATGACTTGGCATCGCTGCTTCAACCCATTCGAATCGGATGGAAGCACAGTCACCCGGAACGTCGCGTCTCGACTCAGGTCGCTCGTGAGCGGCAACAGAGTGATGCTTTGAAGTTGATCAAAGGCATTGGCCTGCACGATCAGAGCCGGTCGCGGCTTGCCGAAATCGCGCGGGAAAACCGCGACGACTAAAGTTCCCCGTCCCATTCCCAACCCGACGTGTCAGCGATCGACTGCCAATCCTCCATCAGATGACGTTCTTCCGGGCTTTCTCGGCAAGCCTTCACCCATGCAGCGATTTCCGCCTGGCCCTCAGGCGAACGAACGTGCGCCGCCATCCGGTTGACCTCTTCGATCAGATCGGGTCGCAGAAGCAGAGGGACATATTCAGGTTCAGGTTGAGCCATGTCTGGATCATACCACGAAAGCGATTTCTGTCGAAACGCTTACTGCCAGCGGGTGGAGACGCCGCCGCCCTCGTCCCATTCGCCGCCGGCGTCGAGCGCGTCGTCGAACACCAGCAGACGGTCCAGCAGGACGCCGGCGATGATGCCGAGCGCGGCGACGCCGATCAGGGTGGCGACGGAGCCGATGCCGATCTTTTCGGATCGGGTCAGGCGACGGCGGCCGGTGGGATCGATGACGTAGGACTTGCGGCGGGACATCAGGCGTCCTCTCTCAGGCGCATGGTCTTCTTGACCTTGGACATGGCGCGGTCGCGGCGCAGACGCGACAGGTGGTCGATGAACAGGACGCCGTTCAGGTGGTCGAGTTCGTGCTGGTAGCAGACGGCGTACAGGCCCTCGATCTCTTCCTCGATGCGGTTTCCGTCGCGATCCAGATGGGTGACCCGGACGCGGGCGGGGCGTTCGACCTCGTCGAAATACTCGGGGATCGAGAGGCAGCCCTCTTCGTAGCAATAGGTCTCGTCCGAGGCCCAGAGGATCTCCGGATTGACGAAGGCGCGCGGATTGGGAACGCGGCTTTCTTCGCCTTCGGCCGGCTCCTCGGCACCTTCAGGCAGGGGGCCGTCGCCCAGATCCATGACCACGACACGCTTCAGCTCGCCGATCTGCACGGCGGCCAGGCCGATGCCCGGGGCGTCGTACATGGTCTCCAGCATGTCATCCATAAGGGCGCGCAGGGCGTCGTCGACGATCTCCACGGGCTTTGACACCTGCTTGAGGATCGCCAGGTCGGGCGCGTTGTCGATGGTCAGGATACGTCGAATGGCCATGGGCGTCAGGTAGGCGCGAGGGCCGGGAGGGTCAAGTTTGGCCCGGGAGGGGTCTCGGCTTCCGGTCCTCGTCGATGGCGACATAGGTGAAGACGCCCTCCGTCACGCGGGAGACTGCGTGGGTCGAGCGCGGCCGTTTCCATGCCTCGACGCGGACGCGGATCGAGGTGCGGCCCGTCTTCAGGACCGTGGCGTAGAGCGACACCTCATCGCCGACCGAGACCGGCTGGTGAAACACCATGGCGTCGACCGCGATGGTGGCGCAGCGCCCCTGGGCCAGGTCGAAGGCGGGCGTCGAGCCGGCCAGGTCCATCTGCGCCAGTAGCCAGCCGCCGAAGATGTCGCCTTCGGGGTTGGTGTCGGCGGGCATGGCGATCACCCGCCCGACGAGCTGGCCGTCGGGCGTTTCGGTGGAGGGTGCGGTCACCTGCTCAGTCCTGGGGCTGGAGGTGCTGGTCCAGCCAGCGGAACACCTCGTTGTGCCATTGCAGGCTGTTCTGCGGCTTCAGCACCCAGTGGTTCTCGTCCGGGAAGACGATCAGGCGGCTCTCGATGCCACGACGCTGCAGGGCGGTGAAGGTCGACAGGCCCTGCGCGGTCGGGATGCGGTAGTCGCGGTCGCCCTGGACCACCAGCATCGGGGTCTTCCATTCCGACACGTGATTCACCGGGTTGAAGCGCTCATAACCCTCGGGGTTGTCGTAGACGGTGCTGCCGTATTCCCACTCGGTGAACCACAACTCCTCGGACGCGTAGCCCATGCCGCGCACGTCGAAGACACCGTCGTGATTGACCAGGCATTTGAAATCGTCCGACCAGCGCCCGGCAATCCAGTTGATCATATAGCCGCCATAGGAGGCGCCGAGCGCGCAGGCGTTGTCGCCGTCCAGGAACGAGTAGCGCTCCTGCGCCGCCGCCCAGCCCTTCTGCAGGTCTTCCAGCGGACGGTCGCCCCAATGCTCGGAGATCGAGTCGGTGAAGCCCTGGCCGTAGCCGGTGGAGCCGTGGAAATCGATCATCACTACCGCATAGCCGGCGCCGGCGTAGCTTTCCGGGTTCCAGCGGTATGACCAGGAGTTGCCGAATGAGCCTTGCGGCCCGCCATGAATCAGGAAGGCGACGGGGTATTTGCGACCCTCGACATAGCCGGCGGGCTTGATGACGTAACCGTGGACCGTCTCGTCGTTCCAGCCCTCGAACGAGAACTGCTCGGCCTCTCCGAACAGGCGGTTGTCGAGTTCCGGGTTCACGTCGGTGATCTGGCGCGGCATCTCGCGGCCGCGGAAGGTCTTCACGTAGAGCTCCGACGGCGAGGTCAGGCTGTCCTGGGCGAAGACGAAGCCGGACGGGGTCAACTCGACCGCCGAGACGTGGCCGGGGCCCGTGATCGGGACGACGGCGCCATTGGCGACATCGATGGAGAACAGCCGGGTCTGGCCGACATCACCGGCGACGACATAAAGGGTGCGGCCGTCGGCGGACCATTGCAGGCTGTCTGCCGAACGGTCCCAGTTGGCGGCGACCTGGCGTTTGGCTCCCGTGGCCACGTCCATCAGGGTGACCTGCCAGCGGTCGGCCTCGAAGCCGGGGCGGGCCATGGCGCGATAGGCCAGGGTGCGGCCGTCCGGCGAGAAGACCGGGCCGGTGTCCCAGGCGTCGTTGCCGTCGGTCAGGTTGGTGAAGCCTTCGCCCGTCAGGCCGTTGGTCCTGAACAGGTCGAAATTGGTGCTCCACGGCTCGGTCTGGCCGGCGACGCGGGCCGAGAAGACGACGGCGTCGCCCTGGGGCGTGAAGGTGAACTCCCCTTCGTCACCGAAGGGCTTGGAAGGGGTGTCGCCGTCGAAGCCGTGGGTGACCCAGACCGGATCGCCTGAGCCGTCGGCGTTGACCACGAACAGGTGGTTCTGGGTGCCGTCGGCCCAGGTGTCCCAGTGGCGCACGAACATCCGGTCATAGACCTGACCCGTCGACTTGCGGGCGGCGGCTTCCGTGCCGCGCGCGACCGAGCAGGCGAGGTCGTCGCAGGTCGGATAGACGGCCAGGGACACCACGACCTTCGAGGCGTCGGGGCTGAGGCGATAGGCGTTGACGTCCAGCGGCAGGTCGGTGACCTGGGTCGCCGTAGCGCCGGTCGAGTCCGTCTTCCAGACCTGGCTGGACCCCGAACGGCCCGAGAGGAAGTACAGGCCGCCGTCCGAACCCCAGCGGGCGGTGTTGGCGCCGTCGTCGGAGATGGCCAGGCGACGCGGCTCGCTCTCGCCGTCGAGGTTCTGGATCATCAGGCTGGAGACGCCGCGGTAGGCCTCCATGTCCGTGGCGCGCACATTGTAGACGACGTGCCGGCCGTCAGGCGACACACGCGGGTCCGACAGCCGGTTGGCGTTCAGCATGTCGGTATAGGTGAAGGCGCGCTCGGCCGCCTGAGCCGTCGGCGCGGCGGGCGCCTCGGCGAGGGCGGGCAGGGCGGTCAGCATCGCCAGTGCGGCGCAGGCGGAAAGCAGGGAACGGTGACGCATCGGACGGCTCCTGGGACTTCGTTGGCGCTGGCGTAGCACCGGGGGAAGTCGGGAGGAAGCGGTCCTCAGATTACGGCGTCGGCGCCGTCCAGCGCGCGGTCCAGTCGAGAATTTCCCTCTGCCAATCGACGTAGTTGCGCGGCTTCAGCACCCAGTGGTTCTCGTCGGGAATCTGGACGAACCGGCTTGGGATGCCCTGACGCTGCAGGGCCGAGAAGGTCGCCAGGCCCTGGTCGATCGGCACCCGGAAATCGCGCGAGCCGTGCAGAACCAGCATGGGCTTGGTCCAGTCGCCCGCGAAATCACCCGGCGAGAACTCGCGGTACAGGTCCATCCGCTCCCACGACGGTCCGCCGAACTCCCAGATGAAGTTGCCCAGATCCATGGCGTTCATCAGCTGGGGCACATCGAAGACGCCCGCATGGTTGACCAGGCAGCGCCACGGCCCGTTCCACTTCCCGGCGATCAGATTGACCATATAGCCGCCGTAGGAGGCGCCGAGCGCGCAGGCCCGGTCGCCGTCGATGAAGCTGTTGGCGGACAGCGCGGCGGCCCAACCTTTCTGCAGATCCTCCAGCGGCCGATCGCCCCAGTGGTCGTTGATGGCGTCGGTGAACGCCTGGCCGTAGCCGGGCGAACCGTGGAAATTGACCATGACCACGGCATATCCGGCCGAGGTGTAGATCTGCGGGTTCCAGCGATACGACCAGCTCTCGGTCCAGGGTGACTTGGGCCCGCCGTGGATGAGATAGACGGCCGGATAGGTCCGGCCCTCGACATAGCCGACGGGTTTGAACACCCAGCCGCTCACGTCCTCGCCGTTCCAGCCGGCGAAGGTGAAGGCCTCGCCCTCCGGCAGGTCCAGGGCGGCCATCGCCTCGACGTTATGGGTGGTCAGGGTGCGGGCGTCGTCGCCGACGCCGGTCATGATCTGGGTCGGGGCGTCGAAGCCGTCGCGGGCGTAGACGAGGACGCCGGCGCGGCTCTCCACGCCGGAGATCGCGCCCCGTCCGGTCAGAGGCGTGATCTCGCCCGAGCGGGCGTCGATGCGGAACAGCCGGTTCTGGCCGTCATCGGACGCGGTGGTCAGCAGGCTGCGGCCGTCCGAACTCCAGGACAGGGAGCCGGGACCCCTGTCCCAGTCCTCGACCAGAACCCTCGGGTTCGAGCCGTCGGCCTCCGCCAGCATCACTCGGGCCTGGTCTCCGCCGACATTCTCGCGCCGACCGGCCAGCCACGCCAGACGGCGGCCGTCGGGAGAGAAGGCGGGGGCGAAATCCGGCGCCTCGTTGACGCCGCTCAGGATTTCGGTGGCGCCGCCCGCGACGGAGACACTGTACAGGTTGGTGTCGTTGGTGAAGGCTTCGACCGATGGGGTCGATTGGGTCGAATAGACGACGTTGCGGCCGTCCGGCGAAATGGCGAACTCGCCTTCGTCGCCCTGAGGCTGTGACGGGGTGTCGGCGTCGATCCCGGCCATCAGGTCGCGCGGCGTCCCTTCGGCGAGGCCCGAGCCGTTCAGGGGCTGGACGAACAGATGTTGGCGTCGTCCATCGTTCCAGTGATCGAACTGACGCAGCGGCATCCGGTCATAGCCGGTGACGGTCGAGGGCGAGCGATTGTCCGCGTCGATCCGGTCCTTCGTGCACTGGAGGGTGTCGCAATCGATGAAGATCGGCAGTGACAGGATCAGATTCCGTCCATCCGGCGAGACCTTGAAGGCGATGATATCGACCGGATAGGTCGTGACCTGCACCGCCGCATTGCCCTCGACGTCCGCGCGCCAGACCTGGTTCGATCCGCCGCGCGCCGACAGGAAATAGATCGCCTGACCATCGACTGCCCACCGCCCGGTCGAGGCGCCGCCGGTCGAGACGGCCAGCTTGCGCGGCTCCCCGCCGCTGACGTCCGCGACCCACAGGGCGCTGACGCCCCTGTTGCCGTCCCAGTCGGTCGAACGGACGGAATAGAGCACGCGTCGCCCGTCCGGAGACAGGCGCGGGTCCGAGACCCGGTCCATCATGGCCAGGGCCCGCATCGACAGACCGCCGGGCAAGGCAGCCACGGCGGCGCCGGGAGGCGACGCCTGCTGGGCCGAGGCTGTCATCGGCGCGGTCGACAATGCGACCGCTAGCACGGCGGTGGAAATGCTGAACTTCATGGGAGCCCCTCGGTATTTCCCCACCGTGCACCCCGGCGAAGGCCGGGGTCCAGATGGAAAAGGCAGGACTCTGGTCAAGTCGCCCTCGCAAGCCCAATCCCTCGTGTCCTCGATCTGGACCCAGGCCTTGGCCGGGGTGCACGGGAAGGGCGGACACGCTTGCCTGTGTTCCTGCCAGAGGCGACAAGGGGCGCGGATGATCGCTTCGCCGCCCGCCATGACCGAGCCTGCCGCCGTCCCCGCGCAACGGTCGGATCACGTCGTCGACGTCCTGATCGCCGAGCGGGCGCCGCAGCTGACGGGGTCGATCTTCTGGCCAGTGGTTCGCCCGGTGTTTTACTCGATCCTCGGCTACGGCCAGGCGCGGGACATGGCCGACGCCATCACGCCCCTGTCGGGACAGGCGGCGCTGGACCATGTGTCGAACCTGCTGGACCTGAAGGTGTCGTGCTTGAACCTCGATCGGCTGCCGGCCACCGGCCGCTGCATCGTTGTCTGCAACCATCCGACCGGGATCGCCGACGGAATCGCCGTCTACGATGCCATCAAACGCCGCCGATCCGACGCGATCTACTTCGCGAACGCAGACGCCGTCCGCGTCTCGCCCCGGCTGGACGAGGTCCTTATCCCGGTCGAATGGGTGGTCGACAAACGCACGCGGGCGAAGACCCGCGTCACCCTGGACGCCGCCAAGGCCGCCTTCGAGGCGGAACGCTGCGTGGTCATGTTCCCTGCAGGACGGATTTCCCGCGTGGGAAAAGAAGGACAGCTGACCGACCCGGAGTGGGCATCGACCGCGACGTCACTGGCGCGGAAATACAACGCACCGATCATTCCGATCCATGTCAGCGGCCCCTATTCGACCCTGTTCCACCTGTTCAATCGGGTGTCGCCGGAGCTGCGGGACATCACCCTGTTCCACGAGCTGCTGAACAAGCGGAAGAAGCCCTTCCGCCTCAGCGTCGGCAAGCCGATCCCGCCGACCCGTCTCGATATCGACGCGCCCCGTGCGACCTATGCGCTGAAGGCCTTCGTTGAGCGGGTTCTGCCCGGCCAGCCCGACGCGGACTTCGCCTGATGGTCGGGATCGATCTGGCCGATGCGGAGGCGACCACGGCGCTCGGGCGCGCTGTGGCACCGCGTCTCGAGCCCGGCGAGGCCGTCCTGCTCTACGGCCCGCTCGGCATGGGCAAATCGACCCTGGCCCGGGGCCTGATCCGGGCGCTGGCCGGCGAGGACGAGGACGTGCCTTCGCCGACCTTCACCCTGGTCCAGTTCTACGAGACCGACCCGCCCGTCGCCCATTTCGACCTCTACCGCCTGACCCGCCCCGAAGAGGCGTTCGAGATCGGCCTCGACGAGGCGCTCGACGTCGGCGCTGCCCTGATCGAATGGCCCGAACGACTGGGCGACAATCCTGCTCGCGCCCTGGGGCCCGACCGCCTGGCCATCACCCTGGAAGAACGCGGCGAGGGACGGCATGCGACCGTTTCAGGCGCAGGGGCGTGGGCAGAGAAGATCAATGACGTCGTCGAAAGCCTGTCAAAGAACCTGAATGTCTGACCTGACCGATAGAGAAACCCAGCGGGTCGCCTTCCTGACCGGGGTCGGCCTCGCCGACGCGCGCCGGGCGCCCCTGCCCGGCGACGCCTCGACGCGCCGTTATGAGCGGCTGACCCCCGCTAACGGACCTGGCCTGATGCTGATGGATCAGGTCGCGGCGGCAGAGAGCCCGCCGGCCGATCCCTCCTGGTCGCCCGAGCGTCGCAAGGCCGAGGGCTGGAACGCCATCGCCCGCCTGTCCGCCGGCCGGATCGAGGCCTTCGCCGCGGTCGCCTCCCACCTGCGTTCGGTCGGGCTGTCGGCCCCGGCCATCGTCGCGCTCGACGCCGCTGCGGGTCTCGCCGTACTCGAGGATTTCGGCGACGACCTGTTCGCCCGCGTGATCGAGGCCGGTCAGGACGAGACGCCCCTCTACCTCGCCGCCGTCGACGCCCTGGCCGAACTGCATGCTGCGCCGACGCCGCCGATCCTGACCGGCGCGGCGGGTGCATGGCCGCTGCAGGTCTACGACCAGACCGCGCTGCAGGGCGGGGCCGATCTGTTCGTCGAATGGGCGCCCAAGCTGAAGACAGAACTACGCTTCGACGACGCCGCCATCGCGGACTGGCACGCCGCCTGGGCGCCCATCGTCGCCGAGGGGGAGGCCGGGGCCTCGGTGCTGGCCCACCGCGACTATCACGCCGAGAACCTGATCTGGTTGCCCGAGCGCGAAGGCCCGGCCCGCGTCGGCATGATCGACTTCCAGGACGCGGTGCGGGCCCACCCGTCGTGGGACCTGCATTCCCTGTTGCAGGACGCCCGCCGCGATGTGTCGCCGTCCCTCGAGGCCGAGGCTCTGGAGCGGTATTTCGAGATGGCCGAGGTCGCCGACCGCCCCGGCTTCCTGCGCGCCTACGCCGGGCTTGCGGCCCTGAACGAGGCCCGCATCCTCGGCATCTTCGCACGGCTGATCGTGCGCGACGGCAAGCCGCGCTACGCGGCCTTCATGCCGCGCATGTGGGCCCACCTGAACGCCAACCTGACCCAGCCTGGCCTCGAAGGCGTCGCCAGGTGGTTCGACAGATACGTCCCTGCGGAGCTGCGCGCATGACGACTCCGAAGACAGCCATGGTCCTCGCCGCCGGCCTCGGCACGCGCATGCGGCCCCTGACCGATGACCGGCCCAAGGCCCTCGTCGAGGTCGGCGGCCGGGCCCTGATAGACCACGTCCTGGACCGGCTGGCCGACGCGGGCGTCGAAACGGCGGTGGTCAATGTCCACTGGTTTGCCGACCGGCTGGAGGCGCATCTGGCCGCGCGCGGACGCGGCCCCGGGATCGTCATTTCCGACGAGCGCACCGAGCTGCTCGAGACCGGCGGCGGTCTGAAGAAGGCCCATCCCCTGCTCGGTGACGATCCCGTCTTCGTGGCCAACATAGACAGCGTCTGGACCGATCGCGGCGCCGCCCCCTGGGTCGACGCACTGGTCCGTCTGTGGGACCCGGTAAAGATGGACGCCTGTCTCCTGCTTGCCACCCGCGAGGGCGCGATCGGCTTCGAGGGCGACGGCGATTTCTTCCTCGCTGACGACGGCCGCCTGACCTTCCGGGGCGAGGCGGCAACCGCGCCTTTCGCCTATATGGGCGTCCACATCACCCGACCGGACTATGCCGACGGCGGACCGGACGGACCGTTCTCGCTGAGCCCCCTGTGGCGCGCCTCGGCGGCAGCCGGCCGGCTCTACGGCTGCGTCCTCGACGGCGACTGGATGCACGTCGGCGACCCTCAGGCGCGCGACGAGGCCGAGGCCAGGCTCGCGGAGTGACGGCAGCCTTTGATCCCTTCCCGGGAGACGGCGGCAAGGCGGACCCGCGCTGGTTCGCCATCCCCGCCCACCGACCCTTTCTCGAAGACCTGGCGGCGGGCGTGCTCGACTGGCTGGGCAACCAGGCGCCGGAGACCCTGTCCGACGCCACCATCCTCCTGCCCAATCGCCGGGCGGCGCGGGCCTTCACCAGCGCCCTTTCGACCCTGAGCGGCGACCGCCCCGTCCTCCTGCCTCAGGTCCGCCCGCTCGGCGACCTGGAGGAGGACGAGCCGCCGTTCACCCCCGGCGAACTGGGTCTCGACCTGCCGCCCGCCATCGCCCCCCTGACGCGCCGGTTCGAGATGGCGCGGCTGATGGTCGAGCATCACGATGCTGCGCTGTCGCCGATGCGCGCGCTGGAACTGGCTGACAGCCTCGGCGCCTTCCTCGATTCCTGCCACATCGAGGAGGTCGAGGCGCCCGAGCGCATCGCCACCCTCGTCGAGGAGGACTTCGCCGAGCACTGGCGTCAGTCCGCGCAGTTCCTCGGTCTCGCCGTCGAGGCCTGGCCGCAGCGCCTGGCCGAACTCGGCCGCGTCGACGCCTCGTGGCGGCGGACGAAACTGCTGCGCCTCCTGGCCGAGCGCTGGGACAGCCATCCGCCGCAAGGACCGGTGATCGCCGCCGGTTCGACCGGCACGGTCAAGGCCGCCGCCGACGTCCTGATCGCCGTCGCCAGGGCACCGCAGGGCTGCGTCGTCCTCCCCGGCCTCGACCGTGACCTCAGCGAAGCCGCCTGGGACGCCATTGAGGAACAGCATCCGCAGAGCGCGCTGAAACGGTTCCTCGAACGCGCCGGCGCCGACCGCGCCGACGTCCGTCCCTGGTTCCTCCGCCCGGTCGTGCCCGCCGTCGAGGCGCGAGGCCTCGCCCGCCAGCGACTGATCAACGAGGCCCTGCGTCCCGCCGAGGCCACCGCCGACTGGCGCGCCGAGATCGCCCGGCTGCGCGCCGACGCTGCCGATGCCGGGCAGGCCGCCGACCCCATCGCCCTCGGCCTCGAAGGCCTGTCCGTCGTCGCGACCCGCACCGAGGAGGACGCCGCCGCGACCATCGCCCTGATCATGCGCGAGACGCTCGAGACCCCCGATCCCGACGGGAAGGCCCGGACCTGCGCCCTCGTCACTCCGGATCTCGCCCTGGGCCGTCGCGTCGCCGCCCGGCTGGAGCGCTGGGGCGTCGTCGCCGACAGTTCCTCCGGCGCGACGCTGGACCAGATGCCCGTCGGCGTTCTCGTCGATCTGGCCGCCCGCTTCATGGCCGATCCGCTGAAGCCCCAGACCGTGCTGGCCCTGATCAAGCACGCCCTGACGATCCTGCCCGAGGCAACGCCCCACGCCGCCGCCGAGCTGGAGAAGGTCGCCTTCCGCGGCCCCCGCACCCGCGACTGGACCCGGATCGAGACCCGCCTGACCCAGGCCGCCGAACCCCGCCGCGACGGTCAGCCGCCCTCCGAAACGACTCTCGTCCGCGTCGCGGAGGCGACCGCGCTCGCCGGCCGGCTTCAGGCCCTCGCCGCTGCCGCCGCCCTCGGTCGTGCGGCTTCGCTCGACCAGGCCGCCCGCAACCTCACCGCCCTCGTCGAGGCCCTCGCCGGCGTCGACGTCTGGGCCGGGCCGGACGGAGAGGCGGCGGCCTCCCTGCTGTCGCAACTGATCGAGGGCGGCGCGTCGCTCGGCGCCGTCAGCGCCAACGACTTCGCCGAACTGGTCGCCTCCTTGCTGCACGACGTCACGGTCCGCACCGGCGGCGCGACCCATCCTTCCCTTCGCATCCTCGGCGCCATCGAGGCGCGTCTGGTCAGGGCCGACCGGATGATCCTGGCCGGGCTGGAGGAGGGTGTCTGGCCCCAGGGCGCGCCGATCGATCCCTTCCTGTCGCGGCCGATGAGGAAGACCCTCGGCCTGCCCCCGCCCGAGCGTCGCGTCGGCCAGACGGCCCAGGATTTCGTCCAGGCCGCCTGCGCCCCGGAGGCCATCCTCGTCCATTCCGAACGCCGCGGCGGCCAGCCCGCCGTCCGCTCCCGCTGGCTGTGGCGGCTGGACATGCTCACACGCGGCGCCGGGGTGGAGATCGACCGCCCCTCCGAAGCCCTCTCCGCCGCCCGCGCCCTCGACGCGCCGGTGGCCGGTCAGGGCGGGCTGGCGAAACGCCCCGCGCCCAAACCCCCCGTCGACCGCCGCCCGCGTCAGCTCCCCGTCACCGGCGTTGAACGCTGGGTGCGGGATCCCTACGCCGTCTATGCCCGCTACGTCCTGAACCTGCGTCAGCTCGACCGGCCGGGTCAGTCCGCCGAGGCCCTGGCGCGCGGCCAGGCCGTCCACAAGGCGGTCGAGCGGCTGACGCTCAGCTGGCCCGCCGTACTGCCAGACGACTGCGAGGCCGAGATCGCAACCCTGCTGCACGAGGAGCTGACCCACCACGGCTTCGAGGACGCCGCCATGGCGCGCGAGGGTCCTCTGGCCCGCAACTGCGCCCGCTGGCTGGCCGGGTTCGAGATGCGCCGCCGCGCGCGCGGCATCGAGATCCGCGTCGAGGAGGAGGTGCAGATGACCTTCGACGCCCCCGCCGGTCCGTTTACCCTGACGGCCAAGGCGGACCGGATCGAACTGTCCTCGACCGGCGCGGCCATCCTCGACTTCAAGACCGGGGCCGCACCCTCGGCCAAACAGGTCAAGTCCGGCTTCGCCCCCCAGCTGACCCTGACCGGCGCCATCCTGGCCGAGGCCGGCCTCAAGACCTCCGGCCCCGTCGGGCCCGAGGAGCTGACCTATGTCCGCGTCGTCGGCAGGAAGGTCCCCGGAGAAGCGGCGGTGCGCGCCCAGGGCGCCGAGGCCTCCGACCTGTCGATGGCGGCTCTGGCCGGACTGAAGGCCCGCGTCGCCCGCTTTGACGACCAGACCACCCCCTATCTCAGCTGGGTCGCGCCCCAGTTCATGGGCAATTTCGGCGGCAACTACGATCACCTCGCCCGCGTCTGGGAATGGGCGGTCGCCGGCGCTGACGGAGACGCTGAATGAGCGGCCCTGACAGCTCCATCCGCATCCTGCCCGACCCCGCCCAGATCGCGGCGGCGAACCCGCGCCAGTCGGTCTTCGTCACCGCCAACGCCGGCTCGGGCAAGACCTCGACCCTTGTCGACCGCGTGGCCCGGCTGCTGCTGGAGGAGGTCCAGCCCGGCGAGATCCTGTGCGTCACCTACACCAAGGCCGCCGCCGCCGAGATGCAGGCGCGGCTGTTCCAGCGCCTCGGCGACTGGGCGGTCATGGGTGATGAAGAGCTGGAAGACTCGCTCGCCGACCTTGGCGGTCAGATCAGGGCCACGCTGTCACCCGACGAACTTTCCAAGGCGCGCAACCTCTTCGCCAAGGCGCTCGACACCCCCGGCGGGCTGAAGATCCAGACCCTGCACGCCTTCTGCGAAAAGCTGCTGCGCCGTTTCCCGCTCGAAGCCGGGGTCACCCCCGGCTTCACCGTGCTGGAGGATCAGGCCGCCATCGCCCTGTCCCACGGCGCCCGAGAGGACCTGGCCCGCGCCGCGCTTTCCGACGCCGACGGCCGCATCGGCCGCGCCTATGCCCATTTCGCCGTCGAGCTCGACTGGGCCAGTTTCGAGAGCCTGCTGGCCCGCATTGAACAGGACCGCGCCCGGCTGATCGACTATGTCGCCCGCATCGCCGCCGACCCCACGATCAGCCCCTACGCCCTCGTCGGCGCTGATCCCGACAGCGACGTGGCGTTGATCCAGTCCGACTTCATGCGCTTCCTCGACCGGGGTGACTGGCTGGAGATCGCCGAACTGATGTCCACCGGCTCGGTCACGGACCAGGGCTGCGCCGACCGCATGTACGCCGCCGACTGGACCTTCCCCGAGGTGGCCTCGGTCTTCCTGACCTCGGGCGCGCCGCGAAAGTCGATGGCGACCAAATCGGCGCCCGCCCGCGCCCGCGACTGGTTGACGGCCCTGCAGGACAAGGTGGTCGCCACGCTCGGCCAGGTCCGCAAGGCCCGCGTCGCCGAGGACACCGTCCACGTCCTGACCCTGGCCCAGGCCCACGGCGCCCTCTATGACCAGGCCAAGGCCCGTCGCGGCGCCCTCGATTTCGGCGACCTCGTCGCCCGCACGGTCGAGCTGCTGACCGTCCGCGCCAATGCCGCCTGGGTCCTCTACAAGCTCGACGGCGGGGTCGAACACGTCCTGATCGACGAGGCCCAGGACACCGCCCCGGAACAGTGGGACATCATCCGCGCCCTGACCGAGGGCTTCTTCTCCGGCGCCGGATCGCGTCGTTTCGGGGCCGGCAAGGTCGAGCGCACCGTCTTCGCCGTCGGCGACGAGAAACAGTCGATCTACTCCTTCCAGGGCGCCCGGCCGGAGCGGCTGAATCGCGAGGCCCAGTCGTATGAGACGCTCGTTCGCGGCGCCGGCTTCGCCTACACGGGCGTCGAACTCGCGACCTCCTTCCGCTCGACGCCGGAGGTGCTGGGCTTCGTCGACGCCGTGTTCGAAGGCCCCGAACGCACCCGCGCCCTCGTCGGCGAACAGGTCGGCGCCATCCCCGCCCACAAGGCCATGCGCGCCGACGACCAGGGCTGTATCGACCTCTGGCCCATATATGAGGACGAGAAGCCGCCCGAGCGCGACGCCTGGGACGACCCCGTCGATCAGGAGCCGGTCCAGGGCGCCCGCAAACGGATGGCCGCCGACCTCGCCCGCGAAATCAGACGCCAGGTCGAGACCGGCGTGGCCGTTCAGGACCGCAAGACCCGCGCCCTGCGTCCCTCCGGCTACGGAGACTTCCTGATTCTCGTCCGCCGCCGCGACGCGACCTTCGAGGAGATCATCCGCGCCCTGAAGGCGGCGGGCGTGCCCGTGGCCGGCGCCGACCGGCTGAAGCTGTCATCGCACATCGCCTTCGACGACCTGATCGCCGTGGCCCGGTTCGCCCTCTTTCCCGACGACGACCTCAGCCTCGCCGGCATCCTGCGCAGCCCCTTCTGCGACCTGGACGAGGACAGTCTGTTCGACCTCGCGGGCGCCGAGCACCGCAGGGGGCGGCTGTGGCCTGTCCTGCAACGGCGCGCTCCGGAACGGCCGGAATGGGTCCGCGCCCGAGACCTGCTGGCCTTCGTCCTCTCCCAGCGCGGCCGCGATCCTTTCGCCTTCTTCGCCGCCCTGCTCAACCGGGTCGACGAGACCGGCCGCTCGGGTCGCGCCCGCATCCTGTCCCGCCTCGGTCGCGAGGCGGAGGAGGCCATCGACGAGACGCTGAACCAGGTGCTGGCGGCCGAACAGCGCGGCGGCCTCGATCTGGAGACCGCCCTGTCGATGCTGGAGGCCGCCGACGTCGAGGTGAAGCGCGAGCTGGAGGGCGCGCGCGGGGAGGTCCGCGTCATGACCGTCCACGGCGCCAAGGGGCTGGAGGCGCCGGTGGTGATCCTGCCCGACACCACGGCGCGGGCGAAGGCCCAGGGACCGACCCTGATGCCGGTCGAACTGGCCGATGGCCCCGAGGCCTGGCTGATGTGCCCGGGCTCGGAGAAGGAGGATTGCGAGGCCTCGGCCGACGCCCGCGCCGTCCGCCAGCAGCGCGTCGACGACGAGACCTTGCGGCTTCTCTACGTCGCCCTGACGCGCGCCCGCGACCGGATCGTCATCCTGGGGCGCGGCTCGGGTCGGTCGAAACAGGGCTATGAGGACGGCAGTTGGTGGGCCGTCCTGACCGAGACCTTCGAACGCCTCGGCGGACAGGTCCGCGACATCGGCCATAGTCGCCGCCGCTATGGCGTCGATCCGGTCGCGATGGCGACCTCGCGGGTCGTGCCCTTCCCGGGCGCCGTTGTTCCCGCCTGGGCGCGGACGATGCCGCCGGTCGATCCGTCGGCGCGCTACGTCTCCCCGTCGCAGATGGAGGGCGCCAAACGCATCGCCGCCCCGTCGCCTCTGGCCGTCACATCGACCGGGGAGGGGGCCGCATTGGGCCGCTTCCGGCGCGGCGACCTGATCCACCTGCTGCTCGAACGCCTGCCCGAGATCGGCGCCGCCGACCGCACCGGGGCCGCCGCCCGACTGCTGGCGAAGGAGCGCGACCTGTCCGACGCCCAGCGCGCCGAGATGATCGATGCCGCCTTCCGCGTGCTCGACGACGCCCGCTTCAACGCCGTCTTCGGTCCCGGCTCCCGCGCCGAGATCGCCCTGACCGGCGGCGCCGAGACGCTGCACCCCGGCGTCGTCATCAACGGCCGCATCGACCGGCTGGTGGTGACGCCCGACCGGGTCCTCGTCGTCGACTACAAGACCAACCGCCCCGCCCCCGACCGCATCGAGGCCGCCGACCCCGCCTACGTCGCCCAGATGGCGACCTATGTCGCGGTGCTGGCCCGGCTTTATCCGGATCGCCCGGTGGAGGCGGCGCTTGTGTGGACCGATGGGCCGAAGCTGATGCCGGTGCCGCAGGGGCTGATGGATGAGGCGCTGGCGGGCTTGCTGTGACCGACGCGCGTCTTCAACTCGCAAAGTGGTTCGAGGACTTCTGGCACGGACCACTGCCCGCCAACGGCAATGCGGACCTATTCGAAGTTTGCGGCATCGCTGGCGATGACGCCTCGGATTTCATGGACGCGTTCGGCGCGCGTTTTGGCGTCGATGACGACGGCTACCGCTGGTATTTCCATCACGGCGAAGAGGGCTCGAACTTCGGCGGGCTGTTCTTCAAGCCGCCCTACAGGCGCGTGGTACGAGTCCCAATCACGCCTGACATGCTCGCCGAGGCCATCGAGAGCAAGCGATGGCCGCTTCGCTATCCTCCTCACGAACTGCCGACCGTGCGTTGGGATATCCGCATCAATCAGATCCTGATGATCATTCCGGTCATCATGTTCGGGCTGTGGGTCTGGAAGCGTTTCCTTGCCTGAGGGTCGCCGGAACCGGATCGACCGCTCATCCCTTGAGGTCCGCATGAAGACAGCCATCGTCACCGGAGCCGCGGGCCTGATCGGGCGGGGAATCTGCCAGGCCCTGATCGCCGACGGCTGGACCGTGGCCGCCTTCGATCTGAAGCCGGGTCCGGAGAACACCCGGTCCGTGATCTGCGACGTCGGCGACGAGGCTTCGGTACAGGCCGCTTTCGCCGAGCTGGGGTGGGACGCCCTGAACCTTCTGATCAACAATGCGGGCATCGCCGGGCCGGATCGCGGCCCGATGGCCGAGCTGTCGCTGGCCGACTGGCGCAAGGTCACCGACAGCCACCTGACCGGCGCCTTCCTCATGAGCCGCGCGGCCATTCCCCTGCTGGGCGACGACGGCGCCATCATCCACATGGTCTCGACGCGCGCCTTCATGTCCGAGCCGAACACCGAGGCCTATGCCGCCTCCAAGGGCGCCATGGTTGCCCTGACCCATGCCATGGCGATCACCCTCGGGCCGAAAGTGCGGGTCAACGCCATCGCGCCGGGCTGGATTTCCGACGAACAGGACCTCCGGCCCATCGACCACGCGCAGCACCCGGTCGGCCGCGTTGGCCGCCCCGACGACATCGCGGGCGCCGTCCTTTATCTGGCGGGGGCCGGCTTCGTTACCGGCCAGGTCCTGACGGTAGACGGTGGCATGACCCGCAAGATGATTTACGCCGAGTAGATCAGACCGCGTGGGCCTCCGTTGATTTCCCCCAGAATCGCCCCACATCTCGACCAACATCATGGGCTCAAGTAGGCCGAACGGCCGGTAGCCCCCAAGGAAGAGAGATTTGATATGGCCACGGTCAAGGTCACCGACGAGAGCTTCGACACCGACGTCCTGAAATCGTCCACCCCCGTGCTGGTGGACTTCTGGGCGGAGTGGTGCGGCCCCTGCAAGCAGATCGGCCCGGCCCTGGAACAGATCTCCGACGAGCTCGGCGGCCAGGTCACCATCGCCAAGATCAATATCGACGACAGCCCGCTGACACCGTCCAAACTGGGCGTGAAGGGCATCCCGACCCTGATGCTGTTCAAGGACGGCCAGATGACCTCGCTCAAGGTCGGCGCCATGCCCAAGGGCAAGATCCTGGAATGGCTCGCCGAGACGGGCATCGCGGCGAAGGCCTGATCGAGGCGCGACGCTGGTCGCCCTTGCATACCGGCAACGCATCGGGGACGGTCGCTGAACGAACAGTTCACGGAGTTCCCTATGCGTCGTCTTCTCGTTTCTTGCGCCAGTTTCAGCCTGATTGTCGCGGCGGGGTTGGGAACGGCGGCCCTCGCTCCGGTGCCGGCCGGCGTGACGACCCAGGCGGCTGCGACGGCTGAAGCAGACGCTTCGCTGGCCGCCTTCTTCGAGGCCGCCTACGGCGAACGCATCGCTCTGAGCCCCCAGCAGATGACCTCTCTGGGCATGAAAACAGCCTACGACCGGCTGGACGAGTACACCCCCGACGCCGAGGTCCGCTCCGTCGCCCTGGCCGAAGCCCAGTTGGCGCGGATGAAGGCCGAACACGACTTCGACGCCCTGAGCCCGCAGAGCCAGCTGTCGTGGCGGATGTTCGAGAACGGAGTGGAGCGCCAGGTCTCGGGCGCGCGGTTCAGCGACCACGACTACATCTTCGCCGCCAACGGCAATCCGGCGACCGGCATCCCGGTCTTCATGATCAACAACCACCGGATCGACACCGCCGAGGACGCCCGCGCCTACGTCGCCCGGCTGGTGGAGGTCGAGCGGGTCATGGGCGAGATCTCCGCCGACGTGACGCGCCGTGCCCAGGCCGGCTTCGTCTCGCCCACCTTCGTCTTCCCGATCACCATCGCCGATACCCGCAACGTGATCTCCGGCGCGCCGTTCGACGACGCGGCCGACAACCCGGTCTGGGCCGATTTCCAGAAGAAGGTGGATGCGCTCGACGCCTCGCCCGAGGAAAAGGCGACCCTGCTGGCCGCGGCTCGCGAGGCCCTGACCGGTCCGTTCCGTCGCGGCTATGAGCAGATCCTGACGACCCTGGCGGAAGTTCAGCCTCTGGCGACGTCCAACGAAGGCGTCTGGCGCCTGCCCGACGGCGACGCCTACTATGCCGAGCGGGTCCGGAACTCGACCACCACAGACCTGACGCCCGACCAGATCCACGACATCGGCCTGTCCGAGGTCGCGCGCATCCAGACCGAGATGGAGGCGATCAAGACGGCGGTCGGCTTCGACGGCACGCTTCAGGCGTTCTTCGCCTACATCAAGACGGATCCGCGCTTCCAGTATCCGAACACCGAGGCGGGCCGCGAAGCCTATCTGGTCGATGCGCGGGCGGCGGTGGCGGATGCGATGGAGGCGGCGCCGCGCTTCTTCCACACCCTGCCCCGGGCTCCGCTGGAGGTCCGCGCGGTCGAGGCCTGGCGTCAGGAGACGGCCTCGGTCGCCTTCTACAACCGCCCGGCGCCGGACGGGTCGCGCCCGGGCATATACTACGTCAACCTGGCTGACATGACCCAGGTGCTGAAGCCCCAGGTCGAGGGCATCAGCTACCACGAGGGCGCGCCGGGCCACCATTTCCAGATCGCCTTCGCCCAGGAGATCGAGGGCCTGCCGCGCTTCCGTCGCTTCGGCGGTTACGGCGCCTATTCGGAAGGCTGGGGCCTCTACACCGAGCGGCTCGGCAAGGAGATGGGCTTCTATCAGGACCCCTATTCGGACTTCGGCCGGCTCTCGCTCGAGATCTGGCGCGCCGCGCGTCTGGTGACGGACACCGGCCTGCATTCCAAGCGCTGGACCCGCGAGCAGGCGATCGAATATTTCCAGCAGAACACGCTCGTGTCGGAGCGCGACATCGTCAAGGAGGTCGAGCGCTACATCACCAATCCGGGCCAGGCGACCAGCTACAAGATTGGTCAACTGAAGATCCTGGAGCTGCGGGCGAGGGCTGAGACCGCGCTGGGCGACCGCTTCGACGTGCGCGACTTCCACGCGGTGGTCCTGGGCGGCGGCGGCGTTCCGCTGGACATCCTGGAGGAGCGGGTGGACGCCTGGATCGCGGCCGGAGGCGGGCGACCGACGCAGTGATCGTCTCCTCCCCGTCCCGGAGGGATGGGGAGGTGTCGGCGAGCGCTTGGCAAGCTGACGGAGGGGGTCTTCGTGCGGCCAGAACCCCTCCGTCTCTCCGGCTTCGCCTCCGAGCCGCCTCCCCGCCGCTGCGCGACAGGGAGGAGACGAGCGGGCCAGAGCGCGCTAGATCGCGAGAATGCCCTTTACCGCCACCGTCCTGACCATGTTCCCCGAGGCCTTTCCGGGCGCACTCGGCGTGTCGTTGATCGGCACCGCCTGGCGCGAGAAGGGGCTGTGGTCGCTGGAAACGGTGGACATTCGCGACTTTTCCGAAGATAAGCGCGGCTTCCTGGACGACACCCCCGCGGGTGGCGGCCCCGGACAGGTGCTTAAAGCGGACGTGGTGGCCCGGGCTCTAGACAGCCTGACAGGGTCGCCCCGGCCGCTTTTGTACATGAGCGCACGCGGTCGACCCCTGACGCAGGCGCGAGTGAAAGAGTGGGCCAAGGCGGACGGCATTGTCGTTCTCTGCGGCCGGTTCGAGGGGGTGGACCAGCGGGTGCTCGACGCCCGGGGGTTCGAGGAGGTCTCCGTCGGAGACGCGGTTCTCGCCGGTGGCGAGGCGGCGGCGATGGTGGTGATCGAGGCGTGCGTACGACTGATCCCCGGCGTTCTGGGCCAGGCCGAAAGCCTGAGTTCCGAAAGCTTCGAGGACGGTCTTCTGGAGCATCCGCAGTACACGCGACCGCGGACGTTCGAGGGGATCGACATCCCGGAGATCCTGTTGTCCGGCGACCATCGCAAGATGGCGGCCTGGCGTCAGGAGCAAAGGGAAAAGACGACGCAGGACCGCAGACCGGATCTCTGGGACGCTCATCTTGCGAATAGACCTGCGGAACCCTCCGCCAAATCAAAGCTAAAGGGCGCCAAAGCCCGAGGAGAATAGAACCATGGCCAACATCCTTCAGACGCTCGAAGCGGAAGAAAAAGCCCGTTTGATCGCCGTGCGCGCGATCCCGGTCTTCCAGCCCGGCGACACACTTCGCGTCAACGTCAAGATCAAGGAAGGCGAGCGCGAGCGCGTTCAGGCCTTCGAAGGCGTCTGCATCGCCCGCGCCGGCGGCGGCGTGAACGAGAACTTCACCGTCCGCAAAATCTCCTTCGGCGAGGGCGTCGAGCGCGTCTTCCCGATCCTGTCGCCGAACATCGAGTCGATCGAGGTCAAGCGTCGCGGCGTCGTCCGGCGCGCCAAGCTGTACTACCTGCGCGACCGTCGCGGTAAGTCGGCCCGTATCGCCGAACGCCAGACCGTCCGCCCCGCCAAGGGCGCCGTGGTCCCGGTCACCGGCACCGCCGACAAGCCTGCCGACGAGGCGTAGGCCTTTCTTTTTGTGCTACCGCCCTTCGGGCTACTTGAGCGCGAATGACCTGAGTAAGGGCCTCGGCGGAAACGCCGGGGCCTTTTTCTCTGTCCTTCTCCCCTTGCGGGAGAAGGTGGCAGCCGAAGGCTGACGGATGAGGGGTCACGCTGACGTCAGAGGTTGGTGCTGGCTCGGTTCGCTCACGCCGACCGCCGGTGAAACCCCTCACCCGACCGCGCCAGAACGACGGCTGCGCCGTCGTGCGCGATCTCCCTCTCCCGCAAGGGGAGAGGGTGCTAACTCACGCTGAACCGGTACTCGGTCCGCGACCGGAAGGTCTCGCCCGGCCTCAGCACGGTCGAGGGGAAGCCCGGCCGGTTGGGGCTGTTCTGATAGTGCTGGGTCTCCAGCGCCACGCCGCAGTGCGGGCGATAGGCGGCCCCGCCGCGCCCGACCAGTTCGACCGTGTTCGCCGTATAGACATGCAGCGCCGGCTCGGTCGTCCAGACCTCGAGCGCCCGACCGCTAAAAGCCTCCGATAGCCGCCCGGCGCGGCGCAGGCCCTGGCCCCGAACCGCGAAACTGTGGTCGTAGCCGCCGCCGATGCGCAGCTGATCGTTCACCTCGAACAGGTCCCGGCCGATCGGTTTGGGCGTGCGGAAGTCGAACGGCGTGCCCGCCACCGGCGCCAGGTCTCCGGTGACGATCTTGTCCGGCGCATAGGCGGCGAAGGCGTCGGCCTCGATCTGCAGCTCGTGGTCAAGGATCAACCGCTCCGGGTCGCCCGACAGGTTGAAGTAGGAGTGGTTGGTCGGGTTCAGCACCGTCGCCCGATCCGTCAGGGCCAGATAGTCGATCGTCAACCGGTCGTCGTGCGTCAGCCGATATGTGACCGAGATCGTCAGCCGCCCGGGGAAGCCCTGGTCGCCGTCGGCGCTGACCAGGGTCAGGACTACGCCCGGTCCGTCGTCGGTCACGTCGGGACGGCCCGTCCAGTTGCGTTTGGCGAAACCGACGGGGCCGCCGTGACTGGAGTGCGGGCCCGAGCCGACGTCGAGCTGGACCTCGCGGCCGTCCAGTTCGAGCCGCCCGTTGGCGATCCGTCCGGCGTAGCGACCGACGGTGGCGCCGAAGTTGCGCGACCGCTCGACATAGTCGGCCAGGCTATCGAGGCCGAGGACGACCTCCGCCATCCGCCCCTCGCGATCCGGCAGTGTCAGCGACTGCAGGATGCCGCCCCAGGTCATGACTCTCGCCTGGGACCCCCGGTCATTGGTGAGGGTGAACATCGTCACCGTCTGGCCGTCCGCCAGCGTCCGCCAGTCCTTCTGATCGACCGGCGGTGTCCGCATGAACGGCATCGACGGCATCCCTGTCCGAGGCATCGACATGCATCCGGCCAGCGGCGTCGCCGCCAGTCCTGTCAGTAGCGTGCGGCGGTCCAGCCGCATCAGGCGGCCGGCGGGCTGAGGGCCTCGATGAGGTCGCCGAGGTTGCGCACGAAGGCCTCGGTCGAGATGCATTCCACCGGGAAGTCGGTGTTGTAGGGCGAGGTGTCCCACAGATCGCCGACGCGGGTGGTCTGGTACTCGCCCCCGGTGACTGCCTCGGGCGACGGGCCGATGTAGGGGTTCGACGTCGTGGTCATCGGCGTCGGCCAGTAGCCGCGCGTGTTGAGGCTCGCCGCCAGCTCGGCCGCCCGTCCGGCCGCCACCGGACGCGGACGTCGCCCGTCGGTCGACATGTCCCAGATGCTGACGTCGCGCAGGGTGAAATACTTCGGCAGTTCCAGCGCGCCCGGACGCGCCTTCAGCGGCGAGGCGGCGATCAGGGCCGCCGGATCCAGCGCGGCCGCGGCTTCCAGCTCTCCGCGCAGGGCGGCAGTGTCCAGGTTCCGGAACGAGCCGTAGTGGATGACCAGATTGTTCGGGTTCTCGTCGGCGTAATAGCGGCCGTTCCTGATGTTCGACCCCCGGCGGTGGATATAGACCGGCGTATTCGAGCCCTCGAGGATGAAGGTCGGATGGGTCCGGCCGGGCGCGATCAGGGTCTGGGGCGTCCTGACCTGGTCCAGCCAGTCCAGCGCCTCGGGCAGCCGGGTCAGATATTTGCGGTCGCCGGTCAGCTTGTAGAAGCCGATCATCGACCGGATGTTGGTCGCCGTCGTGTGGGTGGCGAAGGCGCGCGGCTCGATGGTGCGGGCCGGCGCCGGCATCAGAGTGTCGGGATAGTGCTGCAGCCCCCAGGCGGGCTGGGGCAGGGGCTGCTGGGTGGCGACGAAGATGTCCATGCCGCGCTGGATCGCATCGACCAGCCGCCGGTCGTTCGAGCCGAGGGCCTGGTGGCAGTAGAGCAGGAACTCGATGTTCTCGCCCGCCACGTCGTCGTTGAAGGTGATGTAGGGGGTGTAGTCCGGGTTGCCGTGCAGGCCGCCGGCGCCCTCCACGAACGGGAAGCGCTGGGGCCATCCGCCGTTCGGATACTGGGCGTCGAGGACGAACTGGATCGCCTTGTCGAGCGGCGCCCGGTATTTGCGCTCGCGCTTCTCCAGATAGACCCGCAGCAGCAGCTGCGAGGCCTCGGCCGTGCCGGCGTCGTCGAAGGTGGCGTTGCCGTAGTAGTGCTGGAATTCCTCGAGCCGCCAGGCGTTGCCGCCGATCCGGGCGTACCAGTCCTTCAGGCTGTCCTCGCCCGCCGTATCGATGACGTAGTTCCAGCCGCCGCGCGAATGCTGCCCGGCGATGAGGGCGTCGGCGGCGGCCCTGGCGGCGTCGTAGAACTGCTCGTCGCCGGTGGCGTGATAGGCGTCGAGATAGGCGTGACCCACGGTCGCCGTGCCCGGAGGCTGGACCCAGATCATGGTCAGTGAGGCTTCCAGCTCCCCCCAGCGGCGCGAGAAGTCGGGCAGGACGTTCCACACGTATCCGCCGCCGACGGCGACCTCGTCGGTCATGAAGGCCGTGGCGCGCTTCATCGTGGCCAGGATGGCCGGGCGGTCGGGGGCCGTTTGCGCGAACGCGGCGACGGGCGTTGCGGCCAGGGCGGTCAGCGCGGCGCCTCCAGCGAGCAGGGCGCGACGCGACGGGGTTGGCGACATGGGGAACTCCGGGTCGTTTCCTGGGGACAGACGATCACGAGTCTGACGCTCGTTTGAAATCACGATACATCAATGACACCGGTTTCCTAGAGCCTTCTGAGCCCACTTCTCCTTCATCCTCGGGGCGCGCGGCGAACCCGGGGACCCAGCTGCACCGCTGTCGACCCGGGTGCGCGTTCAGGTCCGCGCGGCTGGGTCCTCGGATCTCCGCTGCGCTGCGTCCAAGGATGACGGAGAGGAGAGGAGAGCGCGCCTACCGCCGGATATCGAAGCCTTCGGCGGCCATGGCGGCCCGCACCTGGGCCTCGTCGAACAGGTTGAAGTCCCCGGGCACCGAATGTTTCAAACCTGCCGCCGCCAGCCCGAAGGCCAGGGCCTCGTCGTTCGACCAGCCTCTGTAGATGCCAAACAGCACGCCGGACGCAAAGGCGTCGCCGCCGCCGACCCGGTCCACGACCCCGGTCAGTGCGATGGGGGCCGCGTGATGCTCGCCGTCGCGGGTGATCATCACCGCCGACAGGGTCTGGTCCTGGACGCTGTCGTTGATGCGCAGGGTGCAGCAGATCCGCTCCAGCGAGGGCCAGGTCTCGAACGCGGCCGTGGCGGCAGCGCGACGGCGCTCGGCCGGATCAGCGTCATCGAACGACCGGCCCAGTACGAGGGCGAAGTCGCGGTCGTCGGCGAAGGCGAGGTTGGACCCCGCCAGCATCTGGCCCAGGATGCGCGGCGGATCACCGGCCCATTCGGCCCACAGCTTGCCGCGGAAGTTTCCGTCGAAACTGACCTTGACGCCCGCCCTGGTCGCAGCGGCGATGGCGGCCAGCGCAGCAGCCGAACCGGTCGGCCCGGTCGCGGGCGTCACGCCCGACAGGTGCAGCCACTCCACCCCTTCGAGCAGCCTGGCCCAGTCCAGCGCCCCGTCGACATGCTGGACGAAGGCCGAGACGGCGCGGTCGTAGAGGACTTCCGACGGACGACGCACGGCGCCCGGCGTCAGGAAATACAGCCCCATCCGGCCGGGCTTGAAGACGATGCGGCGTGTGTCGACGCCATGCTTGCGCACCTCGTCGCGAGCGGCGTGACCCAGCGGATTGTCGGGCAGGACCGTCGCCATGGCGGCTGGCGCGCCGTAACGGGCCAGGGACACGGCGACATTGGCCTCGGCCCCGCCGGGGCGGACGGTCAGGCCAGGCGACTGCATCAGCAGTTCGCCGTCGTTGGGCGTGAGACGCAGCAGCATCTCGCCGAAGCAAAGGATCGTCATGGCGCTACGCTAGTCGCTGATCAGCGTGCGAGCCAGCCGCCGTCGACCGGAAGCGTGATGCCCTGGACGTAGTCAGAAGCTGCCGAGGACAGGAAGACCGCCGCCCCGCCGATGTCAGACGGCTGGCCCCAGCGACCCGAGGGAATGCGGCCGAGGATTTCCTTGGACCGGACCGGGTCGTCCTGCAGCGCCTGGGTGTTGTCAGTGGCGAAATAGCCGGGCGCCATGGCATTGGCGTTGACGCCGTGCTTGGCCCACTCGTTGGCCATCAGCTTGGTCAGGCCCGCGACGCCCGACTTGGACGCCGTATAGGACGGCACCCGGATCCCGCCCTGATAGGACAGCATCGAGGCGGTGTTGATGATCTTGCCCTTGCGACCGCCGGCGATCATGTCGCGAACCACAGCCTGGGACAGGAAGAAGACCGACTTCAGATTGACGTTCAGGACCGCGTCCCAGTCCTCCTCGGTGAAGTCGACGGCGTCGGCGCGGCGGATGATGCCGGCGTTGTTGACCAGGATGTCGATGGGGCCGAGGCCCCTGGTCGTCTCGGCCACGATGCGCTCGATCGGCTCCATGGAGCCGAGGTCGGCCTGGATCGAGATGGCCTTCACCCCCTTGGCCAGGCACTGGCCGACGGTATCGTCAGAGGCGCGGCGCGCGACCGAGGCGATTGACGCGCCTGCGTCAGCGAGAGCCAGGGCGATGCCCTGACCGATACCGGTGTTCCCGCCCGTAACGACGGCGACCTTGCCCTGCAGGCTGAATGGATTGGTCATTTTTGCCCTACTTCAGTTGGCTGACGTCGAGGACGTCGTGTCGGTATGGTCGATGGTCTCGCCGCCCATCGCCCGGACGAAGGTGTAGTCCGTGATCAGATCGCGGTCGCGCAGATCGTCACGGCCCGCGCCGACCATCGAATCCGGACGGGTGGCTTGGTAAATCCTGCAATCCATGCGGCGATCCTCCCACCGGCGTTTGCGGAGCGTGGTAACCGGTGTCAAAACCAGATGCAAATGATCCCGCGAAGGGGTAAAGCCCTCGCCAGCCCCAAAGACTTGCCGAGAGGACACCCATGAAAATCGCCCTGATCACCGAGAACAGCCAGGCCGCGAAGAACGCGATCATCCACGACGCCCTTACGGCGGTGGCCGAGCCCCTGGGGCATCAGGTCTTCAACTACGGCATGTACACGGCCGAGGATAAGGCGTCGCTGACCTACGTCATGAACGGCCTGCTGACCGGCGTCCTGCTGAACTCGGGCGCCGCCGACTTCGTCGTCACCGGCTGCGGCACGGGCATGGGCTCGATGCTGGCCTGCAACGCCATGCCGGGCGTCTTCTGCGGCCTGTTGATCGACCCGACCGACGCCTTCCTGTTCGGCCAGATCAACGACGGCAACGCCATCTCGATGCCCTACGCCAAGGGCTTCGGCTGGGCGGCCGAGCTGAACCTGCAGGACGTCTATCGCAAGCTCTTCGAGGGCGAGCGCGGCCTGGGCTATCCTAGGGAACGTGCCGAGATCATGGCCAAAAACCGCGGCATCCTGAAGTCGCTGAAGGCCGTGACCTGCCACGACATGCTGACCGTGCTGAAGACCGTCGACCAGGACCTGCTCAAGGCCGCCGTTGCCGGCGAGAAGTTCCAGGACTACTTCTTCGCCAACGCCACGGACGAGAGCATCCGCGACTACATCAAGGGCCTCGTCGGCGCGAAGGTGCTCGAGACGGCCTGAGGTAGCGAAACCCTCTCCCGGTGGGAGAGGGCTTGAGCGTCCAGGAGCGCAGCGACTGGAAACGCGAAAGGGTGAGGGTCGTGCGTCTCCGGTGAGATCCGACCCTCATCCGTCCGCTTCGCGGCCACCTTCTCCCAACGGGAGAAGGAAAGGCGTTCACAACGCCCGCGCCGAATCCCTGACCACCAGCGACGGCCTCACCTCCGGCTGGTTGAGCTTGGCCGGATCCAGCCCACGCATCGGCGCCAGCAGCTTCTCCGCCGCCATCCGGCCCATGTCGCGGATCGGCAGGCGCACCGAGGTCAGGTTCGGCCACACCCGCGACGCCATCGGCAGGTCGTCATAGCCGACCACCGACAGGTCGCGCGGAATCTCCAGACCCATGTCGCGAGCGACCTTGAACACGCCCAGCGCCATCTCGTCGTTGCCGGTGAAGATGGCGGTCGGCGGCGGGTCGAGGGCGAGCAGGGTCTTCGCCGCCTCCACCCCCGACTCGAACGTATAGGCGCCCACGGCGACATAGCGGTCGTCCAGCGTCAGCCCCTTTTCGGCGAGGGCCTCGCGGAAGCCGCCGCCGCGCACCGCGCTGGAGCGGAACAGTTCGGGACCGGAGATGAAGCCGATGCGGCTGTGGCCCAGGTCGGCCAGGTGCCGGCCGGCTTCGGCCGCGCCGACATGGTCATTGGTGACGAGCATGGAGCCAGGCTCGTCCAGCGACACCGAGGCGATGCGGACATAGGGACAGTCGAGGTCGCGCAGAACCTGGATGACCCGCTCGTCCTCGGACATCGATGGCGGCAGGATGACGCCGAACAGCTTCTGGCGCTCCACGAAGGTGCGGATGTCGTTCACCACGGTGTCGCCGGTCCGCACGCACGGGTGGACCACAAGCTCCAGCCCCGAACCGCGCAGCGCGTCCAGCACGCCCTGTTGCATGTTCACGACATAGTTCGGGCTGGGGTTGTCGTAGATCAGGCCCACCAGGAAGGATCGGCGGAAGGCGAGGCCGCGCGCCTGCAGGTCCGGGGTGAAGCCCAGTTCCTCAATGACCGCATTGACCCGCCCGCGCGTTTCTTCGCGCACGAAGGGCGACTGGTTGATGACCCGCGAAACCGTCTTCTTCGAGACCGAGGCGATACGCGCCACGTCGTTGATCGTGGGCCGTTTTCCGGGCCTCATCACCGCGCGGGCGGATGTATTGTCGTCGTCGGTCAAGCTCGACCTCATGCTGTGGGCCATGCAGCCTTACAACCGGTCCGGCTGTGACGCCATGCCCACGCTTGCCGCCGGCGCCGATCTCAGCAAGGGCGTTGACACCGGTTTCCTTCCCCTTCAATCATCCCCGAACCGACGAGAAGATCGGCTTCTGGCAAATGATATCGGGACGGCGCGTGACGGGCATTCATCACCATTCGGCGGTCGCGGCATGAGCGCGGCGAACGCCCCGGGCCTGAACGACAGTGTGTCGGACATCGCCACGCGCTTCGTCGGTGCGCGCCTGTCGCATACCGCCCTGTCGGACTATCCGGGCCCGCGCCCGCTCGACATGGCCACGGCCTATGCGACCCAGGACGCGGCCATCGGCCTGTTCCCGGACGAGATTGTCGGCTGGAAGGTCGGCATGGTGCCCCCGGGCCAGCAGCCGACCCTCCAGACGCATCGCCTTGCCGGCCCGATCTTCCGCCGCAATTTCTGGTCGACCTCGTCCGAACCGACCCCGCTGCCGGCCATCCCCGGCGGGTTCGCCGCGATCGAGGCCGAGTTCGTCGCCCGCATCGGCAAGGTCGATCCGTCCAGGCTCGACTGGACCCTGGAAGAGGCGACCGCCGCCGTCGCCGCCATGCATATCGGCGTCGAACTGGCGGGCAGCCCGCTTTCGACGATCAACGACCTGGGCTCGGCCGTGGTCGCCTCCGACTTTGGCAACAACGGCGGCCTGGTGCTGGGCGTCGAGATCGAGGACTGGGCCGCGAGCCTGGATGGCATCGAGGTTCAAACCCTCGTCGACGGCGTGACCATTGGCACAGCCACGGCGGCCGCGATCCCGATGGGCGTTCTGGAATCGGTCCGCTTCCTGATCGAACACCTGGCCCGTCGCGGACGGCCGGTGAAGGAGGGAACCCTGATCTCGACCGGCGCCGTCACCGGCGTCCACCGCGTCGAGATCGGCGCCCAATCCGTCTGCGTCTTCTCGGGCGTCGGTGAAATCCATTGCACGGTCGTTTCGGCCGAGACGTAGTTCAACCATCCCGGAACCCGTCGCGCCGCTCGCGGTGACAAGGCGGGTCAGGACGCGGAAACAGTAAGGACGGGGTCCATGACAGACGCTGCTTCGACCAGGGTCGAACCAATCCAGATCCAGCCGCCGTCGGGCAAATACCGCTGGGTCGTGGTCTGGCTGCTGTTCGCGGCCATGGTCATCAACTATGTCGACCGTCAGGCGCTGGGCGTCCTGAAGCCGACGCTGATGGCCGAGTTCGGCTGGACCGAAACCAACTTCGCCGACATCATCTTCTGGTTCCAGGCCGCCTACGCCGTATCCTACCTGTTGTGGGGACGGCTGGTCGACAAGATCGGGGCCCGATGGGGCTTCGGCATTGCCTTCATCATCTGGCAGATCGCCTTCATCGCCCACGCAGGCATCCGCAGCCTGAACACCGCCATTATCGCTCGCGTTGCCTTGGGCATCGGCGAGGGCGGCGGCTTCCCGGCCGGCATCAAGGCCGTCACCGAATGGTTCCCAAAGAAGGAGCGCGCCTTCGCCGTCGGCCTGTTTAATGCCGGCACCAACATCGGCGCCATCATCACGCCGCTGATCATCCCGCTGATCGCTTCGGTCTGGCTGGGCACGGCCGAAGAGCCCAACTGGCGGATGGCCCTCATCATCGTCGGTGCGCTCGGGTTCCTGTGGGTTCCCGTCTGGTTCATGATCTACAAGCGCCCGGGCGAGCACAAGAAGGTCACCCCGGCCGAGCTGAACTGGATTTCGCAGGACGCCCCCGACCCGGCTCACAAGATCGGTTGGCTCAAGCTGCTGACGGTCAAGGAGACCTGGGCCTATGCCCTGGGCAAGTTCCTGATCGACCCCATCTGGTGGTTCTTCCTGTTCTGGCTGCCGGGTTTCCTGGGCAAACAATACGACCTGAACCTGCTGACCTTCGGCCCGCCGCTGATCGCCATCTATCTGCTCTCGGACGTCGGTTCGATCGGCGGCGGCTGGCTGTCGGGACAGTTCCTGAAGCGCGGCATGAGCCTGGGGGCCGCACGCAAGCTGACCATGCTGATCTGCGCCCTTGCGGTCACGCCCGTCGCCTTCGCCGGCAATATCGACAACATGTGGCTGGCGGTGCTGGTCATCGGCGTCGCCACGGCCGCCCACCAGGGCTTCTCGGCCAACCTCTACGCCATGCCCGGCGACGTCTTCCCGCGCTCCGCTGTGGGGTCGGTGGTCGGCATCGGCGGCATGATCGGCGGCTTCGGCGGCATGGCCATGGCCAAATACGCCGGCTACGTCCTGGACAAGATCGGCAGCTACACCCCGATCTTCGTCGTCGCCGCCTCGGCCTATCTGATCGCCCTGCTGGTCATCCACATCCTGTCGCCGCGGTACGAGCCGGCCAGGGTCTGATCCCCTGAACCCCTCCGCTGAACGGGAGAGGGGTTCAGGCCTATACCCATCAACGGACGCGCCGATTTCCTTAATCGGATCAATGCGTGGCCGTATTGAGAGGCCTTTTGTCCATCACGCCCTGATGCGGGGTTATACTGCCGTTCTTCTGGTGGAGGGATCGGCATGGGCCGGATCGGGGACGGAGCGGCTGCGGGCGGGCGCGACTCTGTCGACTCTGTCGAGTCGCTTTTGGAGTCGCGCGGTCAGTCGATCCGGCTGGACGCCCGGCGGCCAGAGTAGCAATACGGCGCGTGAACCTCGCCGGAGCCTGCATGTCCCAGCCTTTCCCGATCCCGTCGCCCGCCGAATGGCGCGCCGAGGCCGAGAAGGCGCTGAAGGGCAGGCCGGTCGAGGGCCTCGTCCATCTCGACGCCGACCACCTGACGACGCGTCCCTTGTACGGCCGGGCCAATGCGACCGCGGCGGTCTTCGCGCCCCGCGCCTCGGACGCCGACGGTCGCCCCTGGGACCTGCGCACCCAGGTCGAGGGCGATGACCCCGAGGCCGCCAATGCGGCGGTCCTCGCCGATCTCGAAGGCGGCGCCGCCTCGGTCATCCTCTCAGGCGAGGTTCTGACCGATAGCGAACCGCTCGGACGCGCCCTCAACGGCGTGGCGCTGGAGCTGGCCCCTGTCGCCCTCGATGCCGGTCTCGCCGGGCCGGACGCCGCCAACGCCCTGGCCGTGGTCGCCAAGGGTTCCCCCCGCGCGAAGCTGATGTTCCACATGGACCCGCTGAGCGCCTTCGCCGCGACGGGCGGCTCGCCCCGTGCGATCGAGGAGCATATCAGCCTCGCCGCCAACACCGCGGCCCGCCACGCCGGGGCCTATCCGGAAGCCAGTTTCTTCCTCGCCACCGGCCGGGTCGCGCACGAGGCCGGAGGCTCCGCCGGCCAGGAACTGGGCTTCGCCGCCGCCGCCGCCGCGGCCAGTCTGAATGCCGCCGTGGATGCGGGCCTGCCCATCGAGCGCGCCCTGACCGGGACGGTCCTGGGCGTCAGCGTCGACGCCGAGTATTTCGATAGCCTGGCCAAGGTCCGGGCCCTGCGCCTGATCTGGCGTTCGATCTCCAGGGCCTTCGGCCAAGAGGCCCCCGCCCGGATCGAGGCCCGCTCTTCGCGCCGAATGCTGGCGGCCAAGGACCCCTGGCCCAACCTGCTGCGCCTCACCGCCGCCGGCTTCGCCGGCGCTGTGGGCGGGGCGGATGCGGTGGTGCTCGACGGGTTCAGCCGCGTGCTCGGCCGTCCCGACGCCTCCGCCCGTCGTCAGGCCCGCAATACCCAGCTGATCCTGATGGAAGAGGCCCACATCGGCCGCGTCGCTGATCCTGCGGCAGGTTCCTGGTATCTCGATCACCGCACCCGCGATCTCGCCGAAGCCGGCTGGGCCGAGTTCCAGCGCATCGAGCGCGAGGGCGGCATCGTCGCCTCCCTGCGCGGCGGCGCCCTCCAGCAGCGCATTGCCGCCTCGCGCGATTCCGGCAAGGCCGCCCTGTCCGAAGGCGGCGGCCAGATGGTCGGGGTTACGAAGTTCGTCGACGCCGACGTCCGTTCCGTGTCCGTCGAGCCCTCGACCGCCCAAACCCCGGGCTCCGGCGGCGACCGCTGTCCGCCTCTGCCGCCCCTGCGCTGGGCCGCAGCCTTCGAGCAGGAGACGGCGGCATGACCACCCCCGATTTCACCAGAACCACCCTCGACCTGTCGCCGCTGGACGGCGCCCTCGACCGCGCCCCGGTCCGCACGCCCGAAGGCATCGACATCGCCTCCGTCTACGACGCGGCGGCCATCGCCGACCTCGACTTCACCGACGGCCTGCCGGGTTTCGCGCCGTTCGTGCGCGGCCCCTATCCGACCATGTACGCGTCCAACCCCTGGACGGTCCGCCAGTACGCCGGCTTCTCCACCGCCGAGGCCTCCAACGCCTTCTATCGCCGCAACCTCGCGGCCGGTCAGAAGGGGCTCAGCATCGCTTTCGACCTGGCCACCCACCGGGGCTACGACTCTGATCACCCGCGCGTCGCCGGCGATGTCGGCATGGCCGGCGTGGCCATCGATTCCATCCTCGACATGCGGACCCTGTTCGACGGCATCCCGCTGGACCAGATGTCGGTGTCGATGACCATGAACGGCGCCGTCCTGCCGATCCTGGCCCTCTACGTCGTCGCGGCGGAAGAGCAGGGCGTCGAACACAAGGCCCTGACCGGGACCATCCAGAACGACATCCTCAAGGAGTTCATGGTCCGCAACACCTACATCTATCCGCCCGGGCCCTCGATGCGGATCATCGCCGACATCTTCGCCTGGACGACGCAGGAGACGCCCAAGTTCAACTCCATCTCGATCAGCGGCTACCACATGCAGGAGGCGGGAGCCTCCGCCGACCTGGAGCTGGCCTACACCCTGTCGGACGGGCTGGAATACATCCGCGCCGGTGTCGCGGCGGGCATGGACGTGGACCGGTTCGCGCCACGCCTGAGCTTCTTCTGGGCCATCGGCATGGACTATTTCATGGAGGTGGCCAAACTCCGCGCCGGCCGCCTGCTGTGGGCCGAGGCGGTGCAGGAAGAGTTCGCGCCGAAGGACCCGCGCAGCCTGTCGCTGCGCGCCCACTGCCAGACCTCGGGCTGGTCGCTGGCGGCCCAGGACGTGTTCAACAATGTGCCCCGGACCATGGTCGAGGCCATGGCCGCGGCAGGCGGCCAGACCCAGTCCCTGCATACCAATTCGCTCGATGAGGCTCTCGCCCTGCCGACCGACTTCTCGGCCCGGATCGCGCGCAACACTCAGCTGTTGCTGCAGCTCGAGACCGGACTGACCCGGGTCATCGACCCCTGGGGCGGCAGCTTCTTCGTCGAACGCCTGACCCATGAACTGGCCGAGCGGGCCCGCGCCCACATGGCCGAGGTCCGTGAACTCGGCGGCATGGCCAAGGCCATTGAGGCCGGCCTGCCCAAGCTGCGCATCGAGGAGGCCGCCGCGAAGACCCAGGCCCGCATCGACACCGGCCAGCAGACGGTCGTGGGCGTGAACCGGTACCTGAACGACGTCGCGGACGACATTCCGGTGATGAAGGTCGACAACGCCGCCGTCCTGTCGGCCCAGATCGAGAAGCTGAAACGCCTCCGCGCCGAACGCGACGAGGCGAAATGCCAGGCCGCGCTCGACGCTTTGACCGAGGGCGCCAAAGGCACGGAGAACCTGCTCGAACTCTGCGTCCGCGCCGGTCGCGCCCACGCCACCGTCGGCGAGATGTCCGATGCGCTGGAAGCCGCCTTCGGCCGCCACGTCGCGACGGTGAAGACCGTCTCGGGGGTCTATGCCAGGGAGGCCGGGGCCAATCCCAGGATCTCACGCGCGCGCGACATGGTCGCCGCCTTCGTCGAGAACGACGGCGGACCGCCGCGGATCCTGATCGCCAAACTGGGCCAGGACGGTCACGACCGCGGCCAGAAGGTCGTCGCCACCGCCTATGGCGATCTGGGCCTCGACGCCGTCGCCGGTCCCCTGTTCCAGACACCGGAAGAGGCGGCGCGCGATGCGGTGAACAACAATGTCCAC
This sequence comes from Brevundimonas sp. DC300-4, assembly GCF_049897365.1. Classification (NCBI taxonomy): domain Bacteria; kingdom Pseudomonadati; phylum Pseudomonadota; class Alphaproteobacteria; order Caulobacterales; family Caulobacteraceae; genus Brevundimonas; species Brevundimonas sp. DC300-4. Next base: position 86,692 of record NZ_JAFCWC010000002.1, read on the forward strand.
GTCGTCGGGGCCTCGTCGCTGGCGGCCGGGCACCTGACGCTGGCGCCCGCGCTGATCGCCGAACTGAAGAAGCTGGGCCGCTCCGACATCATGGTGACGGTCGGCGGTGTGATCCCGCCCGCCGACGTCCAGACCCTGCTGGATATGGGCGTGGCCGCCGTCTACCCGCCTGGATCCGTCATCGCCGACACGGCCATCGACCTGATCGAGAAGCTGAATCGCAAGCTGGGTTACGCCCAGAAGGCCTGACTCAGGGGCGCTGCCGCCCCGGCAAGGCCTCGACCTCGGCCTCGGTCAGGGAGCGTTCGATGCGCGCGAAGCACTGGTCGGGGCCGAAGCGGACGTTCGGCAAGGCGATCCGTGCACTGTCGCCGACGCAGACCTGACTGCCGATCCCCGTCGCCGGCGTGATGACCAGGGCGTTGGCGTTTCCGATATCGGGGCAGCCACCCGCCTGGATCGCGAACACGCCGCCGCCGAGGACCTTGACGTAGATCTGCTCGGTCCCGCCTCGCGTGAAGTTGGTGATCCGGGCGGGCTGGAAGCACTGGCGCGCGCCGCCGTCGGGCGTGCCGATGCCGGAGCCGGGCGTGGCGCCTTCGGTGGGCGCGCATGCGGCGATGCTGGACAGGATGAAGACAAGGGCGATCGGTCGGCGCACAGCGGCGTCTCCTCTTTCCAACTAGACGGATCGACCGTCCTCCGGCCTTGCGCCGGGCGCAAGGGCCGCTCGCGACGGCGTGATCCGCTCGACGACATTGCGGGGCAGGGGCGAGGGCTGGCCCGAGACCAGCGCGGCGACATGTTCTCCCAGCAGAGGCGCTAGGCAGAAGCCTCGCGATCCCAGGCCGCCAAGGACGAACAGGCCGGCATGGCCGGGGACGGCGCCGGCGATCGGCAGGCGGTCTCGCGTGGTCGCCCGGGTCGCAACTCGGGAGCGGACGGCGTCCGGCGCGATGCCTGCGGCGAGACCCGGCAGGCGGGCCGCGAGCGCGGCGAGATTCCGCTCTGTGTCGGCCGGACGGATGTCCGTGGCGGTATCGTCCCGGTCGTGGGTGGACCCGAACAGGAAGCCGGTCCCCGTCGGCGCGACATAGCCGCCCCAGGCCATGGCTGCGGGTTCGCCTTCCCCTTCGACCCATTCGGCCTGGCCCCGCACTGGCGACAGGCGCAGATCCGGCGCCAGTTCGATGGAGCCCGCGCCTGCGCACAGCACAACCGTCTCCGCCTCCGCGAGCACGCCGCCGGTCGCATCAACCACCCGCCATCCTCCGGCAAAAGGTTCGACGCGCGCCGCGTCTCCGGCACGTACCGCGTCGGGACCGAGCCAGTTCCTCAGGATCGTGGGCGGAGCGACGACGAAGGCGGAGGCCATGCACAGGCCTGGGCCCTCGACTGGCTCGCCGGCGATGCGGGACGCTTCGCTGTCGTTCGCCAGTGTGATCTCGCCGTCGGCCCAGATCGGCTGGGTTGCGATCCGCTCGAAGCGTCGGGCATCGCGTTCCGTGCCTGCGAGTTGCAGCACGCCGTGCGCAATGACCGCACCGGGCAAGAGGCTGTAAAGGGCGCCGGCCCGCTCCAGCGCCTGGGCGAACAGGGCGGCCACCGGCTCGTCGCCGAGGTCGAAGCGCGGCTTCACCAGGGCGGCCGGGAAGCCGGACGCGCCCGCTCCGGGGCCGTCGGCCTCGATCACAACAGGTGTGAGACCCGCAGCCGTCAAGGCGCGCGCCACAGCGGCTCCGGCGATCCCTGCGCCGATGACGATCACGCAGCGGGGCGGCGGGGCGACGGCGGGATCACCGGGCCGGCGCGCCTCGAGCCGCTCGCGCTTGCGGCCGTGTCCTGGACGTTTCTCGACGACGAAGCCGCGCTCGGCCAGACCGCGCCGGACCAGGCCTGCGACGGTGAAGGTTGCGACACGGGCGTCGGGCGCCGACTTCGCGGCGATCTGATCGAAGACGGTCTCGGACCACATGCCCGGGTTCACAGAGGGCGCGAACCCGTCAAGGAACCAGGCGTCGGCGCGGCCCGTCCATTGATCCAGCGCCCATTCCGCCTCGCCCACGGCGAGGTCGAGCACGGCGTGAAACTCCGGCAGGTCGATGCGATGGAAGCCCGGGGTCGTGGCCGGCCAGCGCTCGACGAGCGCAGCCGTCACCTCGTGAATCTCGGGCCAGGCAGACAGGGCGCGGCTCGCCTGGTAGGCGTCCAGCGGATGGCCCTCGATGGAGAAGATGTGCAGTCGCCCGTCTTCGGGACGATGTCGCCGCCACAGGTCGAGCAGGGCGGCGATGTTCAGCCCGCTGCCGAAGCCCAGCTCGGCGACGGTGAAATCCCGACGACCAGCCCAGGCCTCGGGCAGGCTGCATCCGGTCAGGAAGACCGCCCGGGTTTCGGCCAGCCCGTCTTCGGCCGAGAAATAGAGGTCGCCATACCGGCCCGACCGGGGCTCTCCGGCCTCGGTCCAGACCAACCTGGGGTCGCGGTCATCCTTATCGGTCATCGCGGGGTCTATAGGCGGCGTGGCGTATTGCGGGCACGAAAAAAGGGACCGCCCGGAGGCGATCCCTTTCCGTCAGACGAAGCGAACTTCGTCCGGATACCAGGTCCGTGAGGACTTAGTGAGCGGCCGGAGCGGCCGGAGCCATTGCTGCGTCGGCAGCCGGGGCCATAGCGCCGTCGGCGGCCGGAGCAGCGGCGGCAGCGGCTTCACCAGCAGCGGCAGCAGCGTCCGTGGCGGCAGCGTCGGCGGTCGCAGCAGCGTCCGTGGCGGTGTCGGCGGCGGCAGCGGCGTCAGCCGAAGCGTCAGCGGCCTTGTCTTCGGCGGCGGGTTGGCAAGCAGCCAGGGTCAGGGCGGCGGCGGAGGCGGCGATCAGGGCGACGATGCGCATGATGTATATCCTTCAGAAGGGGGTTCAAGAGAGGTCATGAATCCTCTCCGTTGGGGAGATAACGGGATCGTGAGCGGATTCGCAAGCGAAATCTCACGGCTTCGTGATCGTCCGCCTTCCGGGAAGGTTACGTCTGAGGGCCAACCCGTTCACCACCTTCGGTCAACGGGGCTTGGACGTCGGTCCTCGGGCTGACGGGATCGTGACCTGTCGGGAGCCGGCGTGAGAACGCCGTGTTCCGGCTGCCTCGAACGAAATGATCAGGCGGCCTCGGGCGGGTTCGCCGCAAGGTGTTCTTCCATCTCCATGAACGACGGCTGGGCCGACGACGGGATGTCGCCACGTCCGATCTCGACCGAGATCTGCGCCGCGTTGCCGTGCAGGTGGGCGACCAGCACCGACTGGATGATCTTGTAGAATGCCGCCTCCTCGTCGACGATCGCCTGCAGGCGCGCTGCCAGCGGTCCGACCAGGCCATAGGCCAGGAATACGCCCATGAAGGTGCCGACCAGGGCGCCCCCGATCATCCCGCCGAGGATTTCTGGCGGTTCGGTGATCGATCCCATGGTCTTGATGACCCCCAGAACGGCCGCGACGATGCCCAGAGCGGGCAGGGCGTCGGCCATGTTCTGAAGCGCGTGCGGCGCGCCTGCCGCCTCGTGGTGATGCTTCTCCAGTTGTTTTTCCATCGCGTCCTCGATCTGGTGAGGATCCTCGAGGTTCATCGTCATCATACGCAGGGTGTCGCAGATGAAATCGATCGCGAAATGGTCCTTCATGACCTTCGGATACTTCTGGAAGATCGTGGACTCGCCGGGCTTCTCGATATGGCTTTCTAGGGCGATGACGCCCTTGGACTTCATCGTCTTGGTCAGGGCGAACAGGAGGCTGAGCAGGTCCTTGTAGTCCTGTTTCTTCCATTTCGGCCCGGCGAAGGCCTTGCCCAACCCGCCCATGGCCGACTTCACGACGCCGATCGAGTTGGAGATCAGGAAGGCGGCGATGGCCGAACCGCCAATGGCCATCAACTCGTGGGGTGCGGCATGGATGATGACTTCAAATTTGCCCCCGGCCAGGGCGTAACTGCCGAACACCATGCCGAACAGCATGACGATGCCGATGATCTGAAACATTTGGCGGTCCGACGTCCCCGGGAGCAGAGACGCCGACCTTCGCCATTAATGATTAACGGTCGCTTAGTCCTCCCCAAAGCGAAGCGCAGGAGGAGGACTAAAGCCGGTTGTGGCCGCTCTGGATCGTGGCGAAACCTTCGGCGGTCAGCCTGGTATAGCCGGACTTGCCGCCCCGAACGTAGATCTGGCCGTCGATCTTCGCCGGATCGAAGCCCTCGGCCACCAGATCGACCTTGCGGTATTTGAAAGTCCCGGTCGTCTCCAGCGCCTTGGCCAGGCGCACGAACACGGGCCGCGCATAGGGCGGCAGCTGTTCGTCGGCCCAGGCGGCGAAATCCTTGGCGGAGAACCGGCCCTCGACCACCAGGGTGACCATGCCGGCCTTGCCGTCGGCCCCCGGGACCGGGACGCCATAGGCGATGACCTCCTTGACGCCGGGCGCGTCGGCCAGCCGCTGTTCGACCTCGGCAGTCGAGACGTTCTCGCCCTTCCAGCGGAAGGTGTCGCCGATACGGTCGATGAAGTAGAAATAGCCCTCCGAATCCTGACGCATCAGGTCGCCGGTGCGGAACCAGCGATCCCCGCGCTGGAACACATCGGTCAGGATCTTCTTCTCCGAGGCGGCCTTATCGGCATAGCCGGAGAAGTCATGTCGGATGTTGTCGCCGATCATGCCGATGGCCTCGCCGATCTCGCCGGCCGAGGCCTCACGCACCAGGCCACTGGCCAGGCGCACTGGCTCTTCGGTATCGACGTCGAAGGCTACCAGGCGGATGTTGATCTGCTTCTTGAGGAATTTCGGGACCCGCCCGATGGCGCCCTGCTTGCCGTCGAAATTGAACAGCGAGACATTGCCTTCGGTGGAGCCGTAGAACTCCAGAATCTCGGGAATGGCGAAGCGGGACTGGAAGTCCGGCCAGACGTCGGGGCGCAGGCCGTTGCCGAAGGCCAGGCGAATCTTGTGCCCGCGCTCGCCCTCCTGCGGCGGGCCGTTCACCAGGTAGCGGCACAGTTCGCCGATATAGACGAACATCGTCGCGCCAGAGGTGTTCACGTCCCGCCAGAAGCTGGAGGTCGAGAATTTGCGCCGCAGGATCAGCCGTCCGCCGTTCAGCAGGGCGGGGCCGACACCGACCAGGCCGCCGGTCGAGTGATAGAGCGGCAGGACATTGAAGATCCGGTCCGTCGGCGTCGATTGGGTGCAGCCGGCGAAGGCGCGCATGTAGGTCCGTGCCCGGGCATGGTGGATGCGCGCCGCCTTCGGCATGCCGGTCGTCCCGGAGGTGTAGATGTAGAGCGCGGTATCGCGGTTGGTGAGGCCGTCGCGGATGTTGCGGTTCGGGCGCACTGACGATCCGCTGCGCACGGCGTTGTCCAGTCCACGCCGCTCGGAGACCTCGTCAGCGTCCCTCAGGCCCAGGACCCACAGCATCATGGTGCGGCTGACGAAGGGCCGGGCCTCTTCGCACTTCCGCCAGGTCTCCTCGTCGGCCACGACCACGGCGACGCCGGCGATGTTGAGGCAGTGGGCCAGGGCATGGCCGGTCAGATTGGTGTTGATCAGGGCGGTGGCGATACCGGCCTTCGAGAACCCCATCCAGGCGGCGATGTATTCCGCTCTGTTGGTCATCACCAGAGCGATGACGTCTGTGCGCCGCAGGTTCCGGCTGCGCGCCCAGTGGGCATAGCGGTTCGCCATGCCGTCGAGGTCGCGATAGGTCAGCGACCGGTGCTCGTCCTCGAGGGCGATATTGTCAGAGAATTTATCGACCGCTTCCTCGAAGTCGTCGCAGACCAGAACGTCGCTATCCAGGGCGATCGGCTTGATGCGCTTGAGCAGCCGACGCAGACCGGCCGCGAACTTGAGATCGCGTCGGATGTTGGCCGCCAAACCCATGGTCGCTGTCGCTCCGTATGCAGGCGTAAGTCAAACCGGTGATGAACAACCGGCGGGACGGGGTCAACCGGCAGGGGAATCCGTAACGTCGGTCGGCGACGTTTCCGCCCGGGCGTGGCGCCGTTGCGTCGGCGCCGCCGGGTAAACCCGAGGCAGGGGCTCTTTTGGATCGAGTCTCCCACAAGGCTCCACTCAAGATTACCTGCTCCTGAACGCGACCAAGGTCAAGATTTGGCCGTGATTGCTGTAGACCGAGACCGGTTTGTGTCGATGACGGTGTTTCTTGAAGGCGCATGAGTTGTTTCGGAACCTCGATCGCCGACGGTTGTTTTTCCGGCATAACCTTGGAGTAACGCAGATGACTGTGACCTATACGGATGACGCCATTCGGAACACTTCGGTCGAGGCCGATAACTTCGTGCCCCGCTACGCCCGCGCCAAGCGCGCGAACAAGGGTGTGCAGACCTGGATGATCCTCGCGCCGATCGGTGCCCTGGTCCTGATCGGCGGCGGTGCGGCCATGATGATGGGCGGCGGAACCGAGACCCAGCCCCTCGTCGAGCCCCAACTCGTCGCGCCGATCGCCCGGCCCATCGAGGCCGCGCCTTCCCCGCTGGAAAGCTCGGTTGCCCCGGCCGCCCTGACGAGCCCCGCCGCCGCTTCGGTTCCGGTCGTTCGTGAAGCCGCCCCGAGCCCGCCTCCCGCGGTTCAGCGTCGTGTCGGCGCAGTCGAAAGTCGCGCCGCTGCGACCCCCGCCGTGGCGCCGCGAACGGAAACCGTGACCGAACCCACCGGCCCGGTTTCTTACAGCGCTTCACCTTCGACCGGCGCGGCCCCGACCGCGCCAGCGCCGACCGTGACGCCGTTGGTCCCGGCCATCCAGACCACCCCGCTGACCTGATTGACGGCGAAGACAAGAAAGCCCCCGGTTCGCGCCGGGGGCTTTTTGCTGTCCGCGTTCCTGCGCTCAGGTCGCGGGAACGACCCGCCAGATGACATTGCCCACGTCGTCGGCGACGAGCAGGGTGCCCAGTCGATCGACCTGCACCCCGACCGGCCGGCCCATCGCCTCGCCCTCGGCGTTGAGGAAGCCGGTCAGGAAGTCTTGCGGCGAGCCCGATGGCCTTCCGTTGGCGAAGGGCACGAAGATCACCTTGTAGCCGGCCTTCGGCTCCCGGTTCCACGATCCGTGCTGACCCACGAAGGCGCCGTGGCTGTAAGCGGCCGGGAAGGCGGTCCCCTCGTAGAAGGTCAGACCGAGCGATGCTGTGTGGGCGCCCAGCGCATAGTCGGGCGCGAGGGCTGCGGCGACCTTGGTCGCATCCTGGGGTTGGACCCGAGCATCGACCGTCTGGCCGTAATAGCTCCAGGGCCAGCCGTAGAAGCCGCCGTCCCGCACCGAGGTCATATAATCGGGCACCAGGTCGTTGCCGAGCTCGTCCCGCTCATTCACCGCGACCCAAAGCGCCTGGCTGTCCGGCTGCCAGGCCAGACCGACGGGATTGCGCAGGCCCGAGGCGAAGACCCGCTGGGCGCCCGTGGCGATGTCGATCTCGTGGATGGCCGCGCGGCCTTCCTCCTCGTCCATCCCGTTCTCGCCGATGTTCGAGTTGGACCCGACTCCGACATAGAGCTTCGTGCCGTCCGCCGAGGCGACCACACTCTTGGTCCAGTGGTGGTTCCGGCCTGCAGGCAGGTCGGCGATCTTGGTCGCCGACGCGGCGATCTGCGTCTGGCCCGCCTGATAGGGAAAGGCGACGACGGCGTCGGCATTGGCCACGAACAACCGGTCCCCGACCAGGGCCATGCCGAAGGGCGACATCAGGTTCTCAAGGAAGGTCGACCTGGTCTCCGCCACCCCGTCGCCGTCCGCGTCGCGCAGCAGGATGATGCGGTTGGGGCTTGGCGGGGCCGCGCCCGCCCGCTTCATCACCAGACCCATGACCCAGCCGCGAAGGCCGCCCGACTTGCCCTCCGGCTTGGGCGGCGCATTGGTCTCGGCAACCAGGATGTCGCCGTTGGGCAGGCGATAGAGCCAGCGCGGGTGGTCCAGACCGCTCGCGAAGGCCTGGACCCGGAACCCCTGCGGCGCGGTCGGCACGACGCCGTCCGGCCACCCGATCGCCGGGGCGATATTCACCGTCGGCGCCAACAGGTTCCTGTGCGGCTCCACCAGGGTCGGCTGGGCGCCATAGGTCGAGCCCTCGGGCGCGACCGGCCCGCTTCCGCAGGCCGCGAGCGTCAGGGCTGCCGCGCAGACCGCGAGAACGAGGGGCGTATGGCGCATGGTTCGGATCCTAGAAGGCAGGGAATTCGAGGCGGCTGACATCATAGCCAAGGGCGCGGGCGCGCTCGACCAGTTCAGCACGTTCGGCGGCGTTGGGAACCTCCCGCGTATAGATCCAGAGCTTCTCGAACTTCGGATCGGCCGAGATGAACCAGCTGTAGTCTTCGGCGTGGTCCAGCACCCAGTACTCCCAGGTGATCAGACCCCCCAGATAGCGGGCGCGGAGCTTGGCGTTGAAGCCGGGGTCGAGGATCGTGCCCGAGGCGCCGATGGCCTTCTCGCGACCGTCCGGCGTGTCCTGCTGGCACGTGTCGCGCACGCCGATCCGGGTCGGCGACCGGATGACATAGTTGGTCGCGCCGGCCACGCAGCCGTCGGTCAGGCTCATCGGCAGGCGGGCGATCTCAAGCCAGCGGCCGGAGTAGAACCGCTCCAGATCCACCGCTCGCGCCGGCTGGGGCGCGCGGACCTGATCGGCGGGTATGGAGGTGGCGCAGGCGCTGACGCCGACGACCGCGACGGCGGCCATGACCAGGGTTCGAATCGACATCGGCATTCCTCGCGCGACATGCAAAAGCATAGATACGAGGCCAGTTCCGTCGGCGGACGCGCCAGACTATCCGGCGGCCAGATCTTTCGGCACGCGGATGCGCCGGAAGCGGGCCTCGACGAAGGCATAGGCGCCGAAAGCGATCAGGCCGATCGCTGTTAGTGCCAGCATCAGGTCGCCGCCTGGCTGACGCTCCAGCGCCTCCAGCGCGGTGCCGAAGGTTTCGACCTTCGACGACTGGGCCCGCCATCCCGCCAGCGTCACGAACAGGGCCAGGGGCAGATAGGCCAGACCCCGCGCGACATAGCCGATCCGCGCCAGCGGCAGCACCCAGCGACATACCGTCTTCGAACAGACCAGGGTCGCGCCGAAATCGTTGATGACGCCCATGACGACATTACCGACGCCGAGACCGGCGATGATCAGGCCGATGATCATCAGGGCCGCGCCCCCAAACGGCAGGTCCAGCACGATGGAGGCCTTCTCCTGGTTCTCCGCCAACTGTTCGGCGCCCATCGACGGTCCCACCTCATCCAGCAGCTGGAACACGCCGGAGGCTAGCACGGCATAGGCCAGGCCGCTGAACCCCTGCGTAGCCCGCACGACCCAGCCCTGTAGGTTCGAACCCTCGTGATCGACGTCTAACACGGCCTGTAACACGCGCCAGCCGACGAAGGCCCAAAGGCCGGCGCCGATCAGGATCAGCCAAAGCCGACCGAACGGCTGCTGCGCCAGGACATAGAGGACGCCGTGCGGATCGACGGCCTGGCCCCTCATGCCGATGGCCGTGGCCAGCATCAGGATGCCGACCGAGACATAGACGAAGCCATTGGCCGCGAAACCGAAGCGCGACGACGCCTCCAGCGCGTCATGCAGCCGCGGAAACCGGTCGCGCCATGTCCGCCGTTTGCGCAAACGGTCGAACAGGCCACTGACGCCGGAACGCAGGCGGCCGATGCCGAGGTCGGGGGGTGAGGGAGCCATATCGTCTCGAACACGCGGAGCCGTTCAACGCCGGAGGTTGCGGATCGCTCCCGGGCGCAACTTCGAAAGCGCCGCCGGGACACGGCCTGCGAAGGGCATCTGGAAATGACGCCGGGCTCAGCCTGGCCAATCCACCAATGTCCGCTTACGCCGCCGCCGCGCCAACCATCGACCGGGCGACGGCCTCGGCCACCTTGATCCCGTCGACGGCGGCCGAGAGGATGCCGCCCGCATAGCCGGCGCCTTCGCCGGCCGGGAACAGGCCGCGCACGTTCAGGCTCTGGAAGTCGGCGCCGCGGGTCATGCGGATCGGGGACGAGCTCCGGGTCTCCACGCCCGTCAGCACCGCCTGGGCGTCGTCATAGCGGGCGATCTTGCGGCCGAAGACGGGCAGGGCCTCGCGCATGGCGGCGATTACATAGTCGGGCATCAGCGGCGCCAGGTCGGTCGGGCGCACGCCCGGCTTGTAGCTGGGGACCACCTCTCCCAACTCCGTCGAGGGGCGGCCCGCCAGGAAGTCGCCGACCAGTTGGGCGGGCGCGAAATAGTCGCCGCCGCCGGCTACGTAGGCGCGGCTCTCCAGATCGCGTTGCAGTTCGAGGCCCGCCAGGGGGTGATCGCTCGGATAGTCCTCCGGCGAGATGCCGACCACGAAGCCGGAGTTGGCGTTCCGCTCGTTGCGCGAATACTGGCTCATGCCGTTGGTCACGACGCGGCCGGGCTCGCTGGTCGCCGCCACCACCGTGCCGCCCGGGCACATGCAGAAGCTGTAGACGGTGCGCCCGTTGCTGCAGTGGTGAGACAGCGTGTAGGCCGCCGCGCCCAGATCGGGGTGCCCGGCGCAGGGGCCGAACATCGCCCTGTCGATCCACGACTGCGGATGCTCGATGCGGAAGCCGATCGAGAACGGCTTGGCCTCGATATGGACGCCCCGCTCATAAAGCGTCTGGAAGGTGTCTCGCGACGAATGGCCGATGGCGAAGACCACATGGTCGGCCTCCAGTGTCTCGCCGGTGTGCAGGCGCACGCCCCGGATGGCGCCCTTGTCGAGATCGATGTCGGTGACCCGGTGCTCGAAGCGGTATTCGCCGCCCAGGGCCTCGATCTTCTCGCGCATGGCCTCGACCATCGTCACCAGTCGGAAGGTGCCGATGTGGGGGTGGGCGTCAGTCAGGATCTCCTCCGGCGCCCCGGCCGCGACGAACTCGGTCAGCACCTTGCGGGCCAGGAAGCGCGGATCCTTGATCTGGCTGTAGAGCTTGCCGTCGGAGAAGGTGCCCGCGCCGCCCTCGCCGTACTGAACGTTGGACTCCGGGTGCAGCTTGCCTTGGCGCCACAGCGCCCAGGTGTCCTTGGTCCGCTCACGCACCACCTTGCCGCGGTCGAGGATGATCGGCCTGAAGCCCATCTCGGCCAGGATCAGCCCGACGAACAGGCCGCACGGCCCGGCCCCGATTACGACCGGTCTAAGGCGCTCGGCCTGTCCCCCGTCTTGGGGCGCGACGGCGACATGCCGATAGGCGACGTCCGGGGTGGGCTGCACGTGCACGTCGTTCGCGAAGCGGGCCAGCGCCGCCGCCTCATCCCTGAGCTCGACATCAAGGATGTAAACTTTCAGGATCGCCGACTTCCTGCGCGCGTCGTGCGCCAGCTTCCACACCGACCATGAGATCAGGTCACGCGCCGACACGCCCAGGCGAGCGGCGATCGCGGCGGGCAGGGCTTCCGGCGCGTGGTCGAGGGGCAGTTTGAGTTCGGACAGGCGCAACATCGGCGGCCTTGTAGCCGCTGGCGACGCCAAAGGCATGAGGAAGATGGGCGTCGCCTTATCGGCGAAAGCTCAAAGACCACTTTCGACCCATTGCAGACGTTCGTCGTGTAGAGCTCGACCGTCGACCGTCGACCGGCAGGCGCTGGTCTAGTCTGTTCTGACGGTCCGTCCGACCATGCAGGTGTAATTCGCGTCGCTGATCGCGATATGGACGGGTTGCCCGGTGGGCACCTGATACCAAACGTCGTTTTGGCCGGTGTTAACGACGATCAACTTCGGGTCAGACAAGGTGCATCGGCCCGTGACATTCGGAGAACGATCGAAACTGCAACTGCTTTGACCCTCTAGCGAACGGATGTGGACCATGCCGATGGTCAGGATGTTAGCGAAGTTGCGCCATTCTGTGGGTCGGTCGACAGGCCTGCTGACCTCTATGCAGGGGGTTGGTAGTCCAACCTGAGCAGGTTCTGACGGCGCGAGCAGCGCTAAAGCAATCGACAACATCGCTGTCCCCTCAGGTTATCGGAGCAGTGTGGACCGGACCCAGTCCCCTTTCCACCCGTAGCGGACCTTCACTAAGTCCACTTGCGGAAATGCTGCTTAAGCGAAGATCCGCATTCTTCGTGTCGGCCACCGACCGCTTCCGACCCTGAACGGACTTTCGGCCCTAGTGAAAAGTGGTCTGTAGCCAAGCCGTGACGGCGGAAGCCAACGCGATGCGGTGGTCGTTGTAGCTGTGGTCAGTTTTAAACGTCAGCCGTGTGGGGGCCGGTCCACCCGAACCCATCACTGCGGCCACCACGGCGTCACCCTTTGGCGCAAGACCGTCCTCGGAGTCGATCACGAGCACCGGGCGTCCCGCCATTTCTGACGCATTACGAGACCAATCCCAAGCCTCGGCGTTGGCGACGATTTCGTCGGCCATGGAGGCGAAAGTCATGTTCGTGAAGCTCACATCCTCGGCGAACTCCGGCTCCGCCGCTGTTCGGGCCTCGGGCGAACTTAGCCGAGCAGACTCTGCACCTGCGTCCCATGCCGAAATGGTCACAAACCCCGCGACCTCGGCGTCATCGCCGAGCATGACTGTGTCGAAACCGCCCATGCTGTGGCCGAGGACGACGATCCGGGACGTATCGACCTGTGCCTGTCGATCTGGATCACGCAGCCAGGTCAGGGCGGCGCGTGCGTCCTCGATGGTGTTGCCGAGCGCGAACTGACCCGGGGCACCCCAGACGCCGCGGTAATGGATAGCCAAGACGTTCCATCCCGCCCGTTGCATCACCCGAGCTAGGTCGAGGTTTAGCTCGGTTCCCGGAAATCCGTGCAGGAGCAGGACTGTGGGATGCGCTTCCGATCCGGCGGCGACAAAAAATCTGGCCGGCACGTCGACCCCGCCAGTCCGGTAGCGGACCTGAACAAGCTGTGGAGGGTGCGTAGGGTCGCCAGGTGGGTCGGCAAACACAGCCGTTGGAGGCATGACCTCCTGAGCCTGCGCCGTCCACGCTGGAACCAGAAGCGCCAATATAAAAAGGAGAACTCGCATAGGTCACCTAGTCCAAGTCGAACACCCGTCACAGCTTGCAGAGGTTGGCCGAGGGAGCAAGCATGCACGTCCGGTTCCCACCCGTAGCGGACATCGGCCATGCCCGCTTGCGGCCTCCAAAAGTCAGCAGTTGACGACTTACTCCACCCTTACGCCTTGAGCCGCGACCGAACGTCGCCATATTGCGGCCACGGCGCTTCGGCCGCTGGGGAGACGCGCCGAATGCCGCCGGTCATCGACATCAAGGGCCTGAGCAAGACCTACGCCTCCGGGCTGCAGGCGCTGAAGCCCACGGACCTCCAGATCGGCAAGGGCGAGATCTTCGCCCTGCTCGGCCCGAACGGGGCCGGCAAGACGACGATGATCTCGATCATCTGCGGCATCGTCACCCCCTCGACCGGCACGGTCACGGCCGACGGTCACGACATCAGGAAGGACTACCGCCAGGCGCGGATGAAGATCGGCCTGGTGCCCCAGGAGCTGACCACCGACGCCTTCGAGACTGTGCTGGCCACGGTGACCCTGAGCCGGGGTCTGTTCGGCAGGGCGCCGAACCCGGCCCATATCGAACAGGTCCTCAAGGACCTTAGCCTGTGGGACAAGAAGGACTCCAAGATCATGACCCTGTCCGGCGGCATGAAGCGCCGCGTCATGATCGCCAAGGCCCTGAGCCACGAGCCCGACATCCTGTTCCTGGACGAACCGACCGCCGGCGTCGACGTCGAGCTGCGCCGCGACATGTGGAACCTGGTGCGTCGCCTGCGCGAGAGCGGCGTCACCATCATCCTGACCACCCACTATATCGAGGAGGCCGAGGAGATGGCCGACCGTGTGGGAGTCATCCTGAAGGGCGAACTGATCCTGGTGCAGGACAAGACCGAGCTGATGAAGAAGCTGGGCAGGAAGACCCTGACGCTGAACCTGCAGGACCCGCTGGAGGTCCTGCCGCCCGAACTGGCGGAGTGGGACCTGACCCTGCGCGACGAGGGCAATGAGCTGGAGTTTGTCTTCGATTCCAACGCTGAGCAGACCGGCGTGCCGTCCCTGCTGCGCAAACTCTCGGACCTCGGCATCGCCTTCAAGGACCTGAACACCCGCCAGAGCTCGCTGGAGGACATCTTCGTCAGCCTGGTCCACCGCGACCCGGCCGCCGCCAGCACCGGAGCCGCCGCATGACCTTCAACGGATACGGCGTCTGGGCCATCTACAGATTCGAGATGGCGCGGGCGCTCCGCACCCTGTGGCAGTCGATCGTCACCCCGGTGATCACGACCGCCCTGTATTTCGTCGTCTTCGGCTCGGCCATCGGCAGCCGGATGACCGAGATCGACGGTGTCCCCTACGGCGCCTTCATCGTGCCCGGCCTGATCATGCTGAGCCTGTTCACCCAGTCGATCTTCAACGCCTCGTTCGGTATCTACTTCCCCAAGTTCACCGGCACGATCTACGAGCTGCTGAGCGCGCCCGTGTCGCCGTTCGAGATCGTCCTGGCCTATGTCGGGGCGGCGGCGACCAAGTCGGCGGTGCTGGGCCTTATCATCCTGGCCACGGCGTCGCTCTTCGTGCCGCTGCAGATCCTGCATCCGGTCTGGATGCTGGCCATCCTGATCCTGATCTCGACGACCTTCAGCCTGTTCGGCTTCATCATCGGCATCTGGGCCCAGAGCTTCGAGCAGCTCAACTTTATCCCGATGCTGGTGGTGACGCCCCTGACCTTCCTGGGCGGGTCCTTCTATTCGATCCACATGCTGCCGGAGCCGTGGCGGACGATCACCCACTTCAATCCGGTGGTCTATCTGATCTCCGGATTCCGCTGGAGCTTCTACGGGACCGGCGACGTGCCCATCGTCTGGAGCCTCGTGGCGACATGCGGATTCCTCGTCGCCTGCCTCGCGGTCGTTGGATGGATCTTCAAGACCGGCTATCGGCTCAAAACCTGATGGAGATGACAAATGACGACTGCGACCTGGAACGGGGTGATGATCGCCCGCTCGGACGATACCGTGGTGGTCGAGGGCAACCACTATTTTCCGCGTGACGCCGTGGATCCGGCCATGTTGAAGGCCTCGACGACCACATCGATCTGCCCGTGGAAGGGGACGGCCTCCTATTCCTCGCTGGTCGTGGACGGGAAGGAGAACAAGGACGCCGTCTGGTACTATCCCGAGCCAAAGTCCGCCGCCGTCGAGATCGCCGGTCGAATGGCTTTCTGGAAGGGCGTCGAGGTTCGCTGACGGTAAGGTCTGTTAAAGTCCTGACATTGGACGCCCCCGTCGTTCGCCGCTAAGACGCCTCCCATGTCGTCCGAGACCCCTCCAGGCCCTGCCGAAAACCGTCCGCCCGAGCCGTTCGTGCGCGGCCGTATCGTGTGGTCGCGCCCGCCCCGGCCCGTGTTCCGCGTCGGTCCCCTGCCGCGGGTGGACCCGGCCCCGGCGGCTCGTCCCGTCCGACGGTCGGGCGCAGGCATACTGACCGGCTCGATGATCCCCCCGGCCCGGGCAGCGTCCCTCGCCGCCGAGATCGTGCCAGAAGTTCCGGTCGAGCCTGTCGTCGAGGCCGTCGCTCCGCAGCCAGAGCCGGTCGCGCCTGAGCCTGTCGTCGAAGCCGTCGCTCCCGAACCCGAGCCGGTCGAGGCCGCGCCCGAGCCGAGGCCCGCGCCGCAGGAGATCGTCATCGAGCCGGAGGCGCCGGAGCCCGCCGTCACCGTGCCGCCGCCGCTCTCGACCGAGGCGAAGCCGGCCGCCAAACCGCGCGAACTGCCTTCAGTGGTCGTGACCCCGGCGATCTACGCCACCATGGGCGCGGCCATGCACAAGGTGGCCAAGGGCGACCGCTGGCCGATCGCCGCGGGTGTCGCGGCCCTCGTGGTCATCGGCGGCTTCATCTGGCTGGCCACCCTGCCTGCCCCGCAGCCCGTCGCTCCGGGCCCGACGCCTCTGGTCGCCGACGCCGCGCCTCCCGCAGGGACGACGGTGGTCGAGGAGCCTGCGCCCCCGATCGAGTCGCCGGCGCCGGTCCGCGCCACGTCCGCCCCTGCTCCGGCTGCTGCCACGCCCGTGACGGCCCCGCCGCGCCTCCCGATCCAGGCCGCGCCCGTCGTGGTGGCGCCGCCCGTGCCGGTCGAGACCGCGCCCCGGCCCTATATCCAGACCGCGCCCCTGGTCGTGGAGCCGCCGACCCCGGCCGCGCCCGCGCCGGCGGATCCGGATGCACCCGTCTCGACCGCGCCCCAGCCCTTGACTCAGGGCCGCTGAACCAAGGCCTCAGCGCTCCGCCGCGCGGTAGGGCAGGTAGCCCCGTTCGACCATGCGGCGCAGGCCTTCATAGGCCTCCGACAGCTCCTCATAGGCGGCGCGCATGCCCGACAGCTTCGCCGCCTCGGCCGGGCCGATGGCCTGGCCCGCCTCCGACAGCCTCAGCGCCTCGGCGATCCAGCGCGCCCGCGCCGTCGCGGCGGCCACTGCCAGGCGCTGGAAGGCGGCCGGCTCGGTATGGTTGGCGCCCAGCCCCAGGACCTGCGGGATCACCTCCCGGTTGGAGACGAAGGCGGCGTAATCGATCTGTTCCAGATGCCCGCGCAGCCTGCGCTGCTCCTGCGGGTCGCTGTCGCTGGGCTCGAAATGATCACGGCGGATGCGGCTGCTGGACGTCATCATACTGGACACTCTGGTCCTCCTCGGGCGGTATCCCTGGGGCCAGCCTGCGCCAGACCGGTTAACGCCGCGTCAGCAAGCGTGGCCGGTCCGGCGCGGCCCAGCCGGGAGGCAGGGGCTCGGCCCATCCCTCGGGTGCGTCGTCCGGGGCCGGGAAATAGCCCGTCGCCGAGCGGTAGCCGAGGATGTACCAGATCTCGATCAGATAGCCGTGCAGCCGGGTCTGGTCCGCCGCCGGCCGTTTTGACGCCGCCCCGATGGCGATCCCCAGCCGCCCGGCCACGTCCGAGGCTTCCAGCGGCCCGTTGTCCTCGGCCAGGATGTCGTCGATGACCCCGTCGACCCACCCCGACAGGGTGGCCCGGTTCTTCGGCCCCTTCGGCCCGGCATAGGTCCCGTCGGCGTGGAACTTGTCCTCGTCGCGCAGGGCCTGCAGCCGGGCCCGGATCTCGTCCCCCAGCATCGCCCGCTCCTCATAGAGGGGCTCCGGCTTCGGCTTCCACAACCGCCACACCACCCCGCCGGCGGCGGCGGCCAGCAGTACGAGGGTCGCCAGGATACGCGCATAGTGGGCCATGACCCCGTCTTACGCCCGCCGATCCGGGGCGCCCAGACGGTCCCTGATCGAGCCTGAAAGACTGGCGCTCCCTCGCGGCGCCCCCATATGCAACATGAACCGTTGCGGAGTCCGTCATGACCAAGCCCCTTCACATCGACTTCGTCTCCGACGTCGTCTGCCCCTGGTGCGTCGTCGGCCTCGGCGGGCTCGAGACCGCCCTCGACACCCTCAAGGCCGAGGGCATCACCGGCGAGATCGCCTTCCAGCCGTTCGAGCTGAACCCCGGCATGGCGGCTGAGGGCGAGAACATCACCGAACATATCGCCGCCAAATACGGCTCCACCCCCGAACAGTCGGCCGCCAACCGCGCCATGATCACCGCCCGCACGGCGGAGGCCTGGCCCGGATTCGAGATGAAGATGGGCGCCGACAGCCGTATCTGGAACACCTTCGACGCCCACCGCCTGCTGGCCTGGGCCGGCGAACAGGGGCCGGAGCCGCAGAAGGCGCTCAAGGCGGCCCTGTTCCGCACCCATTTCACCGACGGCAATAACCTGACCGACGCCGGCGTCCTGACCCGGGCCGCCGAGGCCGCCGGTCTCGACCGCGCCGGGGCGGCCGAGGTGCTCGCCTCCGGCCGCTACGCCGCCGAGGTCCGCGCCGAACAGGCCCTGTGGCGAAGCCGCGGCATCAACTCCGTCCCCGCCGTGGTGGTCGAGGGCAAATACCTGATCTCCGGCGGCCAGCCCGCCGCCGTGTTCGAGGACGCCCTGCGCAAGATCGCGGCGGAGCAGGCGGCGGCCTGATCTTCTCCTCCCTGCGCCGAAGGCGTGGGGAGGTGGCAGCGAGCCTCTTCGCGAGCTGACGGAGGGGGTCTTGCCGCACGAAGAGCCCCTCCGTCTCCTCCGCTGCGCTACGGATCCACCTCCCCATCGCTGCGCTACAGGGAGGAGACGTGCGGTCCGCACGCCAAAACACCGTCCGAAGCGTTCGGAGCGTCCGAAGCGTCCGGGTCCGGCGCATCCTGCGCCTGCTGATCCTCCAGCCGCCAGCGGATCGCCTCGAAGCGTTCGTCCTCGCGTTCCAGCTCGGCCTCGACCTCGGCCATGGTCAGTTGCACGCGGCGCCAGCGCAGGGCCTCGACCGCGTCGCCGCGCATCACCGCCCGCATCATCCGCCGGTGGGCGATATAGCCCAGCTCCTCGAGCTCGACCCTGTCGAGGTCGCCATTGACCCTCAGATCCAGCTCGACGCCCTCGTCCCATGGATCCAGCCGGTTGGGCGGGGTCCAGGGCTGATCTGCGCGCCGCAAGCCCTCGCGCGCCGCCCGCTCGCGCAGCGAGGTCAGCCCGACCCCGTGCCGGCGACAGCACTCGGGCGCCGACCACCCGGCCAGATACTCCTGCCGCACCCGCGCCCAGACCTCGTCCGGCGGCGATTTCCGACCCTGCGGTTCTTCGGTCATGTCCGTCTCCCGATGAAAGGGAACAGTGTGAGGCCGTTTCAGGGGGTGATGGGTATAAGGGCTCTAAATAGAGCCGGGTGTTGTTTCGACTGGGGAATTCGGACGATCCGTTGATCGGTATGGGCCCTTTCGTCCGCCGCTACGATCGCCCTCCGACCTTCTTCTCTTTCGTCATCCTCCGGCGAGCGCAGCGAGACCGGGGGACCCAGCGGCGCCGAAGGCGATCTGTACAGCCACGATGTCGACCGCCCGCAGCCGCGACAGGTTCGCGCTTTCGCGCGCCGCTGTGTCCCCCGGTCTGCGCCGCGAAGGCGCGGCTTGCCGGAGGATGACGAAAGATCAGGTAGTCCGCCGGTACGTGCCCCGCCCGCCGAACTCCAGCCACCCCCTGTCCCGCAGCACCTGAAGTTGCTGCCTGATCTTCGGCCGGACATTGTGGTTGCCCGGATAGCTCGCCGCCAGCCGCGCCTCGAACCCATAGACCTCGGCCAGGGTGAACTCCGGCTGTCCGATGTCCTCGACGCACTTCATCACGTCGAGCAGCCAGCCGCGCGCGGTCGGGGCGGCATCCCGCAGGAACAGCGTCGCCCGCCACTGGTCCAGAACGGCCTGTTTCGCCACGTGCTCCCCGGCCCGGATCAACGGAATGCGCCCGGCCAGCGGCACCTGACCGATCAGGATGTTGCACCCCTGCCAGCCCGCGCGACGCGCCGTCATCGACAACGGCTTGCGCGGCTCGATGATCGCTTCGGTGAAGAAGTGGCTGGGCACGACGATCAGGTCGGTGACGCGGGTGCGGGCCTTGTCATAGCCCATGACCATCAAACTGGGATTGTTCGCCGCCGCCAGCCGCGCCTTCATCGCGCCCTAGGCCCCGTTGACCAGTCTGGTGTCAGTGCGGCCCTTGGTGGCCTTGAGTTCGTATTCCTCGGCGCAGACTCCGCAATGGAAGTCGGCCACCGGCGAGTTCGCCGCAAAGGCGGTCAGGGGCGTCGCGCCGCAGCTCGGGCAGAAGGCGTTGGCGGCGACCCAGCCCTCGCTCAGGACGCGGGCGTTCTGGGTCGGCCCCTTGAAGACCGCCGCCTCTTCGGCGAAGCCGAGAGTACGCCAGGGGGCGTCGTCTTCGGCCATGCGCCAGCATGGGCGTACGTTGGTTAGTCAGCCCTTACCGCGCGTGTAGCCGTCGATATCTTCGCCGTCCTCATTGACGGCCGACATACGCACGGCGTCGAACTCGACGACGCCCTGACTGGTCCATTCCACCGGGACATGGCCTTCATAGACGAGATCGACGGCCTCTTCTGCCGAGCCGGCCTCGACCTCGGTCGTGTAGTCGACGTAGGCGTCGACGCGGCTGAGAATCTTGAAAATGGGCATGTGTGGACCTCTCCGTGAACACGGATAGGGATCCATAGCTCTCACAGTAATACAAGCAAAAGTAGTCTTTGTCTCACCCCAGCCGACGCGGCAGGTCCATGCTTTCGTGCAGGAGGTGGACGATCTCGACCCTGGCATCGTCGAAGCGGAAGGCCACGACGTGGCGGGGTTGGCCGACCCGGTCGGCGGGGGCGATGCGCTGGCGGCTGTGGCGAACGGGGTAAAGGCGGAGATCGGCGGGGATGCCGCGAAGCGTGCTGACGCCGGGGCGGGTCGGATTCTCGGCGATGTCGCGATATGCGCTCTGGATCAGGAGGCGGTAGCGATCCGCAGCGGCGGGTCCGAACTGGGCTTCGCTGTGGCGGAGAATTTCTTCGGCTTCCAGATCGGCCTCACGCGAGACGTCGAGCCGTCTCACCCCGCGCGAACGCGCTTCATGACGCCGTCAAAATAGGCATCCAGATCGGTGATCTCGATACCCTCGCCACGATCGAGGCCGTCGATGGCCTTTTTGAGTTTGGCGTTCAGGCGAGCGAGCCTGGTCTCATCGTCCATGTCGTCGGCCGCGCGTTCGCGCAGCAGGTCGACGGCGTCCGCAATCACCGCGTCCCGGTCGCGGTAGGCGCCGGAGGCGACCTGTTCCTCGACGAAGGCGTCGAGGACGGGGGGAAGGGTGAGGGCTGCGTTCGCCATGGGAGGAGGATAGCACGGTGGAGGGCGGGGCGGAATGTGGCCCCCTCTCCCGGCGGGAGAGGGCTTGAGCGCCCGGGAGCCAAAGGCGAACGGACTTGCGCGAAAGGGTGAGGGGCGGATGCCCACCGGTGAGGGCGAACCCCTCACCCTTTCGGCTGGCGCATCGCTACGCTCTGCGAGCCTCAAGCCCTCTCCCGCCGGGAGAGGGGGCCTACAACCTTCCCTTCCTGAACCGCTCCTGCGCCTCCGCCTGGGCCTCCTTGCGCCACCGCTTCGGCGCTGACGCATCCACGTCCTGCCCGTCCCCGGTCAGGATCTCGTTGGCGAACTCCAGGTCCAGCAGTTTCAGCTTCTTGATCTCGTCTCGGAGACGGCCGGCCTCTTCGAACTCGAGGTTGCTGGCGGCCTCGCGCATCTTGCCTTCCATGTCGCGCAGCGTGGCCTGGAAGTTGTTGCCGACGAACGGGCGGCTCTCCTCCTTCACGCCCGTGGGGACCAGGACGCGGTCCTTCTCATAGGGGCTGGCCAGGATCTCCTTGATGTCGCGCTTGACGCTTTCGGGCGTGATGCCGTGTTCGAGGTTGTAGGCCTCCTGGCGTTCGCGGCGGCGGTTGGTCTCGGCCATGGCGCGCTCCATCGAGCCGGTGACGCGGTCGGCATAGAGGATGACGCGGCCGTCGACGTTGCGGGCCGCGCGGCCGATGGTCTGGATCAGGGAGGTCTCGGAGCGCAGGAAGCCCTCCTTGTCCGCGTCGAGGATGGCGACCAGGCCGCACTCGGGGATGTCGAGCCCCTCGCGCAGCAGGTTGATGCCGATCAGGACGTCGAAGCTGCCCAGACGCAGGTCGCGGATGATCTCGATCCGCTCCATCGTGTCGACGTCGGAGTGCATGTAGCGGACGCGCACGCCCTGTTCGTGCATGTATTCCGTCAGGTCCTCGGCCATCTTCTTGGTCAGGACGGTGACCAGGGAGCGGTAGCCGGCGCGGGCCACGGCCTTGACCTCGTCGATGACGTCGTCGACCTGGTTGCGGGTCTGGCCGGAGACCGGGCGGATCTCGACCGGGGGGTCGATCAGGCCGGTCGGGCGGATGACCTGTTCGACGAAGACGCCGCCGGTCTGTTCCATCTCCCACGGGCCGGGGGTGGCCGAGACGTGGACCGTCTGGGGCCGCATGGCCTCCCATTCGTCGAACTTGAGCGGGCGGTTGTCGATACAGGAGGGCAGGCGGAAGCCGTATTCGGCGAGGGTCGATTTGCGGCGGTAGTCGCCGCGGAACATGCCGTTGATCTGGCCGATGGTGACGTGGCTCTCGTCCACGAACAGCAGGGCGTTGTCGGGGATGTATTCGAAGAAGGTGGGCGGCGGCTCGCCGGGGCTGCGGCCGGTCAGCCAGCGGCTGTAGTTCTCGATGCCGGCGCACGAGCCGGTGGCCTCCATCATCTCCAGGTCGAAGCGCACCCGCTGTTCGAGGCGCTGGGCCTCCAGCAGCTTGCCGTTCTCGATCATCCAGTCGAGCGTCTCCTTCAGCTCGGCCTTGATGCCGCCGAGCGCCTGGTTCAGCGTCGGGCGCGGGGTGACGTAGTGGCTGGCGGCATAGACGGTGACCTCCTTCAGCTCGGCGGTCTTCTTGCCGGTCAGGGGGTCGAACTCGGCGATCGACTCGATCTCGTCGCCGAACAGGCTGACGCGCCAGGCCCGGTCGTCGAGGTGGACAGGGAAGATCTCGACCGTGTCGCCGCGCTTTCGGAACATGCCGCGGTCGAAGGCGACGTCGTTGCGCTTGTACTGCAGCGCGATCAGGTCGGCGCGCAGCTTGGACTCGTCGATCTGGTCGCCGACCTTCAGGTCGAAGGTCATGGCGGTATAGGTCTCCACCGACCCGATGCCGTAGATGCAGCTGACGCTCGCCACCACGATGACGTCGTCGCGCTCGAGGATCGACCGCGTCGCCGAGTGCCGCATCCGATCGATCTGCTCGTTTATACTTGAGTCTTTTTCAATATAAGTGTCAGTTCTTGGAACGTATGCTTCAGGTTGGTAGTAATCGTAGTAGCTTACAAAGTATTCAACCGCGTTATCGGGAAAGAATGACTTGAACTCAGAGTAGAGTTGCGCCGCCAATGTCTTGTTCGGCGCGAGGATGAGCGCGGGGCGCTGGGTCGCCTCGATGACCTTGGCCATGGTGAAGGTCTTGCCCGAGCCGGTGACGCCCAGCAGCACCTGGTCGCGGTCGCCCTGGGCCGCCTGGGACACCAGTTCGGCGATGGCGGCGGGCTGGTCGCCGGCGGGGGTGTAGCCGGTCTCCAGCCGGAAGCGATTGTTCTGGCGGCCCTTGGGCGACTTGGACGGGCGGTCGGGACGGTGCGGGACCCAGTCGCCGGGCGAGGTTGGCGCCTCCTCCGGCGTCAGGCGCGGGCCGGTGACCGGCGCGAACATCGGCATATTTTTCATCGCCTTCGGGAGAGGCGTCTTGTCGTCGCGCAGGAAGGCCGACGGCGCCTCCGCCACGCCCTGGTTCGGGATGTGGACGGGCTTCTTGATAACGGGCGCCGAGCCCTTGGGGGTCGAAGAACGGTTCATGAACGGAACTTAGTGCGCGAGGAGAGATGTCGCCAGTCAACGCACGGGCGGCGGATGCGGATGCTGACAGCAGGCTGTCAGCAGAATCGGGCGGCGAATCCTGTCAGGGTCGGGTCATGCTCGGAACGTCACGCCTCGCGGTCGCCCTTCTGCTCGTCGTCCTGTCCGGCTGTGGCCGTCTGATCCCGGACACCATCCCGCCGTCGGGCTACACGCCCTACGCTCCGGCGCCGAACCCCGGGCCGTCGGTCTATGTCGCGCCTGGAGCCGGAGTGATCGATCAGCCGATCGACAGCGAGACGCTCGGCCGCGTTCAGCGGGCGACGCGGACCCTGGTGCTGTGCGAGGCGGAACTGGAGGCGGCGCGGGTGACGTTCAGTCCGACGCCGGACCGGGTGAACTCCGAAACCTGCGGCCTGACGGCGGCGGGGGTGCTGGGGCCGGACATGGGGACGACAGCCCGGATGGCCCCGTCCGATGTCACCATGACCTGCGCCCTGGCGGCGGCGGTCAGCGTCTGGCGGCGTCAGTCAGTGGAACCGGCGGCGCGCGAACTGCTCGGCTCGGACGTGGTCGAGATCGACCACATGGGGGTCTATGCCTGCCGGGGCGTGCGCACCGACGCGGGCAGCACCTCCCGGGCCAGCGCGCATTCGCGGGCCGCGGCGCTTGATTTTTCGGGCGTACGGCTGAGGGACGGGCGGCGGATCACCGTGGCGGGCGACTGGGCCGACGGCACGCCCGAGGCGCGCTTCCTGCACCGTATACGCGACGAGGGCTGCCGCGTCTTCGGCACGGTCCTCAGCCCCGACTACAACGCGGTCCACCACGACCATCTGCACCTGGAGGCGGAGCAGGGGCGGCTGTGCCGGTGAACGCAAAACCCTCTCCCGATGGGAGAGGGCTTGAGCGCCCGAAAGCCGTCAGGCGATCGGACTTGCGCGAAAGGGTGAGGGTCGGAGGGTGACCGGTGAGGGCACAACCCTCACCCTTTCGGCCGAGACGCATCGCTACGCTCTGCGGGCCTCAAGCCCTCTCCCACCGGGAGAGGGGCCTAGCGGCGAACCCGCGCCTGAACTTCCAGCTCGCCCAGACGGCGGTCCAGATAGGCCGTGTCGTCGCTTGACGGGCGGGTGCGGGAGTAGGCGGCCTCCAGACGGGTCAGGTCCTCGAACTGGACCCGGATGGCATCCTGCTGGCCGCGCGGCAGGGTGTAGAGGGCGCGTTCGATGGCGGTCAGGCGATCGCGCGGAGTCTGCTGCCAGCCGGCGCCATTGCCGGCGTTTCCGCCCGGTACACGCGCGTCGATGGCGTCGAGGCGGGCCTCGATGTCCTGGCGCTCGCGCGCGCTGAGACCGTCGCGCTGGAAGCCGGCCTCGACCGAAACGATGGCCGCGTAATCGCTGCGCAGGCGCGTGGCGTCGGTGCGGGTCAGCGTGCGGGCGCGCACGGCGGCATCGACGCGGGCGTCGAAGTCAGCGCGGCCGTCGGCAGCCGACTGGTAGCCGCCGATGTCGTCGCCGTAGCCGCCGTCCTCGAGCGCCGAGGTCAGGGCGTTGTAGCGGGTGGTCAGGTCCTGACGCTCCTGGGTCGTGAAGCGTCCGTCCTGGCCGTAGCGGGCCTCCAGCTGAACCAGGGCGTCATAGTCCGTGCGAATTCGATCGCCGGACCAGGAAGACAGCGAGCCTGAGCGGACCTGGGCGTCGAGGCGGCTGTTGAAAGTGGTCTGCTGGGCGCCGAGTGCGCGACGCCCACGACTCCATTCGGCGTCGATCGAACCGGACGTCTGACCGCCAAACAGGTTCTGCAGGATCTGGCCGAAGACTTCCTGGCCGGTCGGCTGCTGTGAGCCGGACTGGCCATAGGGCGTCTGGGCCTGGGCGAGAGGGGCCATCGAGAGAACGACGGCGCCTGCCGCCAGAGCCGTGAAGGTCTTGATCGAAGTCATGGGGGTGCTCTCCGGCGGTTTCGCCTGTCTACGGTCAGTAGAACGGCGTGCGGCGGTTAAGGTTGCCGTGCGGCTCACCTGCCGCGATACGACAGGCGCCATGGCCGCCCGCGTGCTACGGGTCCGGGCATGACCGATCAGCCCGACCAGACCTCAACGCCCTCGACCGACGGTCCGGTGGGAGAGACGCCGGCGCAGAAGGCCTTGCGGCTGAAGAACGCGAAGCTGGACGCCCGGCCGAAGCCGCCGCGCGGCGGGCGGTTCCAGCGCGAACAGGCGGCCGGGGTCACGCCGGGCGCCAACCGCCCCTGGACGCATAAATAGGCGGCCCTCCGGTTCTCAATGCTGTCCGATTCCCGCGAGACTCCCGTGGCGAAGCGCGCCATGCTCGGAGGAACAAAAGGAGATCATCGATGTCGGCTTGCGAGACCTTCCGCGCCCTCCATCGTTCCGGACTGCTGATCCTGCCCAACGCCTGGGACGCAGCCTCGTCCGCCCTGTCGATCGCGGCAGGGGCGAAGGCGCTGGCGACGACCAGCGCGGGCGTGGCCTGGGCGCTGGGCTGGCCGGACGGAGCGACGCCGCCGGAAGCTGAGTTGCTGGGCGCCCTGGCGCGGATGATCCGGGTGGCGGGCGAGGTTCCGGTCAGCGCGGACGTCGAGGGCGGCTTCTCCGCCGATCCGAAGGCGGCCGCAGCCTTCGTGCGGCGGACCTGGGAGACGGGCGCTGTCGGGATCAACATCGAGGACGCGGACGGGCCGGCGGAGGCGCTGGCGGACAAGATCGCGGCGGTGCGCGCGGCGGTAGGCCCTGAGCTCTTCATCAACGCCCGCTGCGACCTTTGGCTGAGAGGGATCGGGCTGGGCGAGGGGCGGCTGCAGGAAGCGGTCAGGCGGGCGGTGCTGTACCGCGCGGCCGGCGCCGACGGCCTGTTCATGCCGGGCGTGACCGATGCGGACACGGTCACGGTCCTGGTGGATCTGGGCCTGCCGCTGAACCTGCTGGCGCGGCCGGCGCTCCCGGATGCGAAGGGACTGGAGGCGCTGGGCGTGCGGCGGCTGAGCGCGGGGTCGAACCTCTCCGCAGCGGCCTATGCGACGGCGGACCGGCTGACGCGCGGTTTCCTGGCGGACGGGGATTCGAAGCCGCAGGCGGCGGAAGCGATGGACTATGGTGCGCTGAACGCACTTATGCAGCCGTGAGGCTGATCGCGTCCGGGATCGCCTCGCCGATCGGCGTGCTGGCGCTCGCGGTTGACGAGGCCGGCCGGTTGAGGGGCGTGTCGTTCGGTGACGGGCTCAGGCGGGCGATGGGGCGGGAGTATCCGGGCGTCGCGATAGACGCGGGCGAGGTGCCGCAAGCAATAGCGCGCCCGCTGGCCGACTACTTTGACGGTGACCTGCAGGCCTTGATGCGGATCGACTGGTCGCTGGAAGGAGCGGCCGCGCGGGACGGATTTCAGGCCCGGGTCTGGCGCGCCCTGTGGGAGGCTCCGGTCGGCCAGACGATGTCCTACGGCGAGATGGCGCGGCGGGCCGGGGAGCCGGGCGCGGCCCAGGCGGCGGGCGCGGCCCTGAACCGGAACCCGATCCCGCTGGTGCTGGCTTGCCACCGGGTCGTGGGCGCCGATGGATCGATGGTCGGGTTCGGCGGCGGGCTGGAGCGCAAGACCTGGCTTTTGCGGCACGAGGGGGCGCTGCTGATCTGACCGCTTGACGCCGTGTAACCTATAGGTGATATGTAACCCCAAGGTGACATTAACCGGAGGCGGAGGTGACGGCCATGGACGACAGGGAGATGCGGAAGGAAGCGCGGGCGCGGCGCAAGAAGTTCGCCACCGCCCTGGCGACGATCATCCTGGGCGCGATGATGTCGGGGTTCGGGTTCGTCATGGGGTCGCAACGCACGGGCGACGCGGCCACAGAATGGGGCGTGCTGGCCGGGGTCGGCGTCGGCCTGGCCTTGGGCGGAGCGATCCTGGCCTGGATTCTGCGGCCGGGCGCCAACGGCTGGCGCATCGAGACCGAGCCCCTGAAGCGTGACCGGCTGCAGGCGCAGCGGGTGCGCCAGCTGTGGATTTTCCCATTGGTGACCCTGGCCTTCCTCGTACAATCGACGCTGGCGATGCAGGACATTCTGGCAGGTGAAGGGAGTTTTGGGGACTATGTCAGTGCGCCCTTGCCGGTAGTCTATGCGTGGCTGATCGCCTCGATCACCATGGGCTGGGATCATCAGACCCGCGCCAACAAGCGTTTCCTGGAAGACGAGCTGACCGGGGTGCTACGGGCGCGGGCCATCGCCGCGGCCTTTGTGGTCCTGATGGTCGGAGCGACCGTCGCCTTCGGCCTGGGCTTGTGGCGGCCTGAGACGGGGATCGCAGCCCTGCCCGTCGTGCTGGCCGGCGCCGGAGCCACGGCCGGCATCCGCTTCGCCTGGCTCGATCGGGAATTCGGCAAGGATGGGTGACGCCCGACTGGGGTCTCGCCTCAAGGAAATCCGCACTGCCGCCGGCCTGACCCAGGCTGAACTGGCCGAGCGGGCGGGGGTGTCGCGCAAGACGATCAACACGGTCGAGAACGGGGTCTTCGTCCCCTCGACCCTGCTCGCGCTGGAACTGGGGAGGGCGCTCGGAACGACGGTCGAAGGGCTGTTCTTCCTGAAGGAGTAGCTGGGGTCGATCAGCTGTCTACCTTTACGGGGCCCGTCGTCAGGCGGGCCATGTTCCAGGTCCAGGTCGTACTTGACTCCCTCACACAGTATGTCACATACACTGTGTGTCACACACTATGTGACGTGAGGGGCGCCCCGGGTGACGATCGACGTCGAACTTTTCGAGAGCATGCGACTGGAGCTGCGGCGCGGGTCGCTGGTGCTGGCGGTGCTCGCCTGCCTGCGGACCGAGCGCTACGGCTACACCCTGCGTCAGGCCCTGGCCGCCGACGGGCTGGAGATGGAGGAATCGACCCTCTATCCGCTGCTCCGGCGACTGGAGTCGCAGGGGCTGCTGCTGAGCGAATGGCGCGAGGAAGAGAAGCGCAAGAAGCGCTTCTACCTCCTGTCGCCGATGGGCTCCGCGATGCTGGAACGGCTCGCCGGCGAATGGCGGGGCATCAACGCCTCGCTTGACAAGATTCTCTGACATTTCAGGACTGAGGGGCAAGACCATGGACATGGTGGAACGCTATCTGGAGGCCGTCGCGGCACAGCTGTCGGTGGAAGAGCGCGACGACATCGTCGCCGAGCTGCGCGACCTGATCCTGAGTCGCGTCGAGGCGAAGGAAGAGGCGTTGGACCGGTCGCTGACAGACGACGAGCGTGAGGTCATCCTGAAGGAGATCGGCCATCCGCTGGTGGTCGCCGCGCGCTATCGCAAGGGGCCGGATTCGCTGATCGGACCGGAGCTGTTTCCCTACTGGCTCTACGGGGTGAAGGCGGGTCTTCTGATCCTGCTCGTCGTCTCGGGCATCGGCCTGCTCATCCGGCTGATCAGCGGCACGGCGGACGCGGGGCAGGACATCGCCCAGGCCTTCCACGGCTTCTTCGGTTCCGGTCTGACCCTGATCGGGGCCCTGACCCTGGCCGGGGCGATCATGGAGCACTACGCTATCCGGCCGAAATGGCTCACCGACTGGCGGGTCAAGGACCTGTCGGCCTTCGGCCTGTCCGACCCGTCCTGGTGGGGCGCGAGCGTGAAGAGCGCGAGTGACAGGATAGGCGCGGGATCCGGACCGGGCCTGCGGCCGATGTGGCGAACGCGGGCGATGCGGAGCCCTCGCGATTTCGGGGCCGAGGCGGCCTTCTCCTTCCTGGCGGTGGGGCTGTTCGTCCTGTGGTGGGTCGGGCTGGTTCATTTCCCGGGCCTGAGCGCGATACGCATCGACGGCGACCTGGTCTCCGTCTCGCCGGCGCCGATCTGGGCCGTTCTGTTCGCTCCGATCCTGCTCTACGCCCTTGGCCAGATGGGGATTGACCTGTTCACCCTGATCCGGCCGCAGGCGGCGC
Organism: Brevundimonas sp. DC300-4; assembly: GCF_049897365.1. Lineage (NCBI taxonomy): Bacteria > Pseudomonadati > Pseudomonadota > Alphaproteobacteria > Caulobacterales > Caulobacteraceae > Brevundimonas > Brevundimonas sp. DC300-4. The sequence goes on from NZ_JAFCWC010000002.1 coordinate 116,029, forward strand.
GGATGCGGGCAGTGCTGGCGATCCTGGTCGCGGTCGCCGGCCTTTGGCTGACCTGGAACATCTTCGAGGCAGGTCACTGGTTCACCCTGAGCGTCGGCGCGGAACAGGCGCGGATCGCGGGGGACGGGGTGCTGCTGGACTTTGACCGGCTTCGCGAGCTGCGCGAGGGCGAACGGGACCTGACCGGGGTGGCGTCGACCCTGTCGCTGATCCTGACCTGGGCCCTGGCGATCAGCGCGGCCAGCCTCGTCTACACGATCGTCGCCAATGCCTGGCGCGCCGCGCGAGCTTAGGGACATGTCCGAAAACCGCGAGACTTCCCATCGGGGAAGGGCCATCTTCGCGGCATGGAAACGCGCGCCGAGACCCTGGATCAGGAGGCCTGCTACCGGGCCGTTCTGACGCGCGACGTCCGGTTCGACGGCCGGTTCTTCGGCTGCGTGAAGACGACGGGCATCTACTGCCGCCCGGTCTGTCCCGCCCGGACGCCGAAGCGCGAGAACATGGTCTTCGTGGTCACGGCGGCGGCTGCTGAAGAAGCCGGCTTCCGCGCCTGCCTGCGCTGTCGCCCCGAGACCGCGCCCGACATGGGGGCGTGGCGGGGCACGTCGAACACCGTCAGCCGGGCCCTGGCCCTGATCGAGGCGGGGGCGCTGGACGAGGCCGACGTCGACGCCCTGGCCGGACGGCTGGGGGTCGGCGAGCGTCAGCTGCGGCGGCTGTTCAAACAGCATCTGGGCGCGGCGCCTGTCAGCGTGGCCCAGACCCGGCGAGTGCTGCTGGCCAAGGCCCTGATCCACGAGACCGACCTGTCGATGGCGCAGGTGGCGCATGCGTCGGGCTTCGGTTCGGTGCGGCGCTTCAACGAGACCTTCCAGGCCCTGTATCGGCGCGCACCGTCGGAACTGCGTCGTCGGGCCGAGAGGCCGCCGAGCGAGGGCGTGAAGCTGAGTCTGTCTTCCCGGCCGCCCTATGACTGGGACGCGATGTTCGCGGCGCTGGCCGCGCGTGGGGATCGGGTCGAGGGGAGGGTCTGGTCGCGCGATCTGGTCAGGGATGTCGACGGCGCCGACGGCTTCGTCACGGCCACGCCGGGCAAGCCGGGACGGCTGGAGATCTGCGTCGAGGCCAGCGACCTGAAGGCGCTGCCGGGCGTGCTGGCGCGGGTGCGACGGGTGTTCGACCTGTCGGCCGATCCCGAGGCCATCGGGCTCGACCTGTCGGCAGACCGGGTGCTGAAGCCACTGGTTGAGGCGCGGCCCGGCCTGCGGCTGCCGGGCGACTGGATCGACGCGAGCGAGGACGCACCCAGTGATCGATTAAACGAAGCGACGCTGGCGGACCGGGCGGAGCGGTGGCGACCCTGGCGGGCCTATGGGGCGCTGCATCTGCGGATGGCAGGGCTGACGGCAACCGATCTGATGGAGAACGACGATGACAACTCACGACTCTGGCGTGCAGCCTGAGACCCTGACCCTCGACCGGATCGCGACGCCGGTCGGCGAGGTGCTGCTGGTCACAGATACGGACGGCGCTGTCCGGGCGCTGGACTTTGCCGACTATGAGCCGCGCATGATGCGGCTGCTCGGCCGGCATGCGCCGGATGCGGTCCTCGTCCCCGGCCGGGCGCCCGAGGCGGTGCGCGGCGCGGTCGAGGCCTATTTCGCCGGGGACGGGCGGGCGCTGGATGGCCTCAAGGTCAAGACCGGCGGCACCGATTTCCAGCGGTCTGTCTGGGCGGCGCTGCGGGCCATCCCGGCCGGCGAGACGCGCAGTTACGGTCAGCTGGCGGCGGCGATCGGATCGCCGAAGGCGGTGCGGGCGGCGGGGCTGGCGAACGGCCAGAACCCCATCGCGGTCATCGTTCCCTGCCACCGGGTGATCGGCGCGAACGGGACCCTGACGGGCTATGCCGGAGGTCTGGAGCGCAAGCGCTGGTTGCTGGCCCACGAAGGCGCGACCCTCTCAGAAGTCAGGCCGCGCTGACCTCTTCCGCCTCGTCCGGTTCGACGGCGTCGAGCGCGGCGGCGATGGCGGCGAACAAGGTCTGGGTGGTGACGGGTTTGGCGAGGTGACCGTCGGCGCCGGCGAGACGGCCGGCTTCGACATGCTCGGCCATGGCGTTGGCGGTCAGCATCAGGAGCGGGGTGCGGGCGAGGCCGCGCTCGGCCTCGAGGGCGCGGATGGCGGCAGTCGCGGTCAGACCGTCCATGACCGGCATCTGCATGTCCATCAGGATCAGGTCGAAGCCGCCTCCGGCGAAGGCGTCGAGCGCCTGCTGGCCGTCCTCGACGGCGATCAGGGTGGCTCCCGTCGATGCCAGCAGCACCTCAACGACTTTACGATTGGCGGGATGGTCGTCGGCCAGCAGGATGTGCAGATCCTCAGGCGCGACCTCGATGTCGGCGGTCGCCGTTTCGACGACAGGCGCAGCGGCCGGCAGGGGCAGTTCGAACCAGAAGCGCGAGCCCTCTCCCGGCGTGGACTCGCAATCCAGTTCGCCGCCCATCAGTTCGGCCAGGTCGCGGGAAATGGCGAGGCCCAGGCCGGTGCCGCCGAAGCGCCGGGTGATCGAGCCGTCCGCCTGCTGGAAGCGGTCGAAGATGCGCGCCTTCTGGTCCGCGTCGAAGCCGAGGCCGGTGTCGGCCACGGTGAAGCGCACACGGCCGTCGGCTGCCGCTTCTACGCGAAGGGTGACCGCGCCGGCGCTGGTGAACTTCAGCGCGTTGGAGACGAGGTTGGCCAGGATCTGGCGCACGCGGACGACGTCGCCGACAACCATCCGCTCCAGGGTCGGGTCGAGCTCGACGACCAGGGCGACCGGGCTGCCCTCGACCGTGGAGCTCCACAGGGCGGCGATGTCCTTGACCGCATGGCCGAGGGCGAAGGGCGCGGTCTCGATCGTCACCTGACCGGCTTCGATCTTGGCGCTGTCGAGGATGTCGGAGAGCAGCCGTTCCAGGGTCACGCCGGACGAGCGGATGATCTCGACCATTTCGTGCTCGGCGTGGTCGAGCGGGCGACGTGACAGGGCATCGGCCATGGCCACAACGCCGTTCAGAGGCGTGCGGATCTCGTGGCTCATATTGGCCAGGAACTCGGACTTGGCCCGGTTGGCATCCTCGGCGCGGCGGCGGGCGAAGCGGAGGTGGCGGGTCAGGCTCCACTGGCGGAGCAGCAGGGCGGTGGCGCTGAGGAGGAAGACCACGCCGATGCCGACGACCCAGCGCTGGCTATGAATGACGTCGGCCTGGAGCGCGGTGTTGGCCCGGGCGGTCTCCAGCTGATGGCGGCGCTCCCGCAACTGATTCCGCATCTCCGAAGTGACCTGGCCGATACCCTCGCTGAAGCGGCGCGTCTGCTGAAGGGATTCTTCTTCCGAATGGCGGCGAAGCAGGTCGAAGGCTTCGCGCGAGCGGCCCTGGGCCTGGAGCACTTCGGCCTCGGCATGCAGAACCTGTGAGAGGCCTTCGTCGCGAAACTCGCCCGCGGCCTGGCGACGATGGATCTCGGCGACGTCGCGCCGCGCCCCGTCCACGTCGCCGGTGCGGGCGCGAGCCATGGCGCGGATCGGCAGGATGTGGTGGGCCAGGAACTCGGCCGCGCCCAGGCTTTCGCCATAGGGCGCGAGGCAGCGCAGCAGTCGGGACGGATCGTCGGCGCCCTGCGCCACCATGGCGCACAGGTTGGCGTCATAGACGGTCAGACTCTCTACCCTGGCGCGCGTCGCCAGGCGGTGGTGGACCGCGAACAACCGCTCGGCCAGGGGCTGGTCGCCGACCTGGACGGCCATGCGGGCCAGGTTGTAGACGGCGTCGAAGTCGGGCCGGGGATAGGCAGGATTGCTGTAGTCGAGTTCGAAACGACCGAAGGCGTCGGTGGCCCCGCGGATGTCGTTCAGCTTCATCAGGCCGATGCCGGTCACCTCCCACAGACCCGCGCGCGCCGTGTCGGCGAAGGCGTCGTTTTCGGGGGTCAGGCTCATGGCCTCGTTGAGCAGGTTCAGCCCTTCGCCGAGGCGGTCCTGGTCCATCAGGGCCAGGGCGTGGATGCGGGTGGCGTGGGCGCGGACGAACCAGTCTGATTCCGCCCTGGAGATTTTTTCCATCTCGATGGCGGCGGCGTCGTCGCCCGCATCGTAGCGGATCGTCAGGGCGTTAAGATGGGCGATCTTCGTATAGCGCGCGTCGCCCTGCCGCCCCGCGGCGGCGGCGAGCTGCAGGTTCCACCGCGTGGCGCTCTCGAAATCACCCTGGTTCAGGCTGGTCCAGACGACGTGGTAGAGCCGGTTCAGCCCCTCGCGACCGGGCGTGTGCAGGGCCCTCTGACCGAAGGCTTCGAGCTGGGCGAAGGTCGTGGCGCCGGCCCGGCGCTCGACAGCCGCAGCCAGGGCCAATGGATCGCGAGGGGCCGGGTTTTTGGCGAGGACCAGAGTCGGCGCGGCCACCAGCACGGCGAGACCGAGCAGCAGGGCTTTGAACAACAAGGGTACGCAACGGAGGAGCACGCCTCAACGTGGCCCAAAGGTGTTTCGCAAGCTTTAGCGCCGGATCGGGCCTTCACGTACCGTCGAGGAACAGCCGGCTGGCCGGATTGTCGGTCTCGTCGACATAGGGATAACCGAGCGTGGCGAGCGCGACGTTCAAAGCCGGCTGTTCGGCGGGCGGCACCGAGATACCGGCCAGCACCCGGCCGACATCGTCGCCATGGTTGCGATAGTGGAACAGGGTCAGGGCCCAGGCCGGCCTAAGGCTGTTGAGGAAGCGCAGGAAGGCGCCGGGCCGTTCGGGGAATTCGAACCTCAGGATGCGCTCGTACGGCAGGCCGGTGGCGCGGCCGCCGACCATGTGGCGGACGTGCAGCTTGGCCGTCTCGTTGTCGCTCATGTCCTCGACCGCATAGCCGTCGACGCGCAAGGCGGCGATCAGGTCATCCTTCTCGTGCGGCCCCTGTTTGATCGCGACGCCGACAAAGATGTGGGCGCGGCCCTCACCGGACCAGCGGTAGTTGAACTCGGTCACCGAACGGCCATCGAGCGCCGACAGGAAGCGGCTGTAGACGGCGCGGTCGTCGTCCATGGCGACGGCCAGAAGCGCCTCGGTTCCCTCGCCGATCTCGGCCCGCTCTGCGATGTGGCGCAAGCGGTCGAAGTTGACGTTCGAGCCCGAGTTGATGGCGATCAGGGCGCCATCTTCGGCCGTCTCCGGATGGGCGGCGGCCCAGGCCTTGAGGCCCGCGAGGGCGAGCGCCCCGGAGGGTTCGGCGACGGCACGGCTGTCGTCGAAGATGTCCTTGATGGCGGCGCAGATGGCGTCGTTGTTGACGGTGACGATCTCGTCCAGCAGGTCACGGCACAGCCGGAACGTCTCGGTTCCCGCGCGGCGCACGGCGACGCCGTCGCAGAACAGGCCGACCTGATCCAGGGTCACGACCTCGCCCGCCTCGATGGCGGCCTTCATGGAGGCGGCGTCGACCGGCTCGACGCCGATGACCTTCGTCTCCGGTCGCAGGAACTTCACGATGGCCGCGACGCCGGCGGCCAGGCCTCCGCCGCCGATGGGGACGAAGATGGCGGCGATGGGCTCGGAGTGCTGGCGAGTGATCTCCAGTCCGACCGTACCCTGGCCGGCGATGACGTCGGGGTCGTCGAAGGGGTGGATGAAGACGGCGCCGGTCTCGGCCGCGCGGCGGCTCGCCTCGGCGAAGGCCTCGTCGAAGGCCTCGCCGTGGAGAATGACATTGCCGCCCAGCGCGCGCACCGCGGCGACCTTGATGGGCGGGGTGGTGACCGGCATGACGATGGTCGAGACCGCGCCGCGCCGACGGGCCGCGAAGGCGACGCCCTGGGCATGGTTGCCGGCCGATGCGCAGATGACGCCCCGCGCCAGCTGTTCCGGGCCCAGGGTGGCGATCTTGTTGTAGGCGCCGCGGATCTTGAACGAGAAGATCGGCTGAAGGTCCTCGCGCTTCTGCAGCACCGGCCGACCGAGGCGCACGGCCAGGCGCGGCAGCGGGTCGAGCGGCGTCTCGATCGCCACGTCATAGACTCTGGCGGTGAGGATGCGGCGGAGAGTTTCTTGCATGAGGGATGGGCTTGGAGGCGACTTTGCGGAGGATATTTCTCCGTCATAGCCTGATCGCGGCAGATGTCGCCCCAAAACCGTCGCAACCCACTTCGCATCAGCGAACGATGGCGCGCGCGGCACAGACTGGAAGCCTGCGCGATTCCGTCACGCCGCACGGCTCGGGTCGCGATGACGGAGATCGTGTCAGCCTCTTGCATCCCGGGCCGACAGGCCTATCTTAACCGCACTTATGCTAATGTTGAGCATAAGTCATTCGGGCGGTGTCGCCCATGGAGATGACGTCGATGGCGCACGCAGCCCAGACCTTGGGAATGTCGCCGGAACTGGCCGCCGAGACCGCCCCTGTCTGGGAGAAGGTCAAGGAGTTCGTCACCCCGATGGAGTGGCCGGTCCAGGCCCAGCTGATCCACGAGATCAACCTGCTGAAAAAGGAGCGGGACGCCGTCATCCTGGCCCACAACTATATGACGCCCGACATCTTCCACGGCGTCGGCGACTATGTCGGCGACAGCCTGGGGCTGGCCAAGGAGGCCGCGCGGTCGAACGCGAAGGTGATCGTCCAGGCGGGCGTGCACTTCATGGCTGAGACCTCGAAGATCCTGAGCCCCGAGAAGACCGTCCTGATCCCCGATCTGAAGGCTGGCTGTTCTCTTGCCGAAGCGATCACCGGCGCCGACGTGCGTCTGATCAAGCAGAAATATCCCGGGCTGCCGGTCGTCACCTATGTGAACACCACGGCCGACGTGAAGGCCGAGACCGACATCTGCTGCACCTCGGCCAACGCCGTCCAGGTGGTGGAATGGGCGGCCAGGGAATGGGGCGTCGATCGCGTCATCCTGATCCCCGACGAGTTCCTGGCCCGCAACGTGGCGGCCCAGACCAACATCGGCATCATCGCCTGGAAGGGCCGCTGTATCGTGCATGAGCGGTTCACCGCCGTCGACATCGCCGAGATGCGCGAGGCCTATCCGGGCGCCCAGATTCTCGCCCACCCGGAGTGTCCTGAGGACGTGCTGGCCGCCGCCGACTTCGCCGGATCGACGGCGGCGATGACCGACTATGTGATGTCCAGAAAGCCGAAGCAGGTGGTGCTGATCACCGAATGCTCGATGGCCGCCAACATCAAGGGCGACGTGCCGGAAGTGAACTTCATCGGCCCGTGCAACATGTGCCCCTACATGAAGCGGATCACGCTGGAGAACATCCGCGACTGCCTGCGCGACATGAAGTTCGAGGTCACGGTGCCGGAAGAGATGATCGCGAAAGCCGCGCTCGCCGTGCAGCGAATGATCGACCTGCCGCCGCCCGCGATCCCGGCGCGCTACGACATGGTCAAGGCCAAGCACCATGTCGCGGTGGAGCTGATATGACAGATGGCCCCTGGGGATCGCGCGACGGTTCCACGCCGAAGCCGGTCGCGCAACCAACGACCGCAGTCCCGCAGTCCAGCCCCGGCGCGCCGGTCATCGACAAGGGCCAGAGCCTGCCGTGGGCGATCGGTTCGACCCTGCTGCTCGGCGGGTTCATATGGTTGATGAGCGGCAGCTGGGTCGTCGCGGTGGCGGCGATCTTCGGCCTGTTCGTGCACGAATACGGCCATGTGCTGGCGATGAACCGGCTCGGGATGGGACCAGCAAAGATCTACATCATTCCCTTCCTCGGCGGGCTGGCGCGAGGTCAGCGCAATCCCGAGAGCGAATGGCACGGGGTGCTGGTGTCTCTGGCAGGACCGGCATTCGGCCTGCTCGCCGTCCTGCCCGCCGTCGGCCTTTGGTTTGCGACCGGCGATCAGGAGTGGATGCTGGGCGCCTTCTTCATCGCCATGATTAATCTGGTGAACCTGGCGCCCGCGCCGCCGCTGGACGGCTCCAAGGCGCTGGGGCCTGTGCTGGCCCGCATCGATCCGATGGTCGAGAAGGCCGCCCTGATCGCCATCGGGGCGCTGGCGGTCTGGTGGGGCGTCTCGACAGGGCGCTACATCCTCGCGGTCTTCCTGGCCATCGCGATCCTGGGATCCCTGCGTCGCGGCGCATGGCGGCCGGGCGAGAAGAAGCTGACCTGGCCCGAGGCCGGCAAGTCTCTGGCCCTGTTCCTGCTGACCGGCGCCCTGTGCGGGGCCGCCGCGATTGGCGTCCTGTTGCCGTTATCCGAGGGCTCACCTCAGGGCGCATTCGAGATTGCCGCCCGCTTCATCGGCTTCGACCGGTGAGCCGCATTCATCACGACGGCCCGCTGATCATCGGCGGAGGCCTGGCCGGATTGTCGGCCGCGCTTTCGGCAGCCCCCGCGCCTGTCATCGTCATCAGCCCCGCGCCCCTGCTTCAGGCGGCGTCCAGCGCCTGGGCCCAGGGCGGCGTGGCTGCGGCCCTGTCGAAAGACGACGCTCCGGCCCTGCATCTGAAGGACACGGAGGCGGCGGGCGCCGGCCTTGTCGACCACCATGCGGCCGAGGTCCTGACCAATGAAGGCAGGGCGACCGTCGAATGGCTGGCCTCTCTCGGCGCGCCGTTCGACCGGGATGCGGCCGGCGAGTTCTCCGTCAGCCTGGAAGCGGCCCATTCGATGGCCCGTGTCGCCCGCGTCGGGGGCGACGGCGCGGGGCGGGCGATCCTGTCGGCGCTGGTGGCCTCGGTGCGGGCCGCCTCTCACATCACCGTCTGGGAGGACGCACGACTGCGCGCCCTGATCCAGGACGGGACCGGTCGCGTGCGCGGCGCGGTGATCGAGCATCCGGGCGGTCGCATGGTCGAGGTCCTCGCCCCGGCTGTAGTGCTTGCGACCGGCGGGGCGGGCGGCCTCTATGGTGCGACGACCACGCCGGTGGCGCTGAAGGGCGAAGGCATGGCCCTGGCCTGGGCGGCGGGCGCGGAAATCCTCGATCCCGAGTTCGTGCAGTTCCATCCCACCGCCATCGACGTCGGCGTCGATCCCATGCCGCTGGCGACCGAGGCCCTGCGGGGCGAGGGGGCGCGGCTGATCGACCGGGACGGGCGGTTCCTTCTGGGCGACGCCGACGGCGCGGATCTGAAGGCGAGGGACGTGGTGGCGCGGGCGGTGCATGCCGCGCGGGCGGCCGGGCGCGGAGCCTTCCTCGATGCGCGAACAGCCGTCGGCGACCATTTCCCCACCGAGTTCCCGGCCGTTTTCGCGGCCTGTATGCAGGCGGGTCTGGACCCCCGCGAGACCCCGATTCCTGTGGCGGCGGCGGCCCACTATCATATGGGCGGGATCGCCGCTGACCCCGACGGGCGGACGTCGCTGGAAGGCCTCTACGCCGTCGGCGAATGCGCGGCGACAGGGGTGCACGGCGCCAACCGGCTGGCGTCCAACTCATTGCTCGAGGCCGCGGCTTTCGGGCGGCGGACGGGGCGCGAGGCGGCAAAGGCCATCGCGACCCGGGGGCCCGTGGTCGTGGGCGCGGTGGTCGAGGACCTGCCCGAGGCGGCCCATGCCGGGCTGCGCGCGGCGATGAGCGCCGATGCGGGCGTGGTGCGCGACGCGGCGGGCCTGACGCGGCTTGTCGCCCTGATCGACCGGCTGGAGGCGACCCATGGCGCGCCGCCGGCGCTGGTCGCGGCGCGTTTGATCGCCGAGGCGGCCCTGGCCCGGCGCGAGAGCCGGGGCGGCCACTATCGTTCGGACTATCCCGAGACGGCGACGACCCCGGTGCATACCCGCCTCCGGCGCGACGTCCTGCAGACGGTGGCGGCATGAGCGGGCTTCCGGACACAGTGATTCTGCCTGTCATCCGCATGGCCCTGGCCGAGGATCTGGGGCGGGCGGGCGATGTGACGGCGGCGGCCTGCATTCCCGAAGGCGCCCGGATGCGGGCGCGGTTCGCGGCCCGAAAGCCGGGCGTGCTGGCCGGAATCGCCTGCGTGCGGCTGACGGTGCTGGAGATGGATCCGAAGGCCTCGGTCGATCTGCGGATCAGGGACGGGGAGGTCTTCGAAGCGGGCGCGGTCCTGGCCGAGGTCGAGGCGGACGCGCGCGCCTTCCTGTCGGCCGAACGGACGGCGCTGAACCTCCTCGGGCGGATGTGCGGTGTCGCGACCCTGACCCGGACCTATGTAGAGGCGGTCGCCGGAACGGGCGCCCGGATCGCGGATACACGGAAGACCACCCCGGGTCTGCGCGGCCTGGAGAAGCACGCGGTGCGTTGCGGCGGAGGGGTCAACCATCGCTTCGGACTGGATGACGCCATCCTGATCAAGGACAATCACGTCGTCGTCTGCGGCGGGGTGGTCGAGGCGGTGAAGGCCGCCCGCGCGCACGCCGGTCATCTGATGAAGATCGAGCTGGAGGTCGATGGCCTCGCCCAGTTCGATCAGGCCCTATCGCTGGTCGCGCAAGGGCAGGGACCGGACGTGATCATGCTCGATAACTTCGACAACGCTGAGCTTGTCGAGGCGGTGAAGCGTCGGCGTGACGGTGGTCATAAGGTGGTGCTCGAGGCGTCCGGCGGGGTCAATCTGACCACCGTGCGCGGCATCGCCGAGACCGGCGTCGACGTGATTTCCGTGGGGGCTCTGACGCATTCAGCGCCGGTTCTCGACATCGGTCTGGACGCTTTCTGAGGAACGGGCGGGACGCCGAAGGGTTTTCTGCTTCAGATCAGAAGGAGAGTCTCATCGCCCCGGCCCCGAAGAGTCCCAACGAACATCGCAACTTCGCCGACCACGTCGCGGCCTCTGTCGAGCACGCCGGGTTGTCGGATCGTCGCGACTGCGAGACCAGCGTGCCGTTGGCCGACCTGAGTGACGCCGACGTCAATCCGGGTCAGCAGGGCCGCTACGGAAACCTGAAGCAGAACCTGACCATTCACTGGCAGGTTCAGGAACGGCCAGCGGTCGATCAGACCTGAGGTGCGCTGCCGACGGCGGAGTCCACGGCGGTCGGCTGGGCCGAACCGGAGACGGGCGTCGTCAGGGGCGCGGGCTTGAGGGCCGGCGTCGGCGCGGGCGTGGGAGCCTCGGTCACACCCGCCGCCGTCTCGTTGCTGGACGTCATGTTTTCCTGGGCCAGCAAGGCGGTGTAGGCGATCGCCTGGCCCGCCTGACGGACCGTCTCGCCCGGATCGATGCCAGCATAGACGGCGCGCTGGACGTCCGCGCCGGTCGAGCCGCGAGCGGCGTAGCTGAAGGCGTTGGACGAGCCGGCGCGGCCGCCGAAACGATAGAAGATGTGGCTGCCGACCTGGCCGACGCGCAGGAAGCTGTTGCGCCATGACGGCCAGACGCCCGTGGTATGGAAGAAGGTGGCGTTGCCGACGCCGGCATAGACGGCGCCCGAGAGGGCGGCGGAGGCGACGGTGCGGGCCCGGTTCCAGGCGGCGCGGTTGACCGGCGCGCGCATCGACCCGTCGCAGGTGAAGCTGAACTGGCAACCGACGCGACGGCCGGAACCCTGGAACACCACACCGCAGACGCTGCGCGGGAAGGAGGGGTGGCGGGCGCGGTTCAGGACGACCTGGACCACGGCGCGCATGCCGTCGGAGCCCTCGCCGCGCGCCTCGTAGTAGGCGGCCTGGGTCAGGCATTCGAGATCGCGCGAGGCGTCCAGCGCATTGTCGATACGGAACTGACGAGCGGCGGCGGAAATGTCGGTCAGGCTGGCGCGGCGCAGGTCGCTGCGGGTGCTGTCGGGACGAAGCTGCTCCAGACGCGCGGTCAGCAGTTCGGCCTGGCGGTCGCGCTGGGCGCCGCCGGCGACGGTATAGGGATCGTGGCGGCGGGCGATGGTCAAAGCGCTGGCGTCCAGGCCCCCGGCGGCGGCGGCGAGCGCTTCCTCGGTGAAGCCGGCGGCGGTGGCGCCTTCCAGACGTTCAGCCTGGGCGCGGACGGTCGTCGCACGCGCGACGGTCCCTCCCAGATAGGCGCAGCCGATTCCAAGACCCACAAGGGCGCCGAACACCGCTGCCGCCTGTACGGGCCGAATCCTGGCCGTACGGTCGGCGCGCGAAGTCGCACGCTGCTGCGAGGGATGGAACAAAGGCGTCGTCCTATTCAACAGGGCGGAAAAGTCGCCCCCGGGTCGTCTGCAGAACCGGGCGATATGGTGAATCGCGTTCCGGTTTGCGAATCGACGGTCGATGAACAGGTGACCGCCGAAGGATGGGCCTTAAGCCACCCGTTTATGGCCTCAATGTGTTTGATTCGCAAGTTGTCGCTGCAGTGCAGCAATTGTGACGGGTCTGCAGGTTTCCTCAAGACTGGCGTAATCCTTGGCCGGCACAGAGAAGGGGGTTTCGTCATGAATACCGTATCGGTTTGCAGCGGTCAGACTTGCTGGCGGGGATAATGTGGCCGGGCATGCTTTCGAGGCTCATTTCTATTGTATTCGCGATCTCGGGAAATGGGCGCTGACCTGTCGCTATGGTTGTTCAGGGAACGGCGTCGGCGGGGGGGCGTTCAAGCGTGACCTTAACCAAGATGCAGGACCCGTCCCATGCGCTCTTCCCTTGTGACCGCCGCAACCCTGGCCTTCCTCGCCCTCGGCGTGACCGCCCTTTCGGCCTGTGGCCACACCACTGAACAGCGCGCCGCCACCGGAGCCATCGCGGGGGCAGTTGTGGCCGGGCCGGTCGGCGCGGCCGTCGGCGGCGCGGCCGGCGCCGCTCGCCCGGATTGAGCGACTGGACTTGGCGTCGGGGCCCCCGACGCCTATCTGGGGGATCGCCCACGGGTGCGTCCCGGCGATGACGGTCGGCCGAAGAACGGCCCCGTTCGTCGATTAAGAGACGCGCGCGCTTGATTTACGGCTCCATTTCGGCTTTGCCGACGCCCGGACGCCGTGGCGATCCCCGCCCGCGCCCCTCCGGCGACGGGCCCACCCCTCGAAGGACGACCGACCGACCGCATGAGAGATCTGAAACAGACCGGCTTCAACGACCGCATCAGCACCCAGCAGGAGGCCAAGAAGGCTCTGCTGGCCAAGTTCAAGCCCAAGGCCGCCGCGCCCGACCCCGAGTTCGACAAGCTAGCTGAGAAGCGCGCGGCCGAGAAGGAGGCCCTGCGTCTCCAGCACGAGGCTGCAAAAGCCGAAGAGCGTCGCCTTAAGGCCGACCGTGACGCCGAGCGTATGGCTGCCGAACGTGAATCCGAGGAGGCCGTCGAGGCCGAGAAGCGCGCAAATCGCAAGGAGCGCAAGCAACTCACCAAGGAAGAGCAGAAGGCCGCCCGCGACGCCAAATACGCCGCCCGCAAGGCGCGGAAGTAGCCGCCAGGCGCTCGCGCTCTCATTGAGACTGTTCGGCCCGTCGCGATCTCGCGGCGGGCCGAAGTCGTTGTGGAGCCTCAGGTCTGGCGTGGCGCCTCGGTGGCGACCAGCAGGTCGCCCAGCGCCTCGCGCAGCTGTTCGCCGGAGTAGGGCTTCCTCAGGAACGGCCAGGGCGCGTCGGTCAGGGCCAGGTCGACGTCGTCTCCAGCATAGCCCGAGGTCAGCATGATCGACATAGCCGGCCAGCGCTCTGCGCAGGTCCGGGCCAGCTCCACGCCGGTCATGCCGCCCGGCATGACGATGTCGGTCAGCATGACGTCGAAGCGGCGGTGATCCAGAACGGCAATGGCCTCGGCCCCCGTTTCCGCCGTCTCAACCTCCAACCCCATGCCGCGCAGCAGGTCCATGGCGATCGCGGCGACGCCCACGTCATCCTCGACCAGTAGAAGGGTCTGGCCCGGCTTCACCGCGCCCAGCACGCGGCGGGGAGCCTCCGGCGTCGCCTCCTCGACCGGCGCTGGCGGCAGGTAGACGCGGATTTCCGTCGCTTCGCCGACCGCGGAGGTGATCTTCACCCCGCCCCCGCTCTGGCGCGCGAAGCCATACACCTGGCTGAGGCCGAGGCCCGTGCCCTTGCCGACCGCCTTGGTGGTGAAGAAGGGCTCGAACACCCGAAGCATCGTCTCCGGGCTCATGCCCGCGCCTGTGTCGGAGACTGTGACGCAGACGTAGTCGCCGGGGGCGAGCTCGATCACCTCGCCCGCGTCGATCTGACAAGCCTGGGTCTGGACGGTGATCGTCGCACCGTCCGGCTGGCCCCGCTCGGCCACGGCATCGCGGGCGTTGACGATGAGGTTCAGCAGCGCAGCCTCGAACTGGGCCGGATCGACGATCACGCGGGCGCCCCCGCGACGGAGCTTCAGCTTGTAGCCAACCGCCTCCCCGACCGCGCGGCGCAGCAGGGGGTCGCTTTCGCGGATCAGGGCGTTGATGTCGATCGCCTCGGGCCGAAGGGCCTGGCGACGCGAGAAGGCCAGCAACTGATGCGTCAGCCGCTCGCCGCGGCGTGCGGCCGACAGGGCGGCCTCGCCCAGCTTCTGGCGGCGCGCGGAGTCGTCGGGGGACTTCAGGATCAGGTCCAGGGCGCCGATGACGACGGTCAGCAGGTTGTTGAAGTCGTGAGCCACGCCGCCTGTCAGCCGGCCGATCGCCTCCATGCGCTGGGCGTGCATCAGATCCGCCTCGGCCTTCGCTTTCTCGGCCAGGGCGTGGCCGACGCGCTCTTCAAGCAGTTCGTTGATCCGCTTGAGGTCGTGCTCGACCCGGCGCGCGTCGGTCACGTCGAAAGCCACGCCGACGAAGCCGATGACCTCGCCGCCCGGACCGAAGCGCGGACGCGAGAAGGACTTCAGCCAGCGGTACTCCCCCGAGCTGTGGCGGTAGCGCGCTTCAAGCGCGAAGGGCAGTTCCGTGGCCTCTCCGGCAAGGGACTCGCGGACCAGCATGTCCTGGTCGTCGGGGTGGATGTAGGTGCGCCAGTCGGCGGTGCGGACGCTCTCGTAATCGCCCCCCATGTATTCGACATAGGCCTGGTTGACGAAAGCGCGGCTCCTATCCTGCTGCGTCACCCAGATCAGGACCGGGGCGGTGTCGGCGATGTCGCGGAAACGGGCTTCGCTTTCCAGAACCTCCGCCTGGGCGCGGGTGCGTTCGACCTCGGACCAGGCCCGGTCGGCGACGTCCTCCATCAGGGTGATCTCGGCGCCTGTCCAAGCCCGGGATCGGATGCTGTTCACGTGGAGGAAGGCTCTCAGCACGCCGGATCGGACAATGGGCACCGTCACGAAGGCGGCCACCTGGACCTCGGCGAAGGCGTCCGCGGCGCCGGAGGTGCGGGGATCGAGCAAGACGTCATCGACCACAATCGTCTTGCCCTCGGCCAGCTGGCGATCCACCTCGCCGCCGAAGTTCCGGGTGCGGTGCACGCCCTGCAGGCTGCCCACGCCCTCCGTCCAGTCGCGGGCCATCTCGAAGACCTCGTGGTCGCGACGCAACTCCCCATGGCCAACCCGGTTCACGCCCAGCATGCGCCCCAGCACGCTCTGCACATGATCCATGATGGCCTCGGGATCGTTCAGGTCGCGCACGCCGTCGGACAACTCCAGCAGGAAGCGTTGGCGGCGTTCCTGCTGGGCAAGGGCGTCCAGGGCCTCCCGCGTCGTCGTGACGTCGAACGACAGGCCGACATAACCCTGGAACACCTCCTCGCCGTCGAAACGGGGGTTCACCGACACTCGCATCCACCGCCATGCGCCGTCGTGACGCAGGAAGCGGCACTCGAAAGCGTAGGGCAGGAAGCGGGCGCGGGCTTCGGCCTGGGTGGCGTTGACCTCGGCCACGTCGTCGGGGTGGATCGAGGCCTTCCAGGCGTGGCCCATAAAGGTCTCGCCGGGTTTGCCGTAGAACTCGACCAGGGCCGCGTTGACGAACTCCACCTCGCCCGCGGCATTGGTCAGCCAGACGGGGGAGGGCGCGGTGTCGGCCATCAGGCGGAACCGGGTCTCGCTCTCGCGCAACGCGGCCTCCGCCGCCTTGGCGTCGGAAATGTCGACCGTCACGGCGATATAGCCTGACTGGGCGCCATCCTGGTCGCACAGGGCCCGCAGGCTGGTCAGGGCCCAGACTACCGTGCCGTCGGGCTGAACATATCGCTTCTCAAGCTGGCCGCCCTCGCCGCCTGCGAGGACGCTGGACAGCAGATCGAGCGTCGGCTGCACGTCGTCCGGATGGCTGGCCTGAGCCGTCGTCATGCCGATAATCGACTCCTGGGTATGGCCCAGAAGCGCGGCGAACCGGGCGTTCGCGCTGACCACGCGACCATCCATGCCGACGCGGGCGATACCGGCTGCCGCCTGATCGACCATGGCGGTCAATTCCGCCTCGCTGCGTCTCAGCGCGTCCCGGGAATTCTCGAGCGCCGAGACCGTCTCGCCGAGCCGGGCCAGGCTCTTGCGTAGGGAGGCGGCCACGAGGGTGGAGAAGAGGCCGACGATAATAAAATTGGTAGTGGCGCCCCGGCCTGCGGGGGTTGCGATGCCGAACCCCGCCGCTCCAGGACCGGCGATCGCCCAGCCGCCGAGAAGGCACGCCGCCGTCGCGACAAGGCCGGCGACCCGTCCGCCGGTGAGGGCCGCCAGGGTCACCGCCGGCAACAGGATGATGAACCCGGAAACCTCACCGAAAAAGGCCTGACCCGCCCAGCGTACGAGCAGTCCGACCGCGGCGAACGCCAGACCAGTCAAGACGTTTCGCCACCACGGTCGCCTGGGCTCGCGCGCCAGCCGCGCCAGGACGATGTCCGGCTCCAGCATCCGACCGAACAAAGCGCTGAAACCCAATCCGACCCCCGGTTCGCGCTCGCGCGAAAAACGGCAACGCTTTCCGATTCTTTGCGTTCCGCTCCGCGAAGAAGCCGCATCCATATGGGGCTTCAGATCTTGGTGCAGGCCGCTGGAACGCTTACCTGCCACACGATTAGCGACTGTCGCCAAAGGAGCAAGCATGACTGCAACGATCGACACGGGCCTGACGAAGGCCGAGCGCACTGATGTGGCGCAGGAGCTGAGCAAGGTGCTGGCCGACAGCTTCGCCGTCTATCTGAAGACCCACGGCTACCACTGGAACGTGCGGGGTCCCGAGTTTTTCACCCTGCACACCCTGCTGGAGCAGCAGTACCGCGAGATCTGGGCCGCGCTGGACGAGATCGCTGAACGGATCCGGGCGTTGGGCGAGTTCGCGCCCCAGGCCCAGTCGACCTTCGCCAACCTGACCTCAATCAAGGACGGCGACCCCGACAAGGACGCTCCGGCCATGCTGAAGGAGCTGATGAAGGACCATGAGACCCTGATCGCCACCTGCCGCGCAGCCCTGACGGCCGCCGACGACGACAGCGACGATGTCTCGGTGGACCTGCTGACCCAGCGGCTGGCCGCGCACGAGAAGTTCGCCTGGATGCTGCGTTCGACCTTGGGAGGGCGCTAGGCCCGGCTCACAGAACCGCAATCCGTGGCCTGAAAAGCGCCGTGTTGGGGGACCATAGAGCCCGCCTCACGGCGTCCAGGCGCCGCAGCTTCAGAAACCCATGTCGCTTTCCGCCATCAAGTCCCTCGACTGGCACAGGGTGAAGACCTTGGGACGTCGCTATGCCGCCGCGGCCCCCGCGGCGCTGGCGGCGCTTGGCGTGGCGATGGCGGCGAGCTCGACGGCGCGTCCCATCGGCGATCGCACGGCAGAGGCCGTGGCGCGGGTCACCGAAGGCGATCTGTCAGCGCGCGGCCTTGCGGCCCTAAGCGCGCGGATGGATCCGGCCCAGCTGGCCCTGGCGATCCGATTCGATCCCAATGAACAGCGCCCGGCCTTGCTGGGGCTGACGCCGGGCTGGGAAAGCCTGACGCTCGCCGGGCGGCCGACGCTGGAGCTGGGCGTCAACGGTCTTGACGCCCAGAAGCGCAACGCCGCCATGCCCGCCGCAATCGACGCCCTGCGTTCGGCGCGTCCTTTCGCGCTGCAGACGGCCACCTCCGCCGACCGGGCGCGCGCCCTGCGCTGCTTGACCCAGGGCGTCTATTACGAGGCGGCGCTGGAAAGCACCGAGGGCCAGGAGGCCGTGGCCCAGGTCATCCTGAACCGGGTGCGCGATCCCAACTACCCGAACACCGTCTGCGGCGTCGTCTTCGAGGGCGCCGAGCGGACTACGGGCTGCCAGTTCAGCTTCACCTGCGACGGCGCCCTGTCGCAAGCGCCGGTCGGCTGGGCCTGGAACCGCGCGCGGACCGTCGCCGAGCGCGCCCTGTCCGGCTATGTGGCGATCAAGGTCGGCACCGCGACCCACTACCACGCCGACTACGTCCACCCCTGGTGGTCTCCGACGTTGGCCAAGATCACCCAGATCGGCGCGCACATCTTCTATCGCTGGAAGGGACTGGCCGGAGAGACCGTCTCGTTCAAACAGACCTATGCCGGGCATGAGCCCGTCATCGACGAGGCGCGCTTCTCGCGGCCCCGCCTGATCAGCGCTTCCGCAGCCACGGGCGAGGCCGGTCCCGACGATGCGACGGTCCTGGCTCAAGGCGGAATGAACCTGCGGACCGTCGAGATCGACGGCCAGACACGCGTCGTGGGCGTGGCCAGCCTGGGCGGACGTCGCCAGGCGACCGCGGCCGACATCGCGGCCATCAACGCCCGCCTTCAGGCCTTCGAGGCTCCCCCGATCGCGGCGCCGGCCGCCGCGCCCCCTCCGCCCGGGGTGATCACCATGGACGTCGAAGAGGTTGGTCGACCCGCCAACTGACGCAGCGGCCCACCGGGCGTGCAACGTTGCGGCGCATCAGGCATTCAGACTTCCCACAGGATTATACAGCCGAGCCTGGAGACGCCTTGACCGCCGCAGCCCTGCCCTGGAACGAAGCCGAAAGGCTCATCGCGCTGCAGGCTTACGGGATTCTCGACACGGAGCCCGAGCAGGCGTTCGATGACATCGTCAGGCTGGCGTCACGGATCTGCGACACGCCCATCGCAGTGGTCAATCTGATCGACCAGGGCCGTCAATGGTTCAAGGCCGAGACAGGCCTCGGCGTGCGCGAAACACCGCTCGACACCTCCTTCTGCGCCCATGCTCTGCTGCAGGAGGATGGGATGGTCATTCCCGACGCGACCCGGGATGCCCGGTTCGAAGGCAATCCACTGGTGACGGGGGAGGCTGGCCTGCGCTTCTACGCCGGGCGACTCCTGAAGAGCGCCGACGGCCACGCACTCGGCACCCTCTGCGTCCTGGACGTCCAGACCCGGCCCGAGGGGCTGACGCCGCTGCAGGCCGAGACGCTGGACGTTCTGGCCCGTCAGGTCATGGCCCAACTGGAATTACGTCGCGCAATCAGCGAGCGGGAGGAGGGCGTCATCGCCCTGGCGGAGAGCGAGTCCAAATTCCGGGCCATCGCCGAGTCCATGCCCCAGATGGTCTGGTCGGCCCAACCCGACGGCTTCCACGACTACTACAACGCCCGCTGGTACGAGTTCACCGGCGTGCCGGCCGGCTCGACCGACGGCGAGGCCTGGAACGGCATGTTCCATCCGGACGACCGGACGCGCGCCTGGGAGGCCTGGGGCCACTCGCTCGAGACGGGCGACCTTTACGAGATCGAATACCGGCTGCGGCGCGCCGACGGCGTCTATCGCTGGACGCTTGGACGAGCGACGCCGATCCGCAATGAGGCGGGCGAGATCACCCGTTGGTTCGGCACCTGCACCGACATCGAGGACCTCAAGCGATCGGAAGCGGGCAAGGACCTGCTGAGCCAGGAACTGAGCCACCGGATCAAGAACATCTTCGCCGTGGTCTCGTCCCTGATCGCCCTGTCGGCGCGGGAGCATCCGGAGGCCAGGGCGTTCGCCGGCTCGGTGCGCGACCGGGTCAATGCCCTGGCCCGCGCCCATGAGTTCGTCCGCCCGCACTCCGAGGTGTCCCAGCCGCTGATCGGCGACACGACGCTCCACACCTTCCTGGGCGCCCTGTTCAAGCCCTACGTCGACGCCAGCGGGCGGTCCCGCGTGGCGCTCGAGGGCGAGGACGCGACCTTCGACGATCAGGCCGCGACCTCTGTCGCCCTGCTGTTCCACGAACTTGCGACCAACGCCGCCAAATACGGCGCCCTGTCCGCGGCGGGGGGAACTGTACTGTTGCGTACGCGCAACGACGGAGATCGATTCATCCTGACCTGGACGGAGCGTGGCGGCCCTCCCATCCTCGAAAAGCCGGTCCGGCAAGGGTTTGGCTCGGCCCTGGCGTCGCTTTCGGTCAAAGGGCAGCTGGGCGGAAAGTTGGAACGAAGGTGGGAGCCAGGGGGTTTGATCCTCGAGGCGGACCTCCCCGCAACGGCGCTATCCCGGCGCCGCGCCGCACTAGCAAAGAAGTGAACCGGACGGGCATCTCGGCGTTACGAGAGCCTGATAACCGACACAACAAGGCCATGACCGCGCGTATCCTGATAATTGAAGACGAAGCCCTTGTGGCGATGGAACTCCGCTTTGTGCTGGAGGACCTGGGTCATGACGTCGTCGCCACCGTCGCCGATGCGAACAGCGCACGGTCTGTCGCGGCCGAGAACGACATCGATCTGGCCCTGGTCGATATCCACCTGTCCGACGGTCCGACCGGCATCGACCTTGGCCGTGAGCTCGGTCAGGAGCGGGGGGTGACCGTCCTCTTCATGACCGCCAATCCCGGAATGGTTCGCGAGGGCGTGGCCGGCACCATCGGCGTCCTGTCCAAGCCGACCGACGAGCGCGCGGTCCAGACGGCGGTCGACTATGCGCTGGGTCGTCGCACCGGTCGGCCGGTCGAATATGCGCCGCCGGAATTGCAGTTGTTCGGCTGACGACGGTTGCGGGCTGAGGCTCGGCTGACCACCTGAAGGGCTCCCCGAAACGGAGCCCTTTTTCATGTCCGATCCGAAGAAACGCGCCCTCGGCAAGAGCGGTCTGGAGACCGCGCCCCTCGTGTTCGGAGGCAATGTCTTCGGCTGGACCATCGACAAGGCGAAGTCGTTCGAGATTCTCGACGCATTCGTCGGCGCCGGCTTCAACGCCATCGACACCGCCGATGCCTATTCGCGCTGGGTCCCCGGCAACTCCGGCGGCGAGAGTGAAACCATCATCGGCGAATGGCTTAAGGCGCGCAGGCGTCGCGACGATGTCCTGATCCTGACCAAGGTCGGATCGACCATGGGCCAGAACGGCGATGACACCCGCAACGACCTTTCGCCCCGCTGGATCGAGCGCGCGGTCGAGGACAGTTTGCGTCGGCTCCAGACGGATGTGATCGACCTCTACCAGTCGCACTGGATGGACAAGACAACCCCGTCCGAAGAAACCTTGCGCGCCTATGAGCGGCTGATCCAGGCCGGCAAGGTGAGGGCTATCGGTGCCTCCAACCACGACGCCGCCAGGATGCGCGAGGCGCTGGATGTGGCCGCCGATAAAGGCCTGCCGCGCTACGAGACGGTGCAGCCACACTACAACCTCTACAGCCGCTCGACCTTCGAGGGTGAACAGCAGGACCTGGCCGTCGCCGAGGGTCTTGGCGTCATCACCTATTTCAGCCTCGAGAGCGGCTTCCTCAGCGGGAAATACAAGACGGTCGCCGACGCCGACGCCTCGAAGCGAGGCGGCGGCATGTTGAAGGATCACTTCAACGAACGCGGCGTCCGCATCCTGGCGGTGCTCGACGCCGTCGCCCAGCGCAACGAGGCGACGCCCGCCCAGGTCGCATTGGCCTGGCTGCTGAGCCGCCCGGGCGTCACCGCTCCCATCGTCAGCGCGACATCGCTGGATCAGCTGAACGACACGCTGAAGGCCGCCACGCTGACGCTGTCGGACACGGACCTGGCGGATCTGACGACAGCGAGCGACGCCTGACCCATTGGATCGGGGTCACCAGACCCCGATCTTCTCCGCCTCGTGGTGGCTGATCGGGTGGTGCGCTTTCGCGTGGTCTTCCTCGGCGAGGAAGCGCACCGCCTCCAGCGCCGCCATGCATCCCATGCCGGCGGCGGTCACGGCCTGGCGATAGACGTCGTCTGTGACGTCGCCGGCGGCGTAGCAGCCCTCGACATTGGTCGCCGTCGTGCCGGGCGTCACCACCAGATAGCCGCCCTGCTTGGTCTCCAGCTGGCCCTGGAACAGCTCCGACGACGGCGAGTGGCCGATGGCGATGAAGACGCCGTCGGCCTGGACCTCCTGCGTCGCGCCAGTCAGGGCGTGCTTCAGTCGCACCCCCGTGACGTTCGAGGCGATTCCGTCCGACCGTCCCAGGATTTCGTCGACCGCATGGTTCCAGATCACCTCGACCTTGGGATTGGCGAACAGCCGGTCCTGCAGGATCTTCTCGGCCCGGAACTCGTCCTTGCGGTGCACGACGGTCACCTTGGCGGCGAAGTTGGTCAGGAACAGCGCCTCCTCGACCGCCGTATTCCCGCCGCCGACCACGATGACGTTCTTGCCGCGATAGAAGAAGCCGTCGCAGGTCGCGCAGGCCGAGACGCCGAAGCCCTGGTATTTCTGCTCGCTCTCCAGCCCCAGCCATTTCGCCTGGGCGCCGGTGGAGATGATGACTGTCTCGGCCAGCAGCTCGGTCCCTGAGTCCAACTTCAGCCGGAACGGCCGCTGCGACAGGTCGCAGGAGACGACGATGTCCTCGATGACCTCTGTGCCGACGTGCAGGGCCTGGGCCTTCATCTGCTCCATCAGCCAGGGACCCTGGATGGCCTCGGCGAAACCGGGATAGTTTTCGACGTCGGTGGTGATGGTCAGCTGGCCGCCCGGCTGGATGCCGGCGATGACGACCGGGTTCAGGTTGGCGCGGGCCGCATAGATGGCGGCTGTCCAACCGGCGGGGCCGGAGCCGATGACGGCGACGCGGATCGTTCTCGGAGTGCTCATGAGTGCTATCTAGTCTCTGATTCCGCCCCATGCGATGTCCCGGGCGACGGAAAACCGTGGAGAGATGACAGATGGACGTTCAGCCGCAACGAAGCTTCATCGGGGTCGGGCTCGCCATCGGTGTGGGCGTCGGCGCCGCCATCGGGGTCGCGATGGGCAATCTGGTGATCGGCATCGGCGTCGGGGTGGCCCTGGGCCTCATCCTCGGAGGCGCGCTGGACGCGCGGGACAAGGCGAAGCGCAAGGGCGACGGGGACGGCGGGGGGAGCTACGCCGACGGCGGCAGCGGCAGCGGCGGCAGCGGCGGCCGGTCGAAGGCCGATGGGGCGGACGACGGCGGGGACGGCGGCGGTGGGGGTGACTGACGTCTAGCGCCCCATCGCCCTCAGTAATTCCCGCGCGGCCCGATCCGTCTCGGCCAGCGGCGCATAGGTCCATGTCTCCAGCGATCCGTCGAACGGTCGCGCTGCGCCCCTGGCTTCCAGGTCGGCATGCAGACGCGCGAACTTGCCCGGGGCCTTGAGCGCCACCATTGCCAGGACGTGAACCGGCTTGCCCGTCGAGGCGGCCTCGGCGGCCATGTTGGCGCTGTCCTCGGTGACCAGGATATGGTCGGCGGCGTTCAGGAAGGCGAACAGCGGGTTCGCGCCCTCACCATCCCAGATCCAGCCAGGCAGGTCGCTCAGCCGCCCGGTCATGACCGCCTTCGCCGCCTCGGGCGTTCTGCGGGAGAAGGTCAGCATCAGCGATCCGCCCGATGCCCTTACGGCCGCCGCGATCCGGTCGGCCAGCGTCGCGGCATGGTCCGGCGTCAGGTCGAAGGCCTTGGACCTGCCCCCGATCAGGATGGCGACCCGAGGGCGGGGCAGGACGTCCAGGCGCCCGGCGAAGGCCGGGGCGGCCTCGGCCAGGGTCTCGGGCGTGATGCGGTGGGGTGAGCCGGTGATCGAAACGACCCTGGTCCCGGTCAGGCTGTCGTGCGCCGGCGCCACGACCAGATCGAAAAGAGCCGGGTTGAGGCGCGGATCCTGGGTCTGGACGACGAAGGTCTTGCCGCCGCTTAACCGCCGCACGGCCAGCGACAGGGGCAGGGTCGCCCGGCCCGTCGCGATCCACAGGTCCGGCCAGGGCTCGCCTTCGGCTGGGAAGGGCGCGGCGGACGCCAGCATCCACGGCGCCTTCAGCGCGACCGGCAGCCAGTCGAGGGCCGACCGCCAGCGCACCCGTTTCACGTCGATGTGTGCAGGAGTCAGACGCGCGACCGCCTCGGCGAGGCCGAGCGCCTGATTTTCCATGCCGGCGCGGCCGTCCGAGACGACCGCGATACGAAGGGGCTTTGGCCCTACTTCCACTCGACCTTGAGGATTTCGTAGGCCTTCACGCCGCCGGGGGTGTTCACCTCGACGGTGTCGCCGACGGCCTTGGAGATCATGGCACGGGCGATGGGCGAGGAGATGGAGATCTTGCCCGCCTTCACGTCGGCCTCGTGCTCGCCGACGATCTGGTAGCGGCCTTCTTCCTCGGTGTCCTCGTCGACCACGGTGACCGTGGCTCCGAACTTGACCTGGTCGCCGCTGAGCTTGGTCACGTCGATGACCTGGGCGCGGCTGATCTTGTCCTCGATGTCCGCGATCGAGCCTTCGATCCAGCCTTGGCGTTCCTTGGCCGCGTGATACTCGGCGTTTTCCGATAGGTCGCCGTGTTCGCGGGCCTCCGAAATCGCCGCGATAACGCTGGGACGTTCCACCGACTTCAATTGCTTAAGCTGATCGTCGAGGGAGCGGTAACCCTCGGCCGTCATCGGCACTTTTTCCATGTGGTCGTGATTTTCTGACTTGTCGCCCGGTAAACCGGAGAGGGGACTTAAGAGAAACTCTGGCGAATACGCTGGTCGCTGGGCGCGCGCGACCGGCCGAAGAAGCTAGGGCGCCTAGGGCGGAAACTCAAGGTCCAGCCGGGAAGCGGTCGGCTGGATCAGCTCGCCGATGGTGGCAGGGCGCGGTGACGATCCTGCGACAGACGCCGATCCAGCAGGGTTTTCGCCACCCCGTAGGCGATCCAGGCGACCAGGGCGGCGCCGATGATCGCGAACAGAAGCGAGGCCAGCAGGGCACCCGCGGCCATGAAGGCGAGAAGAAAGGCGATGGCCGCGCCGAGGCCGGCCGCGATCTGTAGGGTTTTCAAACGCATGTCCGCATAACGCGCCCGTCTGTTGCGGGTTGCGAGTCCCGCAACGGGTTCAGGCGTAGGCGTAGGGCCCGCCGCGCTCCAGCGCCCTCTGATAGGCCGGCCGGGCATGGATGGTCTGCAGGAAGGCCTTCAGCTTCGGCTTGTCCGGACCGTAGGGCGCGCGGCTGGCCCCGGCTTCCAGCGGGAAGCTCATCATGATGTCGGCGGCCGAGAAGGCCTCGCCGGCGAACCAGGGCGATTTCGACAACTCGCCCTCCCAATAGGCGGTATGGGCCGCGATCTGCGGGTCGATGAAGCTGGACTGCGCCTTGTTCGAGATTGCCTTGACCAGCGGCCGGACGAGGCCCGGCGACCGGGCCGGCAGGGCCCCGAACACCAGTTTGAGCAGCAGCGGCGTCATCGCCGACCCCTCGGCGTAGTGCAGCCAGTAGGTGAACCGCCGCCCGTTCGCCGTCCCTGCCGTCGGCCGCAGCCCGTGCCCCGGATAGGTCGCCAGCAGATATTCCATGATTGCCCCGGTCTCGGCGACG
Organism: Brevundimonas sp. DC300-4; assembly: GCF_049897365.1. Lineage (NCBI taxonomy): Bacteria > Pseudomonadati > Pseudomonadota > Alphaproteobacteria > Caulobacterales > Caulobacteraceae > Brevundimonas > Brevundimonas sp. DC300-4. Next base: position 141,548 of record NZ_JAFCWC010000002.1, read on the forward strand.
ACGACATCCCCGTCCTGGATCACCGGCGACTTGCCCAGCGGATGGATGGCGCGCAGCTCGGGCGGGGCCAGCATGGTGTCGGCGTTCCGCTCGTAGCGCTTCACCTCATAGTCCAGCCCCATCTCCTCCAGCACCCACAGCACGCGCTGGGAACGGGAGTTGTTCAGGTGGTGGACGACGATCATGGCGCGGCTCCGCGAGTTCGGATCACCTTAGCGATGTTGACGCCGGGGAGGGCAAGGGCCGTCAGCGCGTGCGCCCACTCCACCGCCGACGCGGACGTCCCTGCGCCTGAGCCTGACCGGCGCCCCGTTTTGGGTTCGGCGCCACGCCCGTGCGCCGGCTCTGCCACAGCTCATAGGCCAGGGTGGCCAGCGCCAGCTTGCCGGCATGCCGACCGGCGAAGCCGCGCGCGCCCTTCGACAACAGAAGGCCGCCGATGACGGTGGCGATACGGGACAGGGCCATGGGACGTCTCCTTTGATACGCGAACACAACGGCTGCGCACGGCCCAGGTTCACCGCGATTGAAACCCTGCGTGCTTTCGCCCACACCGGACCCATGACTACGCCCGAACCCCGCCTGACCTCCCTGGCCCATGGCGGAGGCTGCGGCTGCAAGCTCTCGCCCGGCGTGCTGCGCGACATCCTGTCGAAGACCCCGCAGGCCGCCGCCTTCGCCAACCTGATGGTCGGGACCGAGACCTCCGACGACGCGGCCGTCTGGCGTCTGAACGATCAGCAGGCGCTGGTGGCGACGACCGACTTCTTCATGCCGGTGGTCGACGACCCGTTCGATTTCGGGCGGATCGCGGCGACCAACGCCCTGTCGGATGTCTATGCGATGGGCGGGCGGCCCATCTTCGCCCTGGCCCTGGTCGGGATGCCGGTGAATGTCCTGTCGACCGACACCATCGGCCGGATCCTCGCGGGCGGCGCCAGCGTCTGCGCCGAGGCGGGCATCCCCGTCGCCGGCGGCCATTCGATCGACAGCGTGGAGCCGATCTATGGACTGGTGGCGCTGGGTCTCGTCCATCCCGACCGGGTCCTGACCAATCGCGGGGCGCGGGCAGGGGACGTCCTGATCCTGACCAAGGGTCTCGGCGTTGGCGTGCTGTCGGCCGCGCTCAAGCAGGAGCGGCTGGACGCGGCCGGGTATGCAGCGCTCATCGCTTCGACCACGAGGCTGAACGCCGTCGGCGCCGATCTGGCCGGGACCGACGGCGTCCACGCCATGACCGACGTGACCGGCTTCGGCTTGCTGGGCCATGCGCTGGAGATGGCGCGCGGCTCGGGGCTGGGCATCGAGCTGGATGCGGGGGCCGCGCCCCTGCTGGAGGGTGTCGAGGCGCTTGCCCGGGACGGCGTCCGCACCGGCGCCTCGGGCCGCAACTGGGCGTCCTGCGCCGAGGAGATCGCTCTGCCGACCGGGTTCGACGACTGGCGCCGCGACCTGCTCACCGACCCCCAGACCTCGGGCGGGCTTCTCGTCGCCGTCGCGACCGAGGCAGCCGGGACCACGCTGGCGACGATCCACGCGGCCGGCTTCGACCAGGCCGCCGTCGTCGGCCGCGTCGTCGAGGGCACCGGGGTGCGGGTCGTTTGATCCGCCGCACCACCGATCTGTCTCCCGAGGCCCGGGCCGGCTTCGACGCCATCATTGACGTGCGCAGCCCCGCCGAGTTCGCCGAGGACCACATCCCCGGCGCCATCAACCTTCCGGTCCTCGACGACGCCGAACGGGCCGAGGTCGGGACCATCTATGTGCAGCAGTCCAAATTTCTCGCCCGCCGGATCGGCGCGGCGAAGGTCGCCCGCAACATCGCCGCCCATCTCGACGGGGCGCTGAAGGATCGCGACGGGAGCTTCCGCCCCCTGGTCCACTGCTGGCGCGGGGGCCAGAGGTCGGGGGCCATGGTCGCCGTGATGGATCAGATCGGCTGGCCGGTGACCGTGCTTGACGGCGGCTACATGACCTGGCGGCGCACTGTCCAGGCGGTCCTGTATGGCGAGGCCGCATGGTCCGTCATCCTGCTCGACGGCGGCACCGGCTCCGGCAAGACCGCGCTGCTGCCACGCCTCGCCGAACGCGGCATGCAGGCGATCGACCTGGAGGGTCTGGCCGGGCATCGCGGCTCCCTGTTCGGCGCGACCGGCCGTCCCCAGCCGTCGCAGAAACTGTTCGAGAGCCGTCTGTTCGAGGCGCTTGGGACCCTCGACCCGACGCGCCCGGTGGTCGTCGAGGCCGAGTCCAGCCGCATCGGCGCCCGCACAATCCCGCCCACCCTGTGGTCGGCTATGGGCCGCGCCCCGGTGATCGAGCTGAGCGCGCCCGTCGAGGCGCGTGCCCGATTCTCCGCCCGGCTCTATGCCGATATCGCCGCCGACGTTGCGGCGCTGGACACGGCCCTCGGCCGCCTCCCGCCCCATCATTCGAAGGAGACGATCGCGGGCTGGAAGGCGATGGCGCGGGAGGGCCGCACGGTCGAACTCGCCGCCGCCCTGGTCGAGGAACACTACGACCCCGCCTACCGCCGCATGTCCGCGCGGCGCGACCGGCCGGTGATCGGGCGGGTGGAGATGACCGAGGTGCTGGACGCCGACCTCGACCGCGCGGCGGATGCGGTGGCGGCGCTGATCTCCACCGCCAGGACCTGATCCCTTCCTTTCGTCATCCCCGGTCTTCGCTTCGCTTCCAGGAGGATGACGAAAGGGAATGCGGATCGCTAACCGATCAGGGCAATGATCCGCTCCGCCGCCACCGCCGCCCCATCCTCGCGCGACGCCACGACCCCGATCCGCCTCGCCGTCTCGACCACCGTCGGATTCGCCAGCACCCCGCCCAGTACTTCAGCCACCCGCTCCGCCGTATAGCGCTTGCGCCCCAGTGTCGCCCCGCACCCCAGCCGCACCACCCGCGCGGCATTGTCGAACTGGTCGCCGAGGAACGGCACGACCAGCTGCGTTCGCCCTGCGCGCAGGGCCTGCTGCGTCGTCCCGACCCCGCCCTGGTGCACGACGGCGGCGGCGCGTGGGAACAGCTTCGAATAGGGCGCATAGGCCACGGCGAGGGCGTCCGGCCCGTCCGCGACCCCGACATCGCCTTTCGGCCCCACCAGCAGCACAGCCCGCCGCCCCAGAATCCGGGCCGCCTCCAGGCTCTCGACATAGAAGCGTCCGGGGACGATCACCGCCGCGCTCCCCAGGGTGAAGACAAGTGGCTCCGGCCCGGCGGCGAGGAAGGCCTGCAGCGCCGGCGACAAGGGCGTCGGCCCGCCGGTCTCAATGTCGTAGGCGGCATGGCCGGTCACGGTGAACCCAGGTGGCGCGTCGGCCTGCGGCAGGCCCAGCAGCGGTGAATAAAGCCCCAGCGCCAGCGGCCGGTTCTTCAGCCCGTCGAGCAACAGACTGGCCAGCTGCGGCTCCAGACCCATCCTCTGCCGAACCCGATCCGCCGGCCCGGTCCAGGCCGCGCCCCTGGCCCGCGCGCCCGCGAGGGTCAGCCGGTTCAGCGCCAGTCGCCACCCGCCCGACGCCGGCGCCAGCCACGGCGCGTTCGGCAGGGCGGGCGGGTCAAAGGCCGAGAAGACGATGGCCGGCTGCAACGCGACCGGAACGAAGGGCAGGCCGAGACCATCCGCCGCCATGGCCGCCCCGGCGGCGAAGGTCGATCCGACAATCGCGACCGCGCCTTGAGCCACCGCCAGCAACTGCCGGGCCCCGCGCTCCAGATGCGGCAGCAGCATCTTCTCGAACAGGAAGCTGCTCGAACGCGTCACCGCCTCGGTGATCTCCACCTCCGTCATCCCCATCATGACCTCGAGCTCGGCGATGCTCGGGCCGATGGCGTGGAAGGTCAGGCCCTCGGCCCGGATCTTGTCGCCATGCTGTGGCGAGGAAGCGATCTCCGCCTCGAACCCCCGCGCCTTCAACGCCAGCGCCAGGGCGATGAACGGATGCAGGTCGCCGAGCGATCCGGCGGTAGCGAGGACGATGCGGGGAGGCATGACGAACCCTAGCACGCCCCGGTGAAGGTTCGCGCTGGCGTCCCGTGACGCCGGTGCTAGCCTCGTCGTCATGACCCGATCTCGCACGGCTGCCATCTTCACCTCCCTCAGCCTCTGGGTGATGGTCGCCCTGGTCGGAGGCCTGGCGGCGGGCGCCGCGGCCCAGGCCTGGGGCATCCCCGGCGGGACCGGGACGGTGGCGGTGATCGACGCCCTGGGCCAGCTGTGGCTCAACGCCCTGAGGATGACGATCATCCCCCTGGTCTTCAGCCTGCTGGTGACCGGCATATCCTCCATCGCCGATGCGGCGGCGACCGGCCGGCTCGCGCTCAAGGCGATGATCGTCTTCGCCCTGCTGCTGCTCGGGGCCACGGTCTATGCCTTCGCCTCGTCGCTGGGACTGCATGCCCTGTGGCCCATCGGCGCGGACGGGGCCGCCGCCCTCCTCGCCGGTGCCCCGCCCGAGGCCGCGCGCGAGGTCGCCGAGAACGTCGGCGGCGGCGGCTTCGGCGCCTTCCTGACCAGTCTCGCCCCCGCCAACCCGATCCGGGCCGCGGCCGACGACGCCATCCTCGCCATCGTCGTCTTCGCCATCGCCTTCGGCTTCGCCACCACCCGGCTCGACGCCCGTCTGCGCCAGCCCGTCGCCCTGTTCTTCGAGGCGGTCGCCCAGACCATGATCGTCATTGTCCAGTGGGTGCTGGCCGTGGCTCCGCTGGGCGTCTTCGCCCTGGCCCTCGGCGTGGGCCTGCGCGCCGGCCTCGGCGCCGCCGGGGTGCTGGGCCACTATATTGCCCTGGTCTGTCTCAGCCTGATCGGCCTGATCCTTCTGACCTATGTCGTGGCCGTGGTCGTCGGCCGGATCGGTCTCGGCCGCTTTGCGCAAGGCGCCGCGCCGGCCCAGGTGGTGGCCTTCTCGACCCAGTCGTCACTCGCCTGCCTGCCGATCATGGTCGAGCGCGCGATCGACCGTCTCGGCGTCTCGACGGCGACTGCGGGTCTGGTCCTGCCGCTGGCGGTAGCCGTTTTCCGCATCACGAGCCCGGTCGCGAACCTGGCCGTCGTCATCTATGTCGCGAAGCTGACGGGGACGGAGATCACCACCGCCACCATGCTGGCCGGAGGCCTCGCCGCCCTGGCCGTCAGCATCGGCACCGTGGGGCTTCCGGGACAGGTCAGCTTCTTCGCCTCCATCGCCCCGATCTGCCTGGCCATGGGCGTGCCTCTGGAGGTCCTGCCCCTGCTGCTGGCGGTCGAGGTCGTGCCCGACATCTTCCGCACCGTCGGCAATGTAACCGCCGATCTGGCGGCCGCGCGGATCGTCGAGGGCCGTGACGCCGCAGCGGATCCGGAGGCGGCGGCGGGAATCTAGTCGCGCGTACCACTGCCCGTCTTGCCGTAGTCCGCCCGCCAGCGCAGCTTGTCGAGGACGGTCGCCGCGCGGAGTTGGGCGGTCGCTTCTGCGGTCTTGCCCCGGCTCAGCAGCCAGGCCGCGCGGCGCACCGCCTCGGCAAGGGCGACGTGGGCATTGACGGGTGGGATCTCCCCGGCCTCGACCAGCCTCTCCAGACCTCCATCCGGCTCATCCGCCCCGCCCCGGATCGGCTGCAGGTCGATCTGACGGGCATAGGTCTTGCGGGTCCAACCCTCGATGATCGCGCGACGCCGCAGGTTGGCCAGGCCGACGTCGAACCGACGCGCCACCGACGGCGCCGACTCCCCGGCGATATAGGCCTGCCGGACCCGCGCCCAGGTCTCTGGCCCGCGATATTTGCGCAGACGATGGTGTTCCATCCGCACAGCTTGGCATGTGCCTGCGTCGAAAACGGTCGCAGGCGGAACTGAGACGGAGCCCACCGGGCGGATCGCAGGCAAGCCCGGCGCCAATTCTTATTTACCCGGGTAAAATAATAGGCATATGTACCCGGGTAGAAAAGGAGGTCGTCATGACCCAATCGGATCGCAACGCCCTGATCGCGGCATACAAGGAGCGCAAGACCGTTGCCGGCGTGTTTGCCGTCATATGCAGCGCCACAGGCGAAGTCTGGGTGGGGCGCAGTCTTCATGTCGAGACGCACCGGAACGGGCTGTGGTTCTCGCTCAGGGTCGGCGGCTATCCCAACCCCGGGCTTCAGTCGGCGTGGCGCGTGCATGGCGAGGACGGCTTCAGGTTCGAGGAGCTCGATCGGCTTTCGACCGACCTCTCCAGTCTGGAGCGCGACGGGGAGCTGAAACGGCGCGCCGCGCTTTGGAAGGCCCGGCTCCAGGCCCGCGCCCTGTAGCCCGTGCTTCGATTGCGCAGTCGGCGCAATGTGCAGGAAAATGGCATAGCCGGTCTGGTCGAACTGGCCGGTTTCTGCGGTCAATGACTGGTCGAAATCGTCGGGGACTGGTCGCGGGCCGCAGTCACGGCAATCCGCCTGTCGGCCAGCCGGGCGTCCCCGCGCCGAGCAACCACAAGACCACGCTGGCAACCCCCGCCAGATGCAGGAGAATTGTCAGGCCGAGCTGCGTTCTGAACGGTTCCTTGCGGGTCTTGTGACGCAGCACATGCTGGCCGAGCCATGCGCCAAAACCGCCAAACAAGGCGGCGCCCAACAGGACGCGTTCGGGCGTCCGCCGGGCTCCCGCCCCGGCCGCCCGCTTGTCCAGCCAGAACCGTGCGAACGCATGCAGATTGCCGAGCGCCAGAAGGACCAGAAACAGGTCGATCCGGCTCAACGACATCAGTGCGCGTAATCCTGGATCGGCCGCACATCCAGCGTGTCCGCCTGGATCGCGCCGATCGCCTGGGCCGCCGCCAGGGCCCCCGCCGAGGTCGTATAGTAGGGCACCTTGGTCATCAGGGCCGACCGACGCAGGCTGAAGCTGTCCTGCAGCGACTGCTTGCCCTCGGTGGTGTTGATGACCAGCTGGACGTCGCCGTTCTTGATCGCGTCAACGATGTTCGGACGGCCTTCCAGCACCTTCTTCACATGGCCGACCTTCAGGCCCTGGGCCTCCAGGTAGGTGTGGGTGCCGCCCGTGGCGATGACCTCGAACCCCTGGCTCAGCAGCAGTTTCACCGCCTCGACGATGAACGGCTTGTCGTCGTCCTTGACCGAGACGAAGGCGCAGCCGGCCGTCGGCAGGATGGTGCCGCCGCCGATCTGGGACTTGGCGAAGGCGCGCGCGAACGCCGGGGCCATGTCGGTCTCGCCCGGACGCTTGAAGTCCAGGCCCATGACCTCGCCGGTCGACCGCATTTCGGGGCCCAGGATGGTGTCGACCCCGGCGAAGCGGGCGAACGGGAAGACCGCCTCCTTGACCGCGATATGGTCGTAGGGGACGTCCTTCAGCCCGAAGGATTTCAGCGGCACGCCGGCCATCACCTTGGCGGCGATGGCGGCGACGGGCAGGCCGATGGTCTTGGCCACGAAGGGCGCCGTGCGTGACGCGCGCGGGTTCACTTCCAGCACGAAGATGCGCGGGTTGTCGCTGTGCGGCTCCTCGATGGCGAACTGCACATTCATCAGGCCGCGCACCTTGAGGGCACGCGCCATGGCCTCGGTCTGGCGCTTCAGCTCGGCGACCGTCTCGGGCTTCAGCGACCACGGCGGCATCGAACAGGCGCTGTCGCCCGAGTGGACGCCCGCTTCCTCGATGTGTTCCAGCACCCCGGCCACGAAGACCGTCTCGTCGTCGCACAGGGCGTCGACGTCCACCTCGGTGGCGCGGTTCAGATAGTGATCGATCAGGACCGGGTCGTTGCCCGACACCCGCATGGCCTCGCCGACATAACGGTCCAGCTGCTCGCGGTCGTGGACGATCATCATCCCGCGTCCGCCCAGCACATAGGAGGGGCGCAGGACGACCGGATAGCCGACCTCGTCCGCCTTCTGCGCGGCCTCTTCGGCGCTGCGGGCCAGGCCGTTGGGCGGCTGCATCAGGCCGATGTCGTTCAGCATGACCTGGAACCGCTCGCGGTCCTCGGCCAGGTCGATGGAGTCCAGCGACGTGCCCAGGATCGGGATGCCGTCCTCGTGCAGGGCGTGGGCCAGCTTCAGCGGCGTCTGGCCGCCGAACTGGACGACGACGCCGATCAGGTTTCCGTTGGAGCGCTCGACCTCGATCAGCTCCAGCACGTCCTCGGCCGTCAGCGGCTCGAAGTAGAGCCGATCGGAGGTGTCATAGTCGGTCGACACCGTCTCCGGGTTGCAGTTGACCATGATGCTCTCGACGCCGAGGTCCGCGAAGGCGAAGGCCGCGTGGCAGCAGCAGTAATCGAACTCAATGCCCTGCCCGATCCGGTTCGGCCCGCCGCCTAGAATTATCGCCTTTTTTCTGTCGGTTGGCTCGGATTCACACTTCGGAATCTGGCCCAGCGCACCGGTCTCATAGGTCGAATACATATAGGCTGTGGCCGAGGCGAACTCGGCCGCGCAGGTGTCGATCCGCTTGAACACGGGACGCACGTTCAGGCCGCGACGGGCGTGACGAACGGCCTTCTCGGTGGCGCCGGTCAGCTGCGCCAGACGGGCGTCGGAGAAGCCCTTGGACTTCAGCTTGCGGAACTCGGTCGGGTCGGTCGGCAGGCCCTGGACGCGGACGTGGCCCTCGGTGCGCACGATATCGGCGATCTGGCGCAGGAACCACGGCTCATACGAACAGGCGGCGTTGACCTCCTCGACCGAAAGGCCGTGGCGGAAGGCTTGCGCGATGACGCGGATGCGGTCGGGCGTGGGCATGCCCAGCGCCCGCACCACGGCAGCCCGGATGGAGGCGTCGTCGGCGGGGCCGCCAAGAGTCGGAGTGACGCCTTCGATCTCGATCTCGTCGAAGCCGCTGAGGCCGGTCTCGAGGCCGCGCAGGGCCTTCTGCATCGATTCCTGGAAGGTCCGGCCGATGGCCATGACCTCGCCGACCGACTTCATCGACGTGCCCAGCAGGGGCTCCGACCCCGGATATTTCTCGAAGGCGAAGCGCGGGATCTTGGTCACGACATAGTCGATCGACGGCTCGAACGAGGCCGGCGTCACCATGGTGATGTCGTTGGTCAGTTCGTCCAGCGTGTACCCCACGGCCAGACGCGCCGCGACCTTGGCGATCGGGAAGCCGGTGGCCTTGGAGGCCAGAGCGGATGACCGCGACACGCGCGGGTTCATCTCGATCACCAGCATCCGGCCGTCGGCCGGATTGATCGCCCACTGCACGTTCGATCCGCCGGTCTCGACGCCGATCTCGCGCAGGACATTGATCGAGCCCGTGCGCATGCGCTGGTACTCCTTGTCCGTCAGGGTCAGGGCAGGGGCGACGGTGATGGAGTCGCCCGTGTGCACGCCCATCGGGTCGATGTTCTCGATCGAGCAGATGATGATGCAGTTGTCCGCCTTGTCGCGGACGACCTCCATCTCATACTCCTTCCAGCCCAGCACCGACTCCTCGATCAGAACCTCGGTGGTGGGCGACAGGTCGAGGCCGCGCAGGACGATCTCCTCGAACTCCTCGCGGTTGAAGGCGATGCCGCCGCCGGTGCCGGCGAGGGTGAAGGACGGGCGGATGACGGCGGGCAGGCCGACGAATTCCAGCCCCTCCAGCGCCTCTTCCATGTTGTGGGCGGCCTTGGACTTCGGCGATTCCAGGCCCAGCTTGTCCATGGCGTTGCGGAATTTCTGGCGGTCCTCGGCCTTGTCGATGACATCGGCCTTCGCCCCGATCATCTCGACGCCGTACTTCTCCAGCACCCCGTTTGCGTCCAGCGCCAGCGCCGTGTTCAGGGCCGTCTGCCCCCCCATCGTCGGCAACAGGGCGTCGGGCCGTTCCCTGGCGATGATCCGCTCGACGAACTCCGGCGTGATCGGCTCGATATAGGTCGCGTCCGCCATGTCCGGATCGGTCATGATCGTCGCCGGGTTCGAGTTGACCAGGATGACCCTGTACCCCTCGGCCTTCAGCGCCTTGCACGCCTGCACCCCCGAGTAGTCAAACTCGCACGCCTGCCCGATTACAATCGGGCCTGCTCCAATAATCAATATGGATTTCAAGTCTGTACGTTTTGGCATGGCGCTCTGGTCTTAGTTCGTCACGACCGCGCATTCCCAGCCGTCGTAGTCGAGCTGGAAGGCTGCGGCCCAGGATTGCATCATCGACGAGACGGGGGCGAAGCTGGCTTCGTCCACCGCCGTGGTCGTTTCGAGAACGGTCGAGTCGCCCTGCCCCCGGGTCAGGAAGCCGGCACGACGGGCGACCTCGTTCAGGTCGTCGTGGTCGCCTTCGCCGTTGAAGTAGAACAAAGTGTGGCGAGGGGTGATCCCGGTATCGCCATGAGTCATCAAGGACGCGCGGATCATCGCGTCCCGTTCGTCATGGCTGATCATATCGTAGTGCAGGGTCGTCTCTCGCTCGCTCGCTGGCGTGCGAACGGCCGGCGGCGCTGTTCGGCGGGCCGGTTTCGTTCGTGTTGTCGGTTAAGCGGCCCGTTTAGAGACGGTGGCCGCGCGGGGCAAGCGGGCTCTGACGTGCCGTTGATGCAACAGGTCCCCGCCTCATTCTAACAGGCCGCAGGGAAGCCGCGACGAAAATATGGCAATGGAGTTGCCAAATTGCGTCCTCCCGATGCAAGATCAGGGGCCTCCGCCGATCATACTGACGGATCCTGATTTTTACGGAGTGAATGTCATGCTCTTCCGCAATCGACTGCGGCAATCCTCGGCCATTGCGTCCGGTCTGTTCGCCGCGCTGGTCATGGCCGGGCCTGTCTTCGCCCAGAACGCGCCACCTCCGCCTCAGGATCCCGACGACGAAGACGCCACGACGGTCGAAGAGGTCGTCGTCACCGGGTCGCGCATTCCGACCAACGAATTCACCAGCGCATCTCCGGTCCAGATTTTGACTACCGACCGGGCCCGCCAGCGCGGTCTCAGCGACACGACGCAGTTGCTGCAGTCCTCGACGCTCGCGGCCGGCTCGGCTCAGGTGAACTCTACAATCTCCAGCGCCTTCGTCACGGACGGCGGGCCGGGCTCGGCGACCATCTCGCTGCGCGGCCTGGGCGCCAATCGCACCCTGGTGCTGCTGAACGGCCGTCGCGCCGGTCCGGCGGGTACGCGCGGCGCAGTCTCGGCCTTCGACCTGAACGTCATCCCGCAATCGGCGATCGACCGCGTCGACATCCTGAAGGACGGCGCTTCGTCCATCTACGGCTCGGACGCCGTGGCGGGGGTCGTGAACCTGATCACCGAGCGCGGCCGCGACGGCGGCGTGATGAATGTGTTCGGCACGGTTCCGATCGAGGGCGGCGGCGAGCAATACAATGTCTCGGCCGCCTGGGGCGCGAATTTTGATCGCGGCTACCTGAACCTGTCGGCCGACTACTACCGCCAGGAGAAGCTGGCCGCCGGCGAGCGGGACTACCTGGTCTGCCGCAACCAGTATGTGTTCCAGCCCGGCACCCGCACCCGCGCCGACCGCATCGATCCTCGCACCGGCCAGCCGCAGTGCACGGACCTGACCTGGGGTCAGATCTACGTCTACGGCCCGGACTTCTCGGGCCGCGCGGGCCGGTTCCAGTTCGACTATGACGGCAACCTCGGCCAGCACATCCCGCGCCGGCCGACAAACCCGGTTGTCTCGGCGCAGTATCCCACTGCGCCGACCGGCTTCTATCTGGTCAACTACGACATCCCGTCGCGGGCGGTGACGAACAACCTCAGCGAATACGCGCTGGAGGAATCGATCATCCCCGAAACGACCCGCTATACGGTCTTCGCCGAAGGCGCCTACGAGATCAGCGGCGCCGTCGAGGCCTATGCCGAGATCCTGCTGAACCGTCGCGAGAGCCGCACGGACAGCTATCGTCAGTTCTGGAACTACACCTACACGGCCGACTTCCTGGACTTCTATTACGGCCCCGGCTCCGGCGGCGACCCGGTCACCGGCTTCCGCGGGCTGAACATCCTCAGCGCCACGCCCATCACCGACCACTTCGACCAGTCGCAGACTGTCGACTACGCCCGGGCCGTTGCCGGCGTTCGAGGCGACCTGGGCGGCTGGAAGTGGGACGTCTTCGCCCAGTACAGCCGCTCGGACGGCGAATACACAACCGATGTCATCCTGCAGGATGCGGTGGACTCGACCAGCTTCAAGACGCGCTCCTGCGTCGGCACCAACCTGCCGGTCAGCGGCCGGCCCTGTATCGACGTCGACTTCACCCGGCCTGACTTCCTGGCCGGTCGTCTGACGCCTGCGGAGCGGGCCTTCCTGTTCGACACCGACACCGGCAAGACGATCTACGAGCAGATGTATCTGGAAGGCACGATCGGGGGCACCCTGTACGAGTTGCCGGCCGGTCCGCTGGGCGCCGCCTTTGGCTTCCACGTGCGTCGCGACGAAATCGAGGACACGCCCGGCCCGATCACCCTGGCCGACAACAGCTGGGGCCTGTCCGGCGGCGGCATTACGGCGGGTACGGAAGACACTAACGAAGTCTACGGCGAGCTCTCGGTCCCGCTGCTGGCTGACGTGCCGTTCGCCCAGCGCCTGACGATGTCTCTCTCGGGTCGCTACACCGACACCAAGACTTCGGGCGACGCCTCGACCTACAAGGTGGGCCTGAACTGGGAGATCACGGACTCCATCCGTTTCCGCGCCACCCACGGGACCTCGTTCCGCGCACCGGCCCTGTTTGAACTGTATCTGGCCGACCAGACCAGCTTCATCGGTCAGCGCAACATCGATCCCTGCCTGAACCTCGGTCAACGCGTCGCCGACGGCAGCATCCAGACGACCAGCCCGATCTATCGGAACTGCACCAGCACGTCCGGACCGGGCGGCGGGGTTCTGCCGACCTTCACCGGCGGCGTGGTGAGCGCCACGGTCGTCACCGGCGGCGGCCTGGGCGTGCTGGTGCCCGAGACCTCGAAGGCTACTGTCATCGGCGTCATCCTGACGCCGGCCGGCAGCGACCTGAGCCTGGCCGTCGACTATTTCGACATCGCCATCAAGGACCAGGTCGATGTGCTCGGCGCCGCCGGGATCCTGCAGGCCTGCTATCTGTCGGAAAGCTTTCCCAACGATCCGATCTGCAACCAGTTCGATCGCAACGGCACCACCAAGTCGATCGATCGGGTTCGCGACAGCTATCTGAACATCGCGGAACAGAACAACCGCGGCATTGACTTCACGGCGCGATGGTTCCGTGACTTCGACTTCGGCACCGTGACCATTGATACACAGACCACCTGGACCTTCGAGACCAATCAGTCGACCTTCGCCAACTTCGGCACGGACTTCCTGGGCGACATCGGCAATCCGGAACTGGTCGGCAACGTCAACCTGACCCTGGAACGCGGCCCCTGGACGGCCTTCTGGGGCTGGGACTGGATCGGCAACCAGGACGCCCGCCCGGACATCATCCGGAACGGCGGCAATCTGAACCAGGTGATCGACGGCCGCACGACCGAGACCAAGGCCTATGCCGAGTTCACCGGCTTCCACAGCGTGTCCCTGAGCTACGAGGGCGACGGCTGGGAAATCTCGGGCGGCCTAGCCAACCTGTTCGACGAACTGCCGCCGGCCGCCTCGTCGGTCTCGGTGGGCACCACCGGCAACTCGGTCCTGCAGTCTCAATACACCGAGGCCTACTACGGCCGGCGCGCCTTCATGCGTCTGTCCAAGTCGTTCTGATCCGGAACGATCCACGCTAGGACGAAGGGCGGAGGAGAGATCCGCCACCCTTTTCCGTTTCGCCCTCAAGGAACCCCATGGCCATCATCAAGGGCATGCAGGACACGCTGGACGCCGAGGTCGCGCGTTTCGTCCAGACGCCGCTGAAACAGCCTCTGCTCGTCAACAGCATCCCCAAGGGCGGGACGCACTTGCTGCGCAATGTCTTGCGGATGTTCGTCCCGATCGAGCAGCATCACGACCGGGATTTCGTGCAGATCCCGAATATGCACCAGCACCTGGACGCCTTCGATCCGAACGCGCCCAAACTGGCGGCGGCGCATCTTTTGTTCAGCGATCAGTCGCTGGCCAATATCCGGTTCGCCCGGCACATCCTGCTGGTGCGGGATCCCTGGGACTGGGTGCTCGCCCGCGCCCGCTTCTTCGTCTCGGACGAGTTCGAGCAGGAGAACATCCAGCACCTCAAGACCCCCGGCCTCTTCTCGGCCGAGGCCCTGATGAACATGATGATCTTTGGCGTGCACCAAAAGTCGCCCGCCCTGATCGACATCTACACCCACAATGCCGCCGCCTGGTTGGGGACGGGGGTTCATCTCGTTCGCTATGAGGATCTCGCCGCGGCCGTCCGCGACATAGAGGCGCCCGGGAGCGAGCGACTGATTGCCGAGTTGCTGGAAGCAGCGGGCATCGTCCGCCCCGACGACTGGCGTGAACGCGTGGTCACCGGCGCCGACCGGAAGAAGAGCCGGACTGCCCGCGAAAACCTGAAATTGCCCGACGGCCTGGTATTCCCTGATGTTCTGCCGGACGCGCAGAAAGCGCTGGTCGAGTTCCACGCGCCCGGCTTGCGGAAATTGCTCGGCTACGCCTGAGCCCGCTCGGCGATCCATGCGGGCAGGTCGTCGATACGGTCGAGCAGGCCGAAGCGCGGGTGGTCGACCGGCGGCTCGGCGATCTCGTGCGCCCAGGTGACGTGATAGGGGATGTGGACGGCGAAGGCCCCGGCCTCGATGGCCGGGATGACGTCCGACTTGACCGAATTGCCGGCCATGACCGCCTCGTGGGCGCCCGTGCCGTGGCGGGCAAAGACGCGGTAATAGGTGCCCCTATCCTTCTCCGAGACGATCTCCACGGCCGCGAACAGATCGCCGAGGCCGGACGCCGCCAGCTTGCGCTCCTGGTCCAGCAGGTCGCCCTTGGTGACCAGCACGAGGCGATACTGTTCGGACAGCCGCTGCAGGGCCTCGTCGACGCCCGGCAGGGTCTCGACCGGATGGGCGATCATCTCGCGGCCGGCGGCGAGGATTTCGCGCAGGACGCCCGGCGGAGGCTCGCCCTCGCACAGCTCCATTGCCGTCTCGATCATGGAGAGGGTGAAGCCCTTGATGCCGTAGCCGTAGAGCCTCAGGTTCCGGCCCTCTACCTCGGCCAGGCGCGCCTCGATGAGCGCGTTGTCGTGGTCGCCCAGCAGATCGAGGAACCGCGCCTGGGTCAGGCGGAAGATGGTCTCATTGTGCCAGAGGGTGTCGTCGGCATCGAGGCCGACCGTGGTGATCGTCATACCCGCCGTCTCGCCCAAGGCATCGGGGGACGCAAGCCTCCGATGCGCCTTACCTCAGTGCGACAGGGCCTCGCGCAGGAAGGCCAGGACGCGGGGCCAGCCGTCGGCGCGGGCGGACACCAGGGCCGGGATCGTGCCGCCGACACTCAGCACGCCCTGCAGCGCTGGTGCGTTCGGATCGCGGATCGGCGGGCCGAATACAGCGTGGCCAGCGTCCTCATATTCGATGCTGACGACCGGGAAGGCGAAGTCGTGCGCCTGCAGGCGACGCTCGATCCGGGCGGCCATGTCAGCAGACGGCCACAGCGTATCGGCCTGGCCCGAGATCATCAGGATCGGCCCGGCGATCCGCTCAACCGGGATTTCCGCCTCGGCCGGGGCAGAGTCCATGGCGCCCGCGTACAGGGCGAAGATGCTGATGAAACCCTGGCTGAAGTCATAGGGCGTATAGACCAGTGGCTGGCCGCCTGCAGTCCAGGACGATCCTGTGGGGCTGCCCGTCTGATCAATCCCCTGCCAGACAAGACTCGACGGCACGCCGACCGCGACCGCCTTGATCCGCGGGTCGCGGCTGGCGGTCAACAGGGCCAGCTCGGCGCCCTTGGACACGCCCATGACGGCGACGGGGCCGGCGACCTCAGGCCTCGACTGAAGCCAGACCAGAGCGGCGCCCACGGGCTCGATGGGGATCTCGTTGAGGCGCGGCGACTGGCCGGTCTCGCCGAAGTAGGAGACTGCGATGGCGTTGAACCCGTCGGCTGCGAGGCGTCGGGCGAGGTTGCGCGAGCCGCCCAGCCCGCCTTCTGAGCCGCCCAGCACGATGACGGCGCCGCGCGAGGCTGTGGCCGGATCGGCGGCGAAATAGTCGGCGACCAGATCTGCGCTGCGCACCTCCTGGGTCGGCGGAACAGTGGCGACAGCGGCAGTGGCCGGGGTTTGGGCCACGGCGGAGGCTGCGCTGCCACATGTGAGTAACAGCGCGGCGAGCAAGGCGGATGGGGTCGAGCGCGACATCATTGGACCTCCGTAGTTAAAGAACTTTGTATAACAAAGTATATGGGAGCGCAAGGGCGCGACGCGATGCCAGCTTGTTCTTCTCCCCTGGAGGGCGTTGATCGGACGCATGCAGGCTCTCGGTCCAGACGTCGCTTCCGCTGTTGTCGTCGGTGCATCGGGGGGCATCGGGGCAGCCGTGGCCGATGGGTTGGCGGCGTCGGGACGTTTCGCCACGATTCACCGCCTGTCCCGCTCGGTGACGGGACTGGATCTGGAAGATGAGGCCAGCATCGCCGCCGCCGCCGGGCGAATCGCGGACGGACCGGCTCCGGCTCTGATTTTCGTAGCCACCGGCATCCTGCACCACGGCGAGGCGCCCGAACGATCCTTCAGGGCGATGACGGCGGAGCACCTGCTGCGAGACTACCGCGTCAACACCGTCGGCCCGGCGCTCGTCGCCAAGCATTTCCTGCCGTTGCTCCCCCGCGACCGGCGCGCTGTGTTCGCGGCCCTGTCCGCACGAGTCGGATCGATCGGCGACAACCGTCTGGGCGGCTGGCACAGCTATCGCGCGTCCAAGGCGGCGCTGAACATGATCGTTCGCAACCTCGCGATCGAGATGGCGCGCTCTCATCCCCATGCGATTGTGGCGGGGCTGCATCCGGGGACGGTGAGTACGGGGCTGAGCGAACCGTTCCAAAAAGGGGTGTCGCCGGAAGCATTGTTCACGCCCGCTGTCTCTGCAGGAAATCTGTTGGGTGTCCTTGACGGCCTGACTCCTGCGGACAGCGGCGGCGTCTTCGCGTGGGACGGTGCACGAATCCCGGCCTAGCCTGCGGAAAGTCGAGCCGCTTGACGAGGCCGGGCCGCCGGGGCCTTGTTGGGTCATGCAGGTCACTCTTCCGGCCCGGCTTTACGGATGTCCCGACGCGTGGCTGCGCGAGCGCAAAGGCCTGTTCGGGCACACGTGGTTGTTCCTCGCTCATGAGGCCGAGGCGTCGGATGCCGGCGACTGGGTCGCCACCGACGTCGCAGGGCATCAGTTGTTGATGGTGCGAGGAGCAGACGGCGCGCTGCGGGCCTTCCACAATGTCTGCCGCCACCGGGCCGGGCCGCTGGTCAGTGGGGTCGCAGGGAATTGCGGGCGCGAACTGGTGTGCGGCTACCACGGCTGGCGCTACTCGCTTGAGGGTCGGCTGAGGGCGGCGACGGGGTTCGGCGCCGCCGAGGGGTTCGATCCCCGCGAATTCGGCCTGTTGGGCCTGAGGCTGGAGACCTGGCGCGGGCTGGTGTTCGTGACGCTGGACCCCGACGCTGCGCCCCTCGGTCAGACCGTCGCGCCGCTCGAGACGTTGCTGGCAGAACGGGGTTTCGACATCGCCCGCCCGGCCGCGCGCCGCACCCATGTCCTGGACTGCGACTGGAAGGTCTATGCCGAGAACTATCTGGAGGGCTACCACATCGGTTCGGTCCATCCCGTCCTCGCCGACGAACTGGGCCCGGCGGAATACCGCGTCCGGGTCGAGGGCGATCTGGTGATCCAGGAGGCGGTCGGGGTGAACGACGGACCCCAGGCAGGGGTCTGGGGCTGGCTGTGGCCCAACCTAGGGATCAACGTCTATCGCAACGGAGCGATGATCGAGCGGATGACGCCGGTCGGGCCGGGTCGCACGCGGCTGGACTATCTGTTCCTCAACGACGGCGGGGAGGGGGCGCTGGGCGAGGCGCTGGTAGCATCGGACCGGCTGACCGCCGAGGACGCGGCCATCTGCGAGGCCGTGCAGAGGAACCTGACGGCGGGCGCCTATGAGACGGGTGTGCTGAGTTCTCGCCACGAGACCGCCGTGGCTTGGTTCCAGATGCGGATCGGCGCCGTCCATGCTTGAGTGATGGCAGGCAAGGGGGAACCGCATGACCGACGCGCGACCGGCGGGCGACCGCAAACTCGGCTGGGGTCTCGCCGCCCTCCTCGTCACCGGCAACATGATCGGCTCGGGTGTGTATCTCCTGCCGGCCTCGCTGGCGTCGATCGGCAGCTCCAGTCTGGTGGGCTGGGTCGTCGCCGCATTGGGCGCCTTGCTGCTGGCCGCCGTTTTCGCGGGCCTCGGCCGAACGCTTCCCGCGGCCGACAGCCTGTCCGGCTACGCGGGGCAGGGGCTCGGCCGTTTCTTCGGCTATCAGGCTTCCGTGGCCTACTGGGTCGGCAACTGGGTCGGCAATGTCGCCATCGCGGTGGCCGCCACCGGATACATGGCGTTCTTCGTCCCGATGCTGGCGGAGCGTTGGCCCGGCGCCGTGTGCAATGTCGCCCTCGTATGGCTGACCACCCTTCTCTACATGGCCGGGCCCCGGGCCGTAGCGCGTTTCGGCGGGCTGACCCTGGCTGTCGGTCTGGTTCCCCTGGTGATTGCAGTGTTCGCTGGCGCGATCGCCTTCGACCCGGCGGTCTTCGCGGCGTCATGGTCGCCGGCCGGCGTCGGTCTGACGTCGAGCGTACCGGCCTCCATGGCGCTGATCTTCTGGGCCTTCCTGGGCTTCGAAAGCGCTGGAGTGGTGGCCCAGAGGCTGAAGGACCCCGAGCGGAACGTCGGTCGCGCCACTTTCGTTGGCGTCACGCTGGCGGCCATCATCTATATCGCGGTCAGTGCTGCGGTGTTCGGCGTCATCCCGGCGGCGGAACTGGCGCAGTCCAGCAGCCCGTTCGCCGATGTGGCCGTGCGGGTGATCGGAAGCGGGGCGGCAGGCTTCGTCGCGGTCTGCGCCGTGGCCAAGACACTGGGAACGCTGGGCGGCTGGATGATGCTGACCGGAGAGACCGCCCGCGCCGGCGCCCGCCAGGGCTTCCTGCCTCGGGTCTTTGGCCACGGGGCGGTGACGCCGCCCGCCAATCCCCTGATCCACGGCGTGCTGATGACCGTCATCGTCCTGGCCAGCGCCCAGCCCCGGCTCGCCGGGCAGTTCGGTCTGCTGATCGGCGCGACGACCGTGCTGTTCCTGGTCGTCTACGGGTTCTGCTGCGTGGCCCTGATGCGGTTCACCGACCGCTGGCCGGAGCGGATCGCGGCGCTGGGCGGCCTGGCATTCTGCGGCTGGGCCGTTGTGATGTCTGGCTGGGTCTTTCTGGGGATCGCGGTGGCCTTTTTCGCGGTGACGACTGTCGTCTGGGTCGGTCTCAGGCTGCGGAGGCGGCACCTCGCGCTAACAAAGCCATGACGACCGCCACCGACGGCGTTGACCGCCGACATTCGCCCCGGTAGTCACGCCGCCGTTTGAGCGCCGGGATTCGGTGCTATGAGGCGCGCATGACCGACAAGCTTCTCCCCGGCGCCACTGGCGTCCTCGCTCTCGCAGACGGCACGATCTTCCAGGGCGTGGGGGTCGGCGCGACCGGCTCGGCGCTCGGCGAGGTGGTCTTCAACACGGCGATGACCGGGTATCAGGAGATCCTGACCGACCCGTCCTACATGAGCCAGATCCTGGCCTTCACCTTCCCGCACGTCGGCAACACCGGCACGAACCTGGAGGACATCGAACAGATGGGCGGCGGTTCGGAAACCTCGGCACGAGGCGCGATCTTCCGCGACCTGCCGACCGATCCGGCCAACTGGCGCTCGGACTCGAGCTTCGACGTCTGGATGAAGCGGCGCGGCGTCGTGGGCCTTGCGGGTATCGACACCCGCGCCCTGACCCAGCGCATCCGCGACCACGGTGCGCCCCACGCGGTGATCGCCCACGATCCGGACGGGAAATTCGATCTGGACGCCCTCGTGGCGCAGGCAAAAGCCTGGACCGGCCTCGTCGGCCTCGACCTCGCCAGGCCCGCCTCGACCCTTCAGGCGTTCGAATGGGACGAGGGCCTGTGGGAATGGCCGGAGGGGCACCCGAAGACCGAGGGGCGCAAGACCGTCGTCGTCGTCGATTATGGTGTGAAGCGAAACATCCTGCGGGCGCTGGCCTCGACCGGCGCGAAAATCACCGTGGTCCCCGCCACGACGACGGCCGAGGAGATTCTGGCCCGCTCGCCGGACGGCGTCGTCCTGTCGAACGGCCCGGGCGATCCAGCGGCGACCGGCGAGTACGCCGTGCCCGAGATCAGGAAGCTGGTCGAGAGCGGCAAGCCCGTCTTCGGCATTTGCCTCGGTCACCAGATGCTGGCCCTCGCGCTCGGCGCCAGGACCGTGAAGATGGACCAGGGCCACCACGGCGCGAATCATCCGGTGAAGGATCTGACGACAGGCAAGGTCGAGATCGTGTCGATGAACCATGGCTTCACCGTCGACCGTGACAGCCTGCCAGACGTCGTCGAGGAGACCCACGTCAGCCTGTTCGACGGCACCAATTGCGGCATCCAGCTGAAGGACCGTCCCGTATTCAGCGTCCAGCACCACCCGGAAGCCTCTCCGGGACCGACGGACAGCCTGTATCTGTTCGACCGGTTCAACGACCTGATGAAGGCCTAGAATGGCCATTCACGCGGCGACCTCAGCCTATTTGGGCTGGCTCGCCGTCGCGCGGGGCAAGGATGGGGGAGGATCCCGAACCGTCTCGGCGGCGCCGGTTGATCTCGTGTTGGGCTACGCGACCGGCTACGATTCCCATGACATCGCCCCGTTTCTGCGCTCGCTGCGCGCGGTGTTTGATGGCGAGGTCGCCCTGGTCGTCGACGACCGGCCCGATGTGATCGCCATGCTGGAAGAGCACGGGGTCCATGCCCTGCCGGCGGACATGGTCGAGGGCTGGGAGCCCCACGCGGTCATCGCCCGGTTCGCGGCTTTCGATCGCTATCTGGCGGATAGGCCCGAGGTGCGGAATGTCCTGCTGACCGACGTGCGCGACGTCCTGTTCCAGCGACCGCCATTTGCGCCGGCGCCGACGGGGCTTGAGGTCTTCGTCGAGGGTGACGTGCTGGGCGATCACGCCTTCAACATGAAATATCTGCGAGCCTTGGCCGGAGACCGGATGGCCCAGGATCTGGCGTCGGCTCCCGCGATCTGTGTCGGCACGGTCATGGGGCCGCGCCGGGAGGTCGCCCGGTTCTGCCGTATGGTGCTGATGCTGGCGGCCATCCCGCGCTCGGAGATCGGCGGGGCGTTCGGCACGGACCAGGCCGCCTGCAATATCGCGGTGCATATGGGGCTGGTGGAGGCCGAGGTCCGCGAGAATTTCGGCCGGGTCGCCACGATCGGCCTGACGCCCGGCGAGACCCTGACGTTTGCGAACGGCGAGGTGGTCAACCCCGATGGTTCGGTCAGCGCCATCGTCCATCAGCACGACCGCCACCCCCATCTCGCCGAGGCAACCCGCGGCCGCTGGGGCGGGGGGCTGGAGGTGCGCGAGCGGGTCCGCCCCAAGGGCGTGGCCGAGCGAGGCCGTCGCCTGCGGGATTCCCTGATGCGTCGCCTGCCCGAACTGCGCTGACGTGGTAGGTTGAGTTCATGCCAGCTCGCCTGATCCTCCTCGCTGTCATCTTCATGCTCGGCGCTTGCGCCAGCGGGGCCCGGTCGTCGTTTGACCTCCAGGACCGCGCAGGCGCGCGGCCGATGGGGCTGATCTCGGCCCCGAATCATCCGATCCGCGTCTACCTCGACGCCGAAGACCGCGCCGCGATCTTCCAGCAGGCGTTCCGCGAGGGTGTGCCGGTCGGAGCGGACGGGCGGCTGGACTTCATCGCGCTGTCGGGCGGCGGATCTAACGGCGCATTCACCGCAGGCCTGATGAAGGGCTGGAGCGAAACCGGCGAGCGGCCGGACTTTGAGGTTGTGACCGGAGTCTCGACCGGGGCGCTGGCCGCGCCCTTCGTCTTCCTGGGCCCTGACTACGATGACGAACTGGCCGAAGCCTATACCGGCGGAGCGGCGGCGGGTCTGCTGCAATCCCAGGGACTGGGCGCTCTGATCGGGTCCGGCATCTACAAATCGGCGCCTCTTCGATCCCTGGTCGAGCGGTTCGTGACCGAGGATGTCCTGCGCGCAGTCGCGGCGGAATACGCCAAGGGGCGGGTCTTGCTGGTTGCGACCACGGACCTCGACTCTCAACGCGGCGTCAGCTGGGACCTGGGCGCCATTGCGACGCAAGGCACGCCCCAGGCGCTGGAGCTTTTTCGCAGCGTGCTGGTGGCCTCAGCCAGCATTCCCGGCGCCTTTCCGCCCGTTCTGATCCAGTCAGACAACGCCGGTCTTCGTTTTGAGGAGATGCATGTGGACGGCGGAGTGGCAGCGCCCTTCCTGGCCGTGCCGGAGACCCTGTGGTCGTTCGAGGAGCCGTCCGACACCCTGCGCGGCGCGCGCTTCTATGTGGTGGTGGACGGGCGAACCAATCCCAGCTTCGGGATCACGAAGGACACACCACAGGGCGTGCTGGGCCGCAGCATCGACGTCCTGCTGCGCGCTTCGCTGGTGACGACCCTGGCGGGCAACCACGCTTTCGCGGACCGGAACGACCTGTTCTTCCGCTACGCCGCCCTGCCGGACGACTCCGAGGCCTCGGCCCTGGACTTCAGCCTCGAGTCCATGAGCGCGGTCTATGAGCTCGGGCGGCAGGGCGCGATCTCGGGCGCTGCCTGGAGATAGACCCTAGGGAAGCGGCGCGAAGCTGCGTTCTTCGCGGAGCGCGCAAGCCTTCTTCACCGCAACCGGGGCGGCGTGCAGCCAGTAGGCGGCGTCTTCCGGCCGATCGGCCCGCTTCCGCTCCAGACCCCTCAGGCGTCGCTGGGCGGCATTGGCCAGCAGGAGGGCGTGGAGTGCACGCGGTTTCAGGTCGTGAACCTTAGGGGCATAGGGAACGGCGACGGGATCGGGTCCGGTGGGCTCGACTGCCGGTTGGGTGATGGCGATGAACATGGGGCGGCTCTGGCTTGAAGAGTAGGTCGGTGCTTCTGCGCCGGAGGGAACAGTGGATTAACCCTGCCTTCTGTGGATAGTTCCGCATTCGGACCAAAAAATGTCCTGAAAAAACAGCAGGCTATCGTCTCGGTTTAGCCTTCTTGGTTAACGACTGGTTAATGGCTCCGCTGCGGCGCAGAGCGCGGTATACGGAGCGGTGCGTTTCGATGACCGCTTCCTTGAGGAACTGAAGGCCCGCCTTCGCCCGTCCGACGTGATCGGCCGGTCGGTGAAGCTCAAGCGTCAGGGACGCGAGTGGGTGGGGCTGTCGCCCTTCTCCAAGGAGAAGTCGCCGTCGTTCTTCGTCAACGACGACAAGGGATTCTTCCACGACTTCTCGTCGGGCAAGCATGGCGACGTGATCTCCTTCCTGCAGGAGACCGAACGGCTGAGCTTCCCCGAAGCGGTCGAGCGGCTGGCTGCCGAGGCCGGGATGCAGATGCCGGCCGAGGACCCGCAGGCCGCCGAGCGCCAGGCCAGGAAGCAGGGCCTGTCGGACTGGATGGACCTGGCCCAGAAATGGTTCGCGGCGAACCTGCGTCGGTCGACCGGCAAGGCGGCGCGCGACTATCTCGAGAAGCGCGGCTTGCCGGAGGATCAGTGGGAGCGGTTCGGCCTCGGCTATGCGCCGAACGACCGCGAGGGGCTTAAGGCGGCGCTGGTCCAGCGCGGGGCCAGGCCGGGCGATCTGGTCGAGATGGGGATGCTGATCTCGCCGGAGGGCGGCGGTAATCCCTATGACCGGTTCCGCGACCGGCTGATGTTCCCGATCCTCGACGCGCGCGGACGTCTGGTCAGCTTCGGCGGCCGGGCGATGAACCCTGACGACCGGGCCAAATATCTGAACGGGCCGGAGAGCCCGCTCTTCCACAAGGGAGCGACGCTGTACGGCCTGCCCGAGGCGCGGCGCATCCTCGGCGCGGAGTCGAAATCGACCCAGGCCGTGATCGTGGTCGAGGGCTATATGGACGTCATCGCCTGCCAGCGCGCGGGCCTGCCGGCCGTGGCGCCGATGGGCACGGCCCTGACCGAGGATCAGATGGCTCTGCTGTGGCGGGTGTCGTCGGAGCCGGTGCTGTGTTTCGACGGAGACGGGGCGGGGCAGAGGGCCGCGTATCGCGCCATCGAACGCGCTCTGCCGCTGCTGAAGCCGGGTCGATCGTTCCGTTTCGCCCTGCTGGAGGGCGGGCAGGATCCGGATGACATCCTGAGAGACAAGGGCGCGCCGGCCCTGCGTCAGGCCATGACCGAGACGCGGACCTTCGCCGAGGTCTTGTTTCGCCGCGAGGCCGAGGCTGAACCGCTGGATACGCCCGAGCGCCGGGCCGGGCTGAAAGGGCGGCTGCGCACGGCGGCGGCGGCGATTCAGGACAAGGATCTGGCCGAACAGTATCGCCGCGAGCTGTTCGACCGCTTCGATGCCCTGTTCCCCGGCCGGTCGGCGCCCCAGCCACGCGCCCAGCAACCGGGTGGACGCTGGAAGCAGGGTGCGCCGCCGAAGCTCGGCCAGACGGCGGAGGGCGCCTCGGCGATGCACGCCCTGACCCGATCGATCGAGCCGATCGCAGCGGCCTTGGCCCATGGCGCCATCGAGGATCCGGAGCGGATGGACGACCATCTGGAGGCAATCGCCTCGCATGGCTTCGGCGATCCGGCTCTGGACGGGCTGGCGCAGGAGCTGGTCAGGTTGCGTTTCGGGGGCCAAACGCTTGACAGCGCGGCCTTGCGTCGCCATCTCGCGACCTCCGGACACGATGCTTTAGTGCGCGAGGTCGAGAAGGCGGCGGCAAAGTCCGGCGCGCCTTTCCTGGCCGCAAATGCGCCCCTCGCCGAAGCAAGGGTCCGGTGGTCGCAAGGCTTCGACGCCCTGACCCGCGTTGCGGGACTGGACGCGGCGCTGGCGTCAGCGAAGTCGGGGGCGGATCACGCTTTCGACGCATCCGCCTTCAGTCGTCTGAAGGCGGAACGCGATGCATTGCGACGAGCCATCAAGACCGGAATGATCTGGGACGATGAGGCTGGTTCGTAACGAACTCGGCCCGCATGCGTTCTATTTCGGAACGAATGTTGCATTTTTGCCGACGGGCCGGCGGGGTCCTGACGGTGCGGAGAATTGAACTGAATGACTGATACGCAGGAACCGCCTGAGTCCACATCCACCGACGGGCCTTTGCTCGATCTCACAGATGCTGGCGTCAAGAAGTTCATCAAGCAGGCCAAGGCGCGTGGCTATGTGACGATGGAGGAGCTGAACAAGGTTCTGCCGTCGGAAGAAGTCACGCCGGACGCGATTGAAGATACGCTCGCGATGCTGTCCGAGATGGGCGTCAATGTTGTCGAGGCGGAGGAAGACGCCGCCGAGACGACGGGCGGCGAAGTCGCCGAGCGCGCCGAGACTTCGGTCACCGAAGGCGATGCCAAGCCGACCTATGACCGCACCGACGATCCCGTACGGATGTATCTGCGCGAGATGGGCTCGGTCGAGCTGCTGAGCCGCGAGGGCGAGATCGCCATCGCCAAGCGGATCGAGGCCGGGCGCGACGCCATGATCTCGGGCCTGTGCGAGAGCGCCCTGACGTTCGAGGCCATCATGGTCTGGCGCGACGAACTGGCCAACAACCGCATCCTGCTGCGTGAGGTCATCGACCTGGACGCCACCTATGGCGTGCTCAACCCCGCGTCCCTGCCGCACAACCAGCCCCAGCCCCCGATCCCTGGCCAGCCGGTCCCGCCCAAGCCCGAGCTGGAACCGGGCTCGGACGCCGCTGCCGAGGCCGAGAAGGCCGAGCAGGACGAGGAGGACGAAGACTTCGACGACGGCGGCGGGATGTCGATCTCGGCGCTGGAGGCGGAGTTGCGCGACGGCGTCATGGAGACCCTGGACGCCATCGCCTCGGACTTCGACGCCTTCCGCAAACTGCAGGAGAAGCTGGTCGACACCCGGCTGAAGGGCGAGGACCTCAGCGTCAAGGACCGCAAGGCCTATGACACATTGTCGGCGGCGATCTCGGGCCGGCTGAAGACGCTGAAGCTGAACAACAACCGGATCGAGGCCCTGGTCGAGCAGCTCTATGCGATCAACAAGCGGCTGATCGGTCTGGAAGGCCGGCTGCTCCGCCTGGCCGACAGCTACGGCATCTCGCGCCCCGAGTTCCTCAAGGCCTATTTCACCCGCGAACTCGACCCCAACTGGTCGGAAACGGTCAAGGCGATGGGCGTTCGCTGGACCAAGTTCAGCGACGACCAGTCGACCCAGATCGCCACCATCCGGGGCGATGTCGCCGCCGTGGCGACCGAGGCCGGCCTGCCGATCGACGACTATCGCCGCATCGTCCAGACGGTGCAGAAGGGCGAGCGCGAGGCCCGTCAGGCCAAGAAGGAAATGGTCGAGGCCAACCTGCGTCTGGTCATCTCCATCGCCAAGAAATACACCAACCGCGGCCTGCAATTCCTTGATCTCATTCAGGAAGGCAACATCGGCCTGATGAAGGCGGTCGACAAGTTCGAGTACCGCCGCGGCTACAAGTTCAGCACCTATGCGACCTGGTGGATCCGTCAGGCCATCACGCGCTCGATCGCCGACCAGGCGCGGACCATCCGCATCCCGGTCCACATGATCGAGACGATCAACAAGATCGTCCGCACCAGCCGCCAGATGCTGCACGAGATCGGTCGCGAGCCGACCCCGGAAGAGCTGGCCGAAAAACTGGCCATGCCGCTGGAGAAGGTCCGCAAGGTCCTGAAGATCGCCAAGGAGCCGATCAGCCTCGAGACCCCGATCGGCGACGAGGAAGACTCGCACCTGGGCGACTTCATCGAGGACAAGAACGCCATCCTGCCGATCGACGCGGCCATCCAGTCGAACCTGCGCGAGACCACCACCCGCGTGCTGGCGTCGCTGACGCCGCGCGAGGAGCGGGTCCTGCGCATGCGTTTCGGCATCGGCATGAACACCGACCACACGCTGGAAGAAGTCGGCCAGCAATTCTCGGTCACCCGCGAACGCATCCGCCAGATCGAGGCCAAGGCGCTGCGCAAGCTGAAGCACCCGAGCCGGTCACGGAAGCTGCGGAGCTTCCTCGACAGCTGAGGCTTAAGGATCAGGGCCGCTTCCGTAAGGAGGCGGCCCTTTTTCTTCCCTCTCCCGGTGGGAGAGGGACAAGTATTGCGCAGGTAAAGCGTTCCGCCGGCGCGCGTGACCAAACTGACCAATCGCGAACGCCAGTTCGACCAACCTCGCCAGTCCGTTCCGACCGATTCTGGCGTAGCGGCGGTCCATGGTGCGCGGATGACAGAGCGACGCGTGATCAGGCAGCGGTCCCCTGCGGTGTGGGCCAGGGTCAGGGAAGCCTATCTGGCCGGTGAGACGGCGGCCTCGGTCGCGCGTCGGTTCGACGTCGGCTACGGCAACCTCAGATACCGGGCGCATGC
The DNA here is from genome assembly GCF_049897365.1 of Brevundimonas sp. DC300-4. Lineage (NCBI taxonomy): Bacteria > Pseudomonadati > Pseudomonadota > Alphaproteobacteria > Caulobacterales > Caulobacteraceae > Brevundimonas > Brevundimonas sp. DC300-4. The sequence goes on from NZ_JAFCWC010000002.1 coordinate 169,086, forward strand.
GGAGGGCTGGACCCGCAAGGCGGCCCTGGCGGAGGCGGACGAGGACGCGGCGGCCGAAGAGGTCCGGCTGGCCGGGCGCGTGGACCCGATCGCATCCGCGCCGGGCAACCGTCTGGCCGAGATCGACCCGGACGAGGCGAGCGCGGCGGGCATCCGCCACGCTGCCGCCCTGATCGCCGCCGGGCGGGGCGCGGAGGCGCTGAGCCTGCTCAAGGCCGTTCAGGGTCTGGCGCAGACGCTGGAGGCCACGGCGGCGCCTTACGATGGGGAGCCTGAACCCGACGCCTTCGATTTCAGGGCGCTTGAGACGCTGTCGCTCGAGATGGCGGTCAAGAACGCCGAGGCCATGCTGGGCGACACCGGCCATGGCATCACCTCCAGTTTCGGCCACGCGGCCTATCACTGGCGGGCCATACACCTGGGGCCCGAGATCGCCCTGGCGGACTTCGCCGCCGGGGTGAACGGCGGCTGGGCCGGCCATTACTGGGACGCGGTCGGCAATCTGAAGCCGCTGTCCGGGGACATCCCCGAACCGGACGGCGCCATGGTCCGCCAGCACCTGCGCCACTCGCCCGAGGCCGACATGGAAGACTGGCCCTGGAACAGGGAGCGCCCGGTAGAGCCGGCCGTGCGGGCCGAGGATGACGCGCCCGCGGCGCGGGGGCCGAGGGTGCGTCTGGGGTGAGCCCGGCTTCACATCGTAGAGGGGACCCCGCTCCCGGCGGGAGAGGGTTATTCGATCACGCCGCGCGCCTGGCGGCGAAGGGCCCGTTGGGCAGGGGGGTGATCTCTGCGTAGCGGACCAGGGTGTTGAGGGCCTGGACGACGCGCTGCTTGATCGTCTTGCCGCTGCGCTTGAAGGCACGCGAGACGGCGGCGGCATCCATGGGGCGGCCGGAAGTTCAGCGTGACCCGCGAACGCATCCGCCAGATCGAGACGAAGGCGCTGAGGAAGCTGAAGCACCCGAGCCGGTCACGGAAGCTGTGGACCTTCCTGGACAGCTGATCCCGCGCCCCTCCTCCCGCAGGGAGGAGGGGCGTCCGGCCACCTCCCTGGAGGTGGGGCCGGGTTCAGATCAGGCCGCCACCTTCATCGTCTGCGGAAGCAGGGAGCCGACGACGAGCCGGCTCAGCATGCGGCCGTCCAGGGGTAGGATGGCATCGACAAACCGTTCGGCCTCCGGCGCATCCACGTTGGGCGGCGGCTGCATGAGGCCGGGGTCGACCTGGAAGGTTTCCTGCACCCCGTCGACCAGAAGGCCGGCGATACGGGTTTCATCGTGGATGACAACAATGACGTGCCGGGATGAGGGCTCCGTGCGCCCCAGCCCGAGGCGACTGCGCAGATCGACCACGGGGATCACGGCGCCCCGCAGATTGATCATGCCGCTGATATAGTCGGGAGCCTGCGGAACAGGGGTCGCGGGGGTCCAGCCCCGGATCTCCCGGACGCTGCGGATATCGATGCAGAATTCCTGTTCCGCGATCTCGAACGAGATCAATTCCAGCCGGGATTCGGGGGTGCGGACGTGATCGTCCATCCTAGAATTCCTCCCACTCGTCGGCGACCGGCTGGGCGCCGCCCCCCTTCATGGCTGTCGCCAGCTTGGCCTGGGCCCGTCCGACCGGATTGATGGGTCGCGCCGATGAAGCCCCGGCCGTTGGCCGCCCGCGGTCGGCGACGACGACGACCGAGCCCGTTCCCAGCCGGAACTGCCGCATCAGGGTGGCCATTTGATCCGCTTCGCCCGACAGGCTGGTCGCGGCTGCGGTCGCTTCTTCCACCATGGCGGCGTTCTGCTGCGTCACCTGGTCCATCTGGTTAATCGCGCTGTTGACCTGAAGGAGCGCCGTCGACTGTTCCTGCGAGGCCTTGGCCATCTCGGAGACCAGGGTGTGCATCGACGTCACCTTGGCGGAGATGCCGTTGAGCGCCTGTCCGGTGTCGCCCACCAGTTTAACGCCGCGTTTGACCTGGTCGGAGCTCGACGCGATCAACGCCTTGATCTCCTTGGCCGCCTCGGCGGACCGCTGGGCCAGGGCACGGACTTCCTGGGCGACGACGGCGAAGCCACGGCCGGCATCACCCGCGCGCGCGGCCTCGACCCCGGCGTTCAGGGCCAGCAGATTGGTCTGGAAGGCGATCTCGTCGATCACGCCGATGATCTGGGTGATCTGACCAGAGCTCTGCTCGATCTCCCCCATGGCGGAGACGGCCTCGTCCATCACCCGCCCGGAGGTGACTACGTCGGCCTTGGCGCCGGACGCGGCTTCGCTGGCCTGCTTTGCCCCCTCGGCGCTGCGTGTGACCGTGGCGGTGATCTGGTCGAGCGCGGCAGCCGTCTCCTCCAGACTCGCCGCCTGCTGTTCGGTTCGCCGCGACAGATCGTCGGACGCCGCCGAGATCTCGGCCGTTCCCGACTGGATGACGCTGGCGCTCTGGGTGACGCCCTGCATGGCGGATTCCAGACTCTCGAGCGAGCGGTTGAAGTCGTTGCGAACGGTCTCGAACTCTGGTGCAAAGGCGTTGGGCAGGCGGCACTGGAGGTTGTTGTCGGCCAACTGTGACAGGCCCTCGCCGATTTCATTGACCGCGCGAACCCGCTCCGTGACGTCGGTGGCGAACTTCACCACCTTCATCACTTTGTTGTTCATGTCGAAGATCGGATTGTAGGAGGCCTGGATCCAGACCTCGTTGCCGGCCTTGCCAATCCGCTTGAACTCGGCGGCGACGAATTCGCCGCCATTAAGCTTGCGCCAGAAGTCCTGATACTCGCTCGAGCGCGCGTAGGCGGGCTCGACGAACAGGCTGTGCTGTTTTCCGCGGATCTCATCGAGGCGATAGCCCAGCGTGGCCAGGAAGTTCTCATTCGCAGTGATGATCTCGCCGGTGGGCGTGAACTCGATCATGGCCTGAACCCGCGAGATGGCGTTCAGCTTGCCTTCGAACTCGGCGTTCTTCAGCTTCTCCTGGGTGATGTCGGTCGCGACCTTGACGACCTTGACCACCTTGCCGCGGGAATCCTTGACCGGATTATAGGAAGCCTGGATCCAGACCTCCCGGCCGCCCTTGCCCAGGCGCCGGTATTCGCTGGCATCGAAGTCTCCTCGGCCCAGCTTGGCCCAGAAGGTCTTGTACTCGGGGGCCCGGACATCGACCGGATCCACGAACAGGCTGTGATGCTGTCCCTTGATCTCCGAAAGGCTGTAGCCCATGGCGTCGCAGAAATGCGGGTTCGCCGTGAGAATCTGTCCCGTCGGGTCGAATTCGATAATGGCGAGTGACTTGTCGAGTGCCCTCAAGACCGCGTCAGAAGAGCTCGAAATACCGAACATGTTAGCCTTCCCCTCCAGAAGCATTGCCTGGATGGCAATGCGTCATCGCTGCCGACCGTCTGACCAGACTGGTCAACGCGGCGGCGCGCTGGAAAGAGATTACACCCGCCGATGAAGGCCGACTGAACCCGGGGTTACGTAGTATTCCGCATGTTCCCCGACAGGGCCTCGAACACGACCTCGAAGCCGCCCCACATCATGCGCTTGCCGTCGAAGGGCATGTCCATGTCGGCGAAGCGGGGATCTTCCATCATTCTGGCCCAGGCGGCGTCGGCGGTCGCCTTGTCGGGCCACTTCAGCCACGAGAAGACGACGACCTCGCCCTCTTCCAGCTTCACGGCCAGGTCGAAGCCGGTGACCTTGCCGGCCGGGACGTCGACACCCCAGGTCTCGACGTGTTCGAGGGCGCCGAACTCCTTGAACAGGGGGGCGCTGAACTCGGCGGACCGGATGTAGCGGTCCCTGTCCGCGGCCTTCACGGGGGTCAGGAAGCCGGTGATGTAGGACATCGTTCTTCTCCTTCTGAGGGGGCTGCCGCCGGCGTCGGCCGTCCCGCCTGCGCGGGAAGGCCGACGCTCGCTGCCTGAGCCCCGGATGTGGATGATGACACAGGCAGGCGTCTTGTATGAAGGCGTCACATCTAGGCGTTCAGCCTGCCCTTCGCGCGGCTGGCGTCGAGGATCACGCCCTTGTCGACATGGCCGATCCTTGCGCCCGGCCGCCCCAGCCGATGCAGGATGTGGCGGATGATGTTCAGCCGGGCCGTCTTCTTGTCGTCGGTGGCGACGATGGTCCAGGGCGCGTCGCGATGGTGGGTCTCGGCCAGCATGCGGTCGCGGGCGGCGGTATAGGCGTCCCAGCGGATCTGGGCCTCCGCGTCGAGGGACGAGACCTTGAACTTTTTCAGCGGGTCTTCCATCCGCTCGGCGAGGCGTTTGGCCTGTTCGTCCTTCGAGATGTCGAGCCACAGCTTGATCAGGATGACGCCCGATCCGGTCAGCAGCCGCTCGAAACGCGGCGCGTCGTCGAGGAAGGCCTCATGCTGCTCCGGGGTGCAGAAGCCCATGACCGGCTCGACGCCGCCGCGATTGTACCAGGACCGGTTCAGCAGGACCATTTCGCCTGCCGCCGGCAGATGGGAGACATAGCGCTGGAAATACCATTGTGTGGATTCTCGCTCGGTCGGCTTGGGCAGGGCGACGATGCGGGTCTGGCGGGGCGAGGCGTATTCGGTGATCCGCTTTATGGCGCCGTCCTTGCCGGCGGTGTCGCGGCCCTCGAACACGACCAGCACCTTCAGCCCCTGTTCGATGGCCCAGTGCTGGGTGTCGACGAGCTCCACCTGCAGGGCCTCCAGCGTCTTGTCGTAGTCCTTGGCCTTGGCCATCGTGATCGCTCCGTGTTCGGCCGCAGGTTTGAGCGGTTTGCGCCCGCGCGTCGAGATGGGGACATGGGAAACGCGCGCGCGTGATTGTTACCTTTCGCCCGTCCGTCCATTGTCATCGGGCATGAAGCGCGATTTCGCCGATTTCTGGAACCTGATGTGGGAGCTGGCGCTGGGCGTCTGCGCGGCCTTCGCGCTGATGAACGCCTTCGCCCCGCCGCAGGATCTGCCGTGGAAGCCGCTGGATCTCAACCATCCGCTCGGCCAGGCGACGGAGGCCAAGGTCGCGGACTTCGAGGTTCCGTTTGCGGCGTCGCCCGAGGAGGTGCGGGGCGCGACCGAGGCCTGTATCCAGACCCTGCGCGACGCAGGGGTCGAGGTGCGGCGGGCCGAGGACAGGGACGACGGCGGCTTCTGCCAGGTGCGCGGCGCGATCACCATCACCGGCGGCGCGGTGACGCCGCTGAAGCCGGGCGGCCTGACCATGCAATGCCCGCTGGCTGTTCGCTACGTCATCTGGGACCGGCAGGTGCTGCAGCCGGCGGCGGAGGCGATCTACGGTTCCCGCGCCGTCGCGGTGAACAACTACGGGACCTATTCCTGCCGCCGGATCTACGGCTCGACCGAGGTCTCGGACCGGCCCAGCGAGCACGCCAGGGCCAATGCGCTCGACGTCGCCTCGGTGACCCTTGCGGACGGTCGGACGGTGTCGGTTCTCAACGACTGGGACGGACAAGGTCCAAACGGAACAGGAGGTTCCGGTCTATTGAGACGCATCCGCGAAGGCGCCTGCCGGGTGTTTTCGACGGTGCTCAGCCCCGACTATAATGATGCGCACAAGGATCATCTTCACCTTGATGGGGCGCCCCGAGGGCTGTGCGCGTAAAATCCTTCCGCACAGGCCCGCCTGACGCACGAATCGTTTCCGGTTGACCGGGCTTTGCGGCTGAGAGAAAACATCCGCGCAATCCGGATTTCGCGTGGGGTCCAAACCTGCGTTTCGCTCCTTCGCCTGAACGAGCTGTCCAGATGGATTGTCGGACCCCCTCGACAGGGCGTCCGCCTGGAAAAGCGCGTTTATGGAGACGCAACAATGGCGACCGGTACGGTCAAGTGGTTCAACCCCACGAAGGGCTTCGGCTTCATCCAGCCCGAAAGCGGCGGCGCCGATGTGTTCGTTCACATCACCGCCGTGCAGAAGGCTGGCCTGACGGGCCTCGATGAGAACGCCAAGGTTCAGTACGAGCTGGAATCCCAGCGCGGCAAGACCTCGGCCGTGGACCTGAAGCTTCTCTGATCCAAACCGGATCGGGATCGCTGACGTGATCTAGGCGGGCGCGGTTCCTTCGGGAGCCGCGCCCGTTTTCGTTTTCGCCCGGGTCGACCACTGGGCCAGGACGATCGCCGCCAGGACGAGGGCGCCGCCCAGGGCCTGCACCGGGGCGAGGGTCTCGCCGAAGATCATCCAGCCGAGGGCGGCGGCCACGATCGGCTGGATCAGGATGGTCACGGCGGTGATGGAGGCCGGTAGCTTGCCCAGGGCCCAGGCGACGCCGCCCTGTCCCGCCACATGCATGACGCCCATGCCGGCGCAGGCGGCCCAGCCGGCGGCGGTGGCGGGGATCATGTCCTCGCCCAGCAGCAGCGCCGTCCCCGCCATGACGGGGATCCCCGCCAGGGTCACCCAGAGGGTGACCCGCAGGGCGCCCGCCGTGGTGCGCGCCTGCTTTACCGCCAGGAAATAGGCGGAGTACCAGAGGGCCACGGACAGGGAGAAGATGTCGCCCAGCACCGGGTTGGTCCCCTGACCCGGCGCCGCCCCGGCGGCCATGGCGAAGGCTCCGCCCATGGCCAGGGCCAGGGCCAGGATGAACAGCCGCGCCGGCCGTTCCTTGAACAGGAACCAGCCCACCAGGGTGACCACGACCGGCGTCAGGTTGCACAGCACCGTCGCATTGGCGACCGAGGTCATGACGATGCCGTAGTGCCAGAAGCTGAGGTCCAAGGCGAAGAACAGGCCGGCCAGCAGCATCCATTTCGACGGCCGCCCGACGCCTTCTGCGCCAAGACGACCGACGAGGATGAGCAGCAGGGGCAGGGCGAACAGGAGCCGCCAGAAGCCGGCGGCCGCCGGACCGGTCTCGGTCAGGCGGACCAGGATCGGAGCGAGGCCGAGGATGCTGGCGGAGGCCAGCACGACCAGCAGGGGGATCAGGCGGGACGGGGAGGGAGGCATGGTGTCGCATACCTCTTACCCTCGCCCATAGGGAGAGGGGTCAGAAGCCGAGGTCGGTCCGCAACGCCTTCGCCGTCATCCCCGCCTCACGCAACGCCTTCAGCGTCACCGCCCCGTCGCGCTTGGCATAGCGTTTGCCGTCGGGGCCGAGCAGCAGCCGGTGGTGTCGATAGACCGGCGTGGGCAGGTCCAGCAGGGCCTGGAGCAGGCGCTGAACCGAGGTGGTCTCGATCAGGTCCTTGCCGCGGATGACGTGGGTCACGCCCTGCAAGGCATCGTCGACGACCGAGGCGATGACATAGCCCGCGCCGATGTCCTTCCGCCCCAGCACCATGTCGCCGAGGCCCTCGGGCCGCGCGGTCCTGACGGCCGGGCTCTCCGTCTCCTCGACCCAGGTCAGTGGCTGGAAATCGCCGAGACTTTCGCGCGCCGCTGCGAGCGACAGACGCCAGGCGAAGGGTTGGCCGGAGGCAAGCTTTTCGGCTTCCTCGTCCGGGGACAGTGGGCCGCCTGCGAAGGCCTGGGCGTCGGTCGGGTCGTCGGCATGAGGCGCCATCCCGGCCAGGGCCATGAGTTCCTTTCGGGTGCGGAAGCAGCGGTAGAGGACGCCCATGTCCCGCAGGCGGTCCAGTGCGGCGTCGTAGTCGGCGCGGTGTTCGGACTGGCGACGGACGGGGGGCTCCCAATCGAGACCCAGCCAGGCGAGGTCGTCGACAATCGCGGCCTCATACTCCGGGCGGCAGCGGGTGAAGTCGGTGTCCTCGATCCGCAGCACGAAGCGACCCTTCGCGCGCCTTGCCGCCGTCCAGGCGGTCAGGGCGGAGAAGGCGTGGCCGCGATGGAGCAGGCCGGTCGGCGACGGCGCGAAGCGGGTCACGAAGGTCAAAGGCGGACCAGGGCGCCCGTCCTGACGGCCGCGTCGATCATGGCGCGGAGGTCCGCCTCGGGCACGAAGTCGAACTGGGCGATCATGTCCTCAAGGGCCAGACGCGGCTGCGACAGGGCCCAGTCCAGCGCCCCGGCGGCGGGGCCGGCGACGGCGGGCGCCGGGCCCTGGCCGCGACCATAGAGGGTCAGTGTCGGACGATGAGGCAGGGCGTAGCCGGGTTCGCGCGGAATCAGCCGTTCCTGGGCCATGGCGATCTCGTCGGCGAAGACGTCGCTGACGGCCAGGGCGGACAGGCGTCGGCCCAGGTCGGCGAGTTGGGCCTTCAGGATTTCGGATCCCGCAGGACGCAGGAAGTGGCGGAAGGTGGCCTCGTCCTGTGTCAGCCGCTTCAGGATGTCGAAGACGGTGCGCCCGTCCGCCGGAGTGATCGAATAGGTGACGTGCAGGGACGCGCCATCAGTCGCGAGGGCGTCGTGATACCAGCCGCGTGGAAGATAAAGGACGTCGCCGGGCCGCATGTGCACCTGGGTCATGACCGGGCCGCGCTGGGCCGCCAGCCAGGCGCGGGTTTCCTCGTTGTCGATCGGGAAGGTGGTCGGTGCGTCTGCGCGGTTGGAATACAGGGTCCAGACCTTCTCGCCCTCGCACTGGACCGCGAAAACGTGGTGCAGGTCGAAGTGGGTCCCGAACGCCTTCACCCCGCCAAAGGAGCAGTAGAGGTTGGCGCTGACCTGGCCGGCGAAGGCGCGGCCCAGCGCCGGGGTCAGGGCGCGGATCGACGGGACCAGATCCTGAACCTCGTCGAGCACGAGGCTGGCGCCCTGGCCCAGCAGGACCTTGACCTTGGCGGGGGAGGGGCGGTTGGCGGTCCCGGAACCCGTCGCGGCGTCATGACAGTACCGGGGCGGCGGGACGCGCTGGCCATTGTAGAGGACCTTCAGGCTCTGGGAGCGCCAGATCGAGGTCTGGTCGAGCAGGGCGTTGAAGCGGTCCCAGTCGAGCAGAGTCTGTTTGGCAGCGCCGGGCGCGGCCGGGATATGCAGCGGTTTCCGGTCGTCATAGTCCGCGTGGAACACCTCGGGGGTGATCGGGGCCAGGAGATCGTCCAGACTGAGCATGGTCGGACGCTAGGGTCCGGCCCGCCGTTTGTCGACTGGACCGGAATGCCTCTGACACCCGAACAATTGGTCGTCGCCCGCGAGGACCTGGTCTGTATCGACCCAGCTCTGGCCCGGGCCCATGCCCAGACGCCGCCGTTCGAGTGGCGGGTCGGGGACCGGGGGTTTCCCGGCCTGTTCAGAATGATCGTGGATCAGCAGGTCTCGCTGGCTTCTGCGGCGTCTGTCTGGGCGCGGCTGCAGGCGGGGCTGGGGGAGATCACGCCGGAGACCCTGCTGGCCCACGACCTCGACAGCCTGCGCGGCATGGGCCTGTCCCGTCAGAAGGTGACCTATGGTCAGGGCATCGCGCGGGCCCAGCTGGATGGGACGGTCGATCTGGAGCATCTGTCGACGCTCGATGACGACGCGGCGATCGCGGCCCTCGTCTCGCTGAAGGGCGTCGGGCCGTGGACCGCTGAGGCCTATCTGCTGATCTGTGACGGACGGCTGGATGTCTTCCCGGGCGGCGACATCGCGCTGCAGGAGGCGATCAAATGGGCCGACCTGCTTGAGCATCGGCCCGATACGAAGGCCGCCTATGCCCGGGCCGAGATGTGGCGGCCGAACCGGGGCGTGGCGGTTCATCTGCTCTGGGCCTGGTACGTCGGGGTGAAGACGGGCGAGATCGTGCTAGATCATCCCCTCAACCCGGCGGCCGCCAAGCCGAGAGCCAGGGAACGCAGACAGCCGTGAACGCGCTCGTAGACCCCACCCTTCTGAGCCCTGTGCTCGCCGACCCCGAGACGGTGCTGGGCGCGCTCGATTTCGCGGGCGTGGCCGTGTTCGCCGCGACGGGAGCGCTGGCCGCAGCGCGCGAGAAGCACGACCTTGTCACCTTCGCCTTTTTTGCCGCCATCACCGGCGTGGGGGGCGGGACCCTGCGGGACCTGCTCATCGATGCCCCGGTCTTCTGGGTGCAGGACTGGCGCTATATCGCCGTCTGCCTCTGCGCGGCCCTGGCGGTCTGGCTGGTCGGGGCGGGGGCCTGGCGATTCAGGGCCCTGCTGTGGCTCGATGCGCTCGGGCTCGGCGCCTATGGGGTGCTCGGCGCCGCCAAGGCCGAGGCGTACGGGGCGCCGCCCCTGATCTGCATCGTCATGGGGGCGCTGACAGCCTGCTTCGGCGGCATTGTGCGCGACATCCTGGCGGGGCAGCCGTCAATCCTTCTGCGGCGAGAGATCATCATCTCGGCGGCCCTTGTTGCGGCGACCATCTATGTCGTGGCGCGACAGTTCGGCATCGATCACTGGCCCGCTGCGGCGATCGCAGCGCCGATCGGGTTCGCGCTCCGGGCCGGCGCCCTGGTCTGGGGCTGGAGCCTTCCAGCCTTCCCTGGCGGCCTCCTCAGAAAGGGCGCGTCATGAAACCGCTGCATCGTCGTCATGGCGGTGCGTGCGAATCGGGAATAGGCTGGCTTCACTAGAGAGAAGGAGAGACGTTTTCAGTCCGATTTCCTCGATATCCGGCGTGAGCGGGAGGGTCTGATGCAGGTCCTTCACAAGCCGCCTTCCGGCTTTCCAGCCCTGGTGCTGAACGCCGATTTCCGTCCGCTGTCCTACTATCCGCTGTCGCTCTGGCCGTGGGAGGAGGCGGTGAAGGCGGTCTATCAAGAGCGCGTGGACGTCGTTTCGACCTATGACAGGGTCGTGCGCAGTCCGTCGATGGAGATGCAGATCCCCAGCGTCATCGCGCTGAAGAGCTATGTCGACCAGAATCGCAGCCCGGCCTTCACCCGCTTCAACGTCTTCCTGCGCGACGGCTTCACCTGCCAGTACTGCGGCGACACCGCCGAACTGACCTTCGACCACGTCATTCCGCGCAGCCGGGGCGGACGCACGACGTGGGAGAACATCGTCGCCGCCTGTTCGCCCTGCAATCTGAGGAAGGGCGGACGGACGCCGCAGCAGGCGCACATGCCGATCCGACGCGCGCCCAACCGGCCGAACGCCTTCCAGCTCCAGGACGCGGGCCGACGGTTCCCGCCCCACTACCTGCACCAGAGCTGGCTCGACTATCTGTACTGGGACATCGAGCTGGAGCCGTAGACGGCGCCACTATCCTGCGCCGCATGACCTGCTAGAGCACTGCATGACCCGGAACGGCCGCCGATGCGCGACGTTAACGGTTCGCCCCTCACATCAGGTCGTCCATGAAAATTCGCGTCCGCGCCGAGCTCGTCTATCGCTTCGATCCCCCGACCGACGCGATCTACAAGATTCAGGTCGCGCACTGGCCGGGTCAGGACATCCTGGAGGAGCGGCTGACGATTACGCCGCCCCAGGCCTTCCATCAGGACGAGGACGAGGAGTTCGGCGCCCGCACCCTGCGTGCGCGCCTCAGCGGCGACGTGGCTGTGTCCTACGAGGCGGTGGTCGACAACGGCTCGCTGCTGGGCCTGCCGCCGGGCGTGACCCAGCACGACTGGAACGACCTGCCGGCCGAGGTGCTGACCTATCTGTGGCCCAGCCGCTATTGCCCCTCGGACCAGTTCGGCCGGTTCGTGGAGCGTCAGTTCGGAGAGACATCGGGCGGCGAGCGGGTGCTCGCGATCCTGAACTGGATCACCGAGAACATCGATTATGAGCGCGGCGTGTCGGACTCCGAGACGACGGCCGCGCGGACCTTCATCGATCGGGCGGGCGTGTGCCGCGACTTCACCCATATGGGCATCACCCTGTGCCGGGCGTCGGGCATTCCTGCGCGCGCGGTCAGCGCCTATGCGCATCAGCTGAACCCGCCGGACTTCCACGCCATCTTCGAGATCTGGCTGTCGAACGGCTGGTGGCTGGTCGATCCGACCGGGCTGGCGCCGATCGAGGGACTGGTGCGGATCGCCTGCGGGCGCGACGCCGCCGACATCGCCTTCCTGTCGACCCAGGGAACCTGCGAGATGGTCAGCCAGTCGATCACCGCCGAGGCTGCGGACGCCTATTCCGTCGAGGCGCGATCGGACCTTATGCGCGCCTGATAGACGTCGATGAAGTCGAGCCGGCGCAGGACCTTGTTCTGCGGATCGATCACGATGTGAGCCGCGGCGGGGACGGGGATCGAGCCCCGGCCGTCGGTCATGGCCAACGTTTCGACCCGGCCGTCCACGGACACCTCGACCGGCATCGGAAAGGCCGCGCCGTCGCCGGTCGTCCATGACAGGTTGAGGGTCCCGTCCTCGCGCGTCTCGTTCAGGACCGGCAAGGCGGCCTGATAGAGATAGCCGCGGAAGAACCAGCCGTAGTCCCTGCCGGTGATGTCATTGACGATCCGCAGGAAGTCCGGCGTCGAGCGGTAGATCGGCTCGAAATTGCCCGGGCGCGGATCGGGGCGGCCATAGACCAGGGTGGTGACGGCGCGGAAGAAGGCCTCGTCGCCGATCAGCATCCGCAGCGAATGGGCGATCAGCGAACCCTTGGAATAGATGTCGTTGCCCGGCCCGACCGCGCCGTCATAGACCTCGCCCTCGCTCCTGAGTTCGCCCGAGACGACGGGGAAGCGGTTGATCAGGCCCTGCTGCTGCTCGGCCAGTTCGGTCTGCATGTAGCGGTCGCCGTGCAGCCAGGCGCCGTAGAGGGGCTGCATATAGCTCCCCAGCCCTTCGTGCAGCCACATGTCGTCGGCGTTGGCATTGGTCATCTGGTTGCCGAACCATTCGTGGGCCAGCTCGTGCTGCAGCAGCCAGTCGTAGCCCTTGCCGTCCAGCCGATACTGGTTGCCGTAGGCGTTGATGGTCTGGTGCTCCATGCCCAGGTGCGGGGTCTCCACGACGCCCATTTTCTCGTCGGAGAAGGGGAAGGGGCCGACGGTGGCTTCGTAGAAGTCCATCTGGGTGGGGAATTCGGCGAACAGGGCGGCGGCGCGCCCTGGATCATCGGAGCTCAGATGCCAGAAGGACATCGGGAAACTGTTGCCGAACCGGCTGCGGTAGCCGGTCTTCAGCTCCGTATAGGGGCCGACGTTCAGGGCTATGGCGTAGGTGTTGGGCGTGCGTGCCGACCAGTTCCAGGTGGTCCAGCCGTCGCCGTGATCTTCCGTGCCGAGGAAGCGGCCGTTGGAGGGCGCGGACAGGCCGGTCGGGACGGTGATGTGCAGGTCGACCCGCCCGGGCTCGGCCACGGGGCTGTCGATACAGGGCCAGAACAGGTCGCAGCCTTCGCCCTGGACGGCCGTAGCGATCCACGGCTCACCGCCGGGCGCGCTCGCCCAGACGAAGCCGCCGGACCAGGGCGCGCGCGGCGCCACGCGGGGATGGCCGGAATAGGCGATGCGCAGGGTCGTCGTCTGACCCGCAGCCAGCGGCCGAGGCAGGGGGATGGTCATCCGCCCCTCGGGATTGGACCAGTCGCTCACCGCCCGTCCGTCCACCGACACGGCGGAGACGTCGAACACGGTGTCCAGTTCGACCACCAGCCGGGCGACGGGCGCCGTGGCGGTCAAGGTCAGGGTCGCCGTCGCGTCGATGGCCCTGTCGTCGGGGAGGACCTTAATCGCCAGATCGACGAGGTCGATGCGCATGGCCGCCTGTTCCGGCGTGCGCGGCTGATCGGTCATCAGGGTGAAGGCGGTGGACTCGCGCGGCGCCGGGTCCTGGGCGAGGGCAGGACCCGCCAGCAGAGAAGCGGCGGCGAGGGCGGCGAGGGCGTTTCGCATCAGGGGTCTCAGCTGGCCGACCGCGCAAGCCGTTCGGCCGCGGCCCGCTCGCGTTCGGCGCGGTTCCAGGCCTGCCAGTCGTCGACCACGTCGAGCTGGCGCAGCAGCTTGTTCTGTGGATCGACCAGCAGGGTCGCGCCCGAGGGTACGGCGATCGTCGCGCGGCCATCCCGCATCGGCACGGTCTGGGTCACGCCGTCGACCTCGATCTCCACCGGCATCGGGAAGCCCGAGCCGCTCCCGGTGGTCCAGGACAGGGTCAGCCGGTCGCCCTCCCGGACCTGCGACAGGACCGGCAGGGCCGCCTGATACAGATAGGCGTCGAAGAACCAGTCGTAGTCCTGACCCGTCACCTGGTTGACGATGGCGTTCATCTCGCGCGTCGAACTGGTCCGGGGCGCGAAGTTGCCGGGTCGCGGATCGGGGCGGCCGTACACCAGACGGCGGATGACCTCGTAGAAGTCGTCGTCGCCGATCGTCATCCGCAGGGTGTGGGCGATCAGCGAACCCTTGGAATAGATGTCGCCGCCGGGGCCCTCAGAGCCGCCATAGACCTGGTTGACCGTGCGGTTGGTCTGCGAGACGACCGGGAAGGCGTTGACCAGACCCTCGCGCTGGCGCTGCAGCTCGGACTGCATGAACCGCTCGCCATGCAGATATCGGGCGTAGAGCGGCTGCATATAGCTGCCCAGCCCTTCGTGCAGCCACATGTCGTCGGCGTTACGGTTGGTCAGCTGGTTGGCGAACCACTCGTGGCTGAACTCGTGCTGCAGCAGGGTGTCGTAGCCGCGCGTCTCGATCTTGTAGGCATTGCCGTAGGCGTTGATCGTCTGGTGTTCCATGCCGAGATAGGGCGTCTCGACCACCCCCATCTTGGAGTCGCCGAACGGGTAGGGGCCGATGGTCGATTCGAAGAAATCCAGCATGGGCGCGAACTCGGCGAACAGTCTCGCGACCTTCGCCGGATCGTCGGACCGCAGGTGCCAGTAGTGCATCGGGATCGTGTTGCCGAACCGGCTCTGGTACGGGGCGGTGACCTCCTCATAGGGGCCGACGTTGATCATCCCGGCATAGATGTTCGGATGGGCGATGCTCCAGCTCCAGGTCTTCGTGCCGTCGGCGTTCCCGGTCACGCCCTTGAACACGCCGGGTCCCGGCGCCGAGACATTGCCCGGCGTGGTGATGTGCATGTCCAGCTGGCCGGGCTCGGCGTTGGAGTTGTCGATACAGGGCCAGACCAGGTCACAGCCGTTGAGCTGGACGGCTGACCCGATCCAGGGCTCGCCCGTCGGGGCCGTGGCCCAGACCCAGCCGCCGTTCCAGGGCGCACGTGGCGCGACACGGGGCTGGCCGGCATAGGCGATGGTCAGGGTGGGGGTGGCGCCCTCGGCCAGACCCGCCGGAACCTCTACGGTCAGACGGCCTTCGGGGTTGGACCAGCGATCGGCGGGCACGATCTCGCCGTCCAGCCGGATCTCGGAGATGGTGAAGAGGGTGTCCAGCTCGACCGCCAGACGCTGGATCGGCTGAAGCACGGTGAAGTCCAGCACGGCCACGCCGTCGATCGCCTTGTCCTCGGGCAGGATCTTGATCGACAGATCGGCCTTGTCGAAGCGGACGGCCTCCTGCTCCGGCGTGCGGGGATTGTCGGTTTCGAGCGTGAAGGCGGTCGGCTGGCGGGCGGGGGCGTCCTGGGCCGTCGCGGGAACCGACAGCATGCAGGCCAGGACGGCCATGCTCGCCGTACGCAGACTCGATCCGGCCATCAGCGTCTATCCCCGTCAGAATTCCTGTTCACCGTGCACCCCGGCGAAGGCCGGGGTCCAGATGGAAAAAGCGATCTCCGGGTTGCGGATGGTCTTTGATCCCGGCCGACGGCGTCCGCGATCTGGACCCCGGCCTTTGCCGGGGTGCACGGGGAGATATGCGGCAAAGAAAAAGGCCGGTGTTTCCACCGGCCTCGTTCAGAATTCGTGGTCCGTCAGGACTCAGGCGGCGGCTTGTTCAGCCAGCTTGGCCTTGATCTGACGCTTGATGCGCTGTGCCGTGATCGACAGCTGTTCGTCCTTGGCCTTGACGATGAAGGGGTCGAGGCCGCCCTTGAAGTCGAGCGTGCGCAGCGCGGCGTTCGAGATGCGCAGGCTGTACGACTGGCCCAGGGCCTCCGACGCCAGCTTGACCTTCTTGAGCGACGGCAGGAAGCGGCGCTTGGTCTTGATGTTCGAGTGGCTGACCGAGTGGCCGACCATCGGCCCGACACCGGTAAGTTCGCAACGACGCGACATCGTCTTATCCTTGAGGTGGCGCCGCTCCAAAGGAGAGAGGGCGCATGAAACAAATGCGCGCGAGGGAGGACCCCCGCGCGAGAGGGGGCCGTATAGAGGAACCGATCCCGCGCCGTCAAGGCTTCGAGGGCCAGATTGGACTCCCGGGCCGAGTCTTCGCGCCGGGACGTTCATGCGTCGTTCAATCGCCGCGTTTCAAAGCTTAGGTTATTCGGGACTGTCCCGAGGATGAGATCCACGATGACCCTGCCTTCCCTTCTGAGGCGCACTGTCGCCGTTGCCGCCCCTGCGATCGCAGGGGCCGTCCTGCTGGCCGCGCCTTCGTCTCCGTCGCAGGCCCAGGGGGCCGTCAGCGAGGTCCTGCCGGGCTACTGGGAGTATACGACCAGCGCCGTGGGTATCCGCAGCACCGAAACCAAATGCGTGCGGCCGTCGGAGATCAACCGCTTTTTCGGCGGCCTGTCGACGCGCCGCTGGCAGTGCGTCTATCCGACCCGCGTCGTCGGCGGCGGCACGGCGCGGTTCGAGGGGACCTGTACCGACCCGCGCGGACGGCGGGTAAACGTCCGCCTCGGCGGTTCGTACCAGCAGGAGAATTTCCGCTTCACCGGCGGCGCCCAGCTCGCGCGCGGCACGCCCTATCTGCCGGCCTCGATCACGGCGCGCCGCGTGGCGGCGGTCTGCCCGGCGGACGCTGAGTATTTCTGAGCAGAGACGCGGCCTTTCCCTCCCTCTCGGGGAAGGGAGACGAAAGAAGAAAGGCCCGGTGTTTCCACCGGGCCTTTCTCACATTCAGCAAATTCCCCGAGGGATTATGCGGCTTCAGCCTCTTCCTCGGCTTCCGCGGCTTCAGCAGCAGCGATGACGGCCTTCTTGGCGCTCAGCGACTTGGACAGCAGCTGGACGGCGGCGTCCTTGTCGATGCGGTTGGCGGCGGCGACTTCGCGAGCCATCCGGTCCAGGGCGGACTCATAGAGCTGGCGCTCCGAGTACGACTGTTCCGGCTGGCTGTCGGCGCGGTGCAGGTCGCGGACCACTTCGGCGATGGAGACCAGGTCGCCGGAGTTGATCTTGGCTTCGTATTCCTGGGCGCGGCGGCTCCACATAGTGCGCTTGATGCGCGCGCGGCCCTTCAGCGTCGTCAGGGCCTTTGTGACCACGTCGTCGGTGGCCAGCGAGCGCAGGCCGGCGGTCTTGGCCTTCTTGGTCGGGACGCGCAGGGTCATCTTCTCGTGGTCGAAGGTCACGACATAGACCTCCAGCGACATGCCGGCGATTTCCTGGACCTCGACCGCCGCGACCTTGCCGACGCCGTGCGCCGGATAGACGACTGCATCGCCAACCTTGAATTCCAGAACGCTCTTGGTGGTCATGTCATTCCTTTCCCGGACGCAGGGACAGGGCATCGAAGGCACGACGGACAATTGCTCCCGGACCGGCGACGGGGGTCGCCGATCGGAATGATGCAGTCGTCAGTCGTGGAAACGGATCACCCAACCTCTGGCCGACCCCGTCTTCATGGACGAGGTTCTGTCGCAAACGCGGGCGGCGCGCATGAAACGCAGACCGCCCGACCCAATGTGAAGGAAGATATCACAAAACGAGGCAATTTCAAAACGTCGCAAGCGTCCCTTGCGAAACCGGCGCTATTCCTGACCCGGAGCTTTATCGGCGGTCGGGAGCGTTCAGGAACCCTTGCCGGGCTTGGGCGAGAAATATTTCTCGAACTTGCCGGTCTCGCGTTCGAACTGTTCCTTGTCCGCGGGGGGCGTGCCCTTGACCGTGATATTGGGCCAGACCTTGGCGTATTCGGCGTTGACCTGAAGCCACTTGCCGTCGGGTTCGTCCTCGGTGTCGGGCACGATGGCGTCGACCGGGCACTCCGGTTCACAGACGCCACAGTCGATGCATTCGTCGGGCGCGATGACGAGGAAATTCTCGCCTTCATAGAAGCAGTCGACGGGGCAGACCTCGATGCAGTCCATGAACTTACATTTCACGCAGGCGTCGGTGACGATGTAGGTCATGGGCGGGCGGGGCTGACGTTCTTCGGGTTGGGCGGGAGAGGCCCGGCAGATGACCCCGCGAGGGTCCGCTGTCAACCGGAGCGACGGTTTGGCGGCTCTATCGCTTGCTTCTGCGCCAGGAGGCCTTATTTGTATCAGTATCGATTGCAGATAAGCCGTCGCCACCGCTGATCCTCCGGCGCCCGTCCTCATGTTGAACCGCCGCCTGCTCGCCCGCACCGCCGTCGCCGGAGCTCTGGTGCTCAGCCTTGTCGGCGGGGTCGTCACCGCCCAGACCGCCGCGACGCGCGTACCCGCCGAGGTCCAGGCCGGGACCTACAAGCTGGATCCGAGCCACGGGAAGATCACCTGGTCGATCAATCACCTCGGCTTCTCGACCTACCGGGGCCAGTTCACCAACGTCGTCGCCGACCTGACCATCGACCCGGCCAATCCGTCGGCCTCGACCCTGACAGCGAGCGTTCCACTGGCCGACGTCGACCCGGCTGACGACGCGCTGAAGGCCCACCTGCAGACACCGGATTTCTTCAACACGGCCGAGTTTCCGACCGCGACCTTCGTCGCCACCTCGGTCGTGGTGGATTCCGATGATGCGACCGAAGCCGACGTCACGGGCAACCTGACCCTGCACGGCGTGACGCGTCCGGTGACGCTGGAGGTCAAGTTTAACCAGGCCGGCCCGGCCATGGGCGGCGTCTACAAGGTCGGCTTCGACGGCGAGGCCACGATCAAGCGCTCCCAATTCGGCATCACTACCTATCTGCCCGCCCTGGGCGACGAGGTCGAACTCCACATCGAAGGCGAGTTCGTCAAGCAGTAGACGAGGTTTCCTCTCCGAGAGGGACGTAGAGGGCGCGGGCTTCCGCCGGAGGTCCGCGCCGTTCGCCCAGGGCCTCGATCCGGACGGCCGTGACCCGGCCGTCGAGGGCGAAGGTCAATTCGTCGCCCGGGTGGACGAGGCGGCTCGGTTTGTCGAGCCGGACCTGTTTGCCGTGATGGGTCAGCCGCACGGCGCCCCGCTCGACCAGATCGGCGGCCAGACCGCGAGTCCTGGCGAACCGGGCGCGCCACAGCCAGAGATCGACGCGGACGCTGTCGTCGCTGTCACTCATATCCACGCCTTCGCGGGGATGCCTGGAAGTCTGAAATCACGAGGCCGCGGCCTTCTTTCGCCTCGGCCGCTTGCGGCGGGCGGGCTGAGCGGGCGCGGTCAACTCGGCCAGTTTGGCGAAGGGCGAGTCCTTGATCACGACGGGGGTCTGGCCCTCGCGGTCTGGCATCCGGGCGCGGACGGTCTTGAGAGCGGTCCAGATGGCCTTGGCGTCGCCGATCGTCCAGCCGAGCGATTTCAGGGCCTCGTCGGACAGGTTCCCCCTGGTCTCGCGGCGGAGGTCCGAGGCGCGTTCGAGATCGTCGACCGGGACAGCCCAGCGGCCGGCCGCGCGGACGCCGAAGGCGGAGAGGGCGCGGGGCGACGGGGCGGCGCCGGGCAAGAGGGTCAGGCCCTCGGGCCTGGCGCGGAACGGTTCGGCGGCGGCAAAGGCCTGGGACAGGATCCTAGCTCGCGGCTTCAGGGTGCCGGGCAGCCAGACGGAATGGGTCCCGACGCGAATGGCGAAGGCCTTGATCGTGCGGCGCTCGACCTGGCTGAGGGCGGCGAGATCCCGTTCGACGTCGCGCCGGTCGATGACGCCCCCGGCCTCCAGCAGGCGGAAGGCTATGCCGCGCGGGAGGCCTTTCAGGGCGCCGGATTCGACGGCCTGTTTGAGGCGCCGCAGGTCTCGCAGCGCCCGTCCGGCTTCGGATGCCAGCCAGGCCTCGATGCGGCGCTGGGCCCGGTCGCGGGCGGCCTGGGGACCGAGGTCGCCCATCAGGCGCACGCGGGGACTGAACGGCTCTGTGTTGATGATCTTCGCGGCGAGCGCGCCCGACCACAGGACATCGCCTTCCGGCGTGACCGAGAAGGCGTCGTCGCCATCGCCGGCCAGCGCGCCGAGACGACGGGCGATCTCGGGGCCGACGGCGCGCAGGGCGGCGGTCTTAAGGGTGCGGTCGGCCAGGGCCGAGCCGCCCGAGGCAATGGCGAACCGCACGCCGTCCAGATGGCCGACCGCCTCTCCGTCGACGGTGACCACGCCGTCGTCGGCGACCTCGGCCATGGTCTGGGCGTGGTCGTGCAGCGACCGCATGAGGGCCGTCGTCTTGCGGTCCACGAAACGGGCGGTCAGCCTTTCGTGCAGGACATCCGACAGCCGGTCCTCCAGCGCCCTCGTGCGCTCGCGCCAGCCCTTCATCCCGTCCAGCCAGTCCGGCCGGTTTGCGATGTAGGACAGGGTGCGGACGCCTGCGAGCCGGGCCGACAGCTGGTCGATCTGGCCGTCGTCGCGGTCGACCTCGGCTAAGCGAGGCGCGAACCAGTCGTCGGTCAATCGGCCGCGCTTGCCGGTCAGGGCATGGAAGACGTCGCGCGACAGGCGGGCGTGTTCGTCCAGCGTCGTCTTCTGGAAGTCGGGCAGCTGGCAGGCTTCCCAGAGCCGCATGATGGTCCCGCGCGAACGGCTGATCCGCTTGACCTCATCGTCCTGCAGGGCGCGACGCAGAAGAGTCTCGTCCAGAGCCTGACCGGTCAGCTTCAGGCCGGAGACATTCGGCGGCTGGACCAGCGAGCGCAGGAGATCGGGCAGGGTGTCGAAGTCGAGGCGGGCGTTGCGCCACTCGATCGCCTGGATGGGGTCGAAGCGGTGCTCGACGACCTGTTCGACCAGATCCTCGTCCAGCTCCTCGGCCTCGCCGGTGACGCCGAAGGTGCCGTCGCGGATGTGGCGGCCGGCGCGGCCCGCGATCTGGGCGATCTCGTGGGCATGCAGCCAGCGGGTGCGGCGGCCGTCGAATTTGCGCATCCCGGCGAAGGCGACATGGTCGACGTCCATGTTCAGCCCCATGCCGATGGCGTCGGTGGCGACCAGGAAGTCGACCTCGCCCGACTGGAACAGGCCGACCTGGGCGTTGCGGGTGCGGGGGCTGAGCGAGCCCATGACCACGGCCGCGCCGCCGCGCTGGCGCCGGATCAGTTCGGCGATGGCGTAGACCTGCTCGGTGCTGAAGGCGACGATCGCGCTGCGCCGGGGCAGGCGGGTCAGCTTCTTGGACCCCGCATAGGTCAGGTTGGACAGCCGCTCGCGGGTGACGATCTCCAGATCGGGGATCAGCCTGCGCATCAGGGGCGCCATGGTGGAGGCGCCCAGGAACATGGTCTCGAACCGGCCCCGCGCATGAAGCAGGCGCTGGGTGAAGACGTGGCCGCGCTCCGGGTCGGCGGCCAGCTGGATCTCGTCGATGGCCAGGAACTCGACCTCGCGCTCCAGCGGCATGGCCTCGACCGTGCAGACCCAGAAATGGGGCCGGGCCGGGATGATCTTCTCTTCGCCGGTGATCAGGGCGACGGCATTGGCGCCGCGCTGTTTGACGATCCGTTCATAGATCTCGCGCGCCAGCAGCCGCAGCGGCAGGCCGATCATGCCCGACGCATGACCCAGCATCCGTTCGACCGCCAGATGGGTCTTGCCGGTATTGGTCGGCCCCAGCACCGCGACGACGCGGGATGGGGCGAGGCCGGTGGGGCGGTCGCTCATGGTCTTGATAAGGTGGCGATTCGGTGGGTCTTTCTCAAGACGTTCTTCCCTCTCCCCTTGCAGGAGAGGGAGCTCGCGCACGGCGGCGATAGCCGGGGTTCTGGAGCGATCGGGTGAGGGGTGACACCCGGCTTCGAAGTGCGTTCTGACTGGCCCCAATCGGTGAGGCCCTGCGTGACCCCTCACCCGCGGGCGCAAGGACGATCGCTGCGCTCTCGTGCGCCGCCTCCCTCTCCCGCAAGGGGAGAGGGCTAGGAAAGCATCGCCTCGATCTGGCCCAGCCGTTCCTTGCCGAAGAACATCTCGTCGCCGACGAAGAAGGTGGGGGCTCCGAAGGCGCCGCGTTCGACCGCGGCGGCCGTGTTGTCCGCCAGTTTCGCCTTCACCGCATCGGTCTGGGCCAGGGCGATCAGGCGTCCGGCGTCGAGACCGGCTTCTACCAGGACCGAGGACAGGACCTCCGGGTCGGACATGAGCAGGCCGCGCTCCCAGAAGCCGGCGAGGACCGCGTCGAGATAGCGGTCGAACTCGTCGCCGGGCGCGCAGGCGCAAAGGCCGCGCATGGCCAGCAAACTGTTGACCGGGAAATGCGGGTTCATCTGGAAATCCTCCAGCCCGTGCGCCTTCACGAAGCGGCGAATCTCCAGCATCTCATAGTCGAGCTTGCCCTTGATCCCGGCATAGGCGCTGAACGGCGCCTGGTTGCCTGTGGCCTTGAAGATGCCGCCCAGAAGACAGGGGATGACATTGATCGTCGCACCCGTGCGCCCGACCAGATCCGGCAGGGCGCGCTCGGCGAGATAGGCGTTGAGGCTGGCGAAGTCGAAGATGAAGTCGATGGTTCTGGTCACCAGTTTTCCTTCCATGGGCGCAGGTCGAGTTCGAAGGTCCAGGCGCTGCGTTGCTGGTTGTGCAGCCAGACGTAGTTTTTTGCGATCTCGTCGGGCTTCAGGATCGCGTCCTCGTCCAGCAGGGTCTGGATGTCGGGGGCGACGGAGCGGGCGAAGGTCCCGTCGATCATGCCATCGACGACGACGTGGGCGATGTGGAGACCCTCGGGTCCCATCTCGCGAGCCAGGCTCTGGGCCAATTGGCGCAGAGCCGCCTTGGCCCCCGCGAAGGCGGAGAAGCCTGCGCCGCCCCGGGTCGAGGCCGTGGCGCCGGTGAACAGGATCGATCCCTTGCCGAGCGGGCCCATGACGCGGGCCGCCTCCCGCCCCGTGAAGAACCCGGCGAAGGCGGCCATCTCCCAGACCTTGGAATAGACCTGGGCGGTGGTCTCGACGACCGGGAAGCGGACGTTGGCGCCGATGTTGAAGACGACGACCTGGAGCGGGCCGATGTCGGCCTCGATCCGGTCGACCAGGGCGATCATTTCGGCCTCGTTCCGGGCGTCGACGCCTAAGGCGTGGGCCTGACCGCCCCCGGCGCGGATCGAGTCGGCGAGCGCCTCCAGCTGTTCCAGATGCCGCGGGCGACGGGTGACGCAGACCGCGAGGCCTTCCCTGGCAAAGGCGCGCGCGATGGCCGCTCCGACGCCATCTCCGGCGCCGACGATCAGACAGGACGGGGTGGACGACATGACGATCTCCCGAGAGGAGAAGACCGTTTCATATCGAAACTAAGTCGTCAACGCGCCATGAGGCGGTCCGGGCATGGTGGCGCTTAACGGCAGACGACACTGGGGCGGAACAGGCGCGAAACGAATCAGGACCGAATCAGCGACACGGCCAGATTCGGGGTTTGTTCACCCCAAGATATTGTATCTTAAGACCGATTAACCACAAACTGATTTCGCGAGGACGCGGCGACTGTTGCCCCACGGGTTTACGGAGCGGGGCGCAACCCGCTAGGGACAGCGCGCGTGGCCCCGTAGCTCAGCCGGATAGAGCAAGGCTTTCCTAAAGCAGAGGTCGGGGGTTCGAGTCCCTCCGGGGTCGCCACTCCCCTTCGTTTCTTCAACCAAGTCAGTCCGCTAACACCGAAGTGTCTAACCGGTTAGACACCGGTCGTTCTGGTTTCGGACTTTTCGAGCGTGTCCATGGCGTCGTCGGCGAGGCCTACCTGGTTGGCCTCGGCCGTGTAACGGGCGACCTCGCCAAGGCTGGTGTGGCCCAGCACGGCGGCGATCTGTTTCTCGGTGCAACCGGCCTCGGCGAGGCGCCGGCCGGCGGACTTGCGCAGACCATGGGCCGACTTGCCCTTAAGGCCCGCCTGATCGCAGGTGATGCCGAACCAAGTCCCGAATCCAGCGACCGAGAATGGCTTGCCGTAGAGGGTGCGCAGCAGGGTCAGCTGGCCGTCGGCTTCGCCGGCGGCGGCGTGGAGCGCGATCTCCTGGGCGAGCTTCGGGTGGATCTTGATGCTGAGGCGGTGCGCCGTCTTCTGCTGAACCACGCTGATCCGGCCGCCCCGGATGTGCTGACGACCCATACGGACGACGTCGCTGCGGCGCTGGCCCGTGTAGAGGCACAGGGCTAAGGCGAGGCGCTCCCTTGAGCCCGAGGCCCAGTGCGCCTCGCACCGGGCGATCTGGTCGTCGTCCCAACCCTTGATCCCGCGATCCTTCCGGCGGGTGATCTCCGTCTCGGTGACGGGGTTGTCCTTGCGCCAGCCCAGGCGGACGGCGAGGCGGAATACGCGACGCAGGCGCTTGCGCAGATTGAAGGCGGCCTCGGGCGTCGTCGCCATGGTGTTGAAGATCGCCTCGATATGGTTCGTCTGGATGCTGAGGGCGCCCTTGTCGCCATGCCTGGCGCGGAAGCGATCGAGCTGGCCGCGATAGGCCCGGCGGGTGCTGTCGGCGAGCTGGATGAACTCGGGCGTCCGGTAGTACTCGATGATCAGGGCGTTGATGGATCGCGGCTGGACGCGGGCGGCGGCAGCGGCCTTGACCTGGTCGGCGGTCGACCGCGGAGCACGGGCGTCAGCCTCCGCATAGGCGGCCATGAACTCGGCCGTCCCGGGCGCGCCCGGCAGGGCGAGTGACGTCAGGCCCTTGCGCCGATAGTAGTAGCGCATCCGCCCGTGGCGATCCTTGTACGCCTTGACGTAGGCGATTTCGATCCTGGCCATGGGTTTCACTGCGTCAGTACCGAATCCCATTCGTTCCGACCGGCTGTCTCCGCGCTCTCGAGCCGCACCGGCTCGCCAATCAGCAGACGGAAGCCGCCTGCCCTTGGGAAGTCAATGCCGGCGATCGGCAGGCCGGCCTGCTTGGCTGCCTTCACCGCGCGCTGGATGTCGGAATGTGTGAAGGCGGCGGCGGGCATGGCTAGAATCTGAGGATCGTGAGAGCCTTCGCCGCATGGTCGAAGAACTTATTTGCTGGCTCGCAAAGCCAGGCTGGGAGGGCTGGAGTGCGATCGGCACGCTGGGTGCGGTCATCGTCGCTCTGTGGTCGAGCAACCACGGCGCTCGAGAGGCGAGGCAGCGAGATATCTCTGCCATGGTTGCCGTCTCTTCCGTCGCTAACGGCGTGGAAGACCTGCTCATGGGTAGTCGGACGCGCCTGGGCATCACCGGCATTGCCCATGAAGCTCGACTTTTCAGTGAGTTTGCGCCGATGCAGATGGCGAGCAGCACTCTCGCAAACTTCGACATCGCTCGCTTGTCCGAACGCGCGGTCATGGACCAACTTCTGATCGTTCGATCTCAGATCGCCATGGTGGAGGCGACCGCCAAGCGAGCGCACGACGGAATCGTTGCGGAGGAAAGCTATGCCTTGATCCTTCAGACGGCGATAGAAACCGTCGGGGCGGCGAGTGAAGCCCTCCGCGTCGCCTGTTTGCGCAAGCGATTTCCGATAACTGGCTGGTATCGTGAGCGGCGAGGTGACGCGAACAAGGGCTGAAACTTCGCAAGCCATCACACCCTCAGCGGCATGATGACGTTGACGATGTTCGCAGCTCCGGCGGTTCCCGGGTGGGGGTCGAGACGGGCGGGTGACACTCCGTCGGTCACGCGTAGGATCATCTGATCGGCGTCGGTCTGTTCGAGGACGTCCAGAAGGAACTTGGCGTTGAAGCCGGTTTCGAACAGTAGACCTTCGCCCTGGACCTCGATCTGCTCGTCCGCCATGCCCGCCTCCATATTGCGGACGGTCAGGGTCAGAACCTCGTCCTCGATCGACAACTTGGTCGACCGCGACTTATCGGCGCTGATGACCGCGACGCGCTTGATGGCACTGTGCAGGACGGCGCGGTCGATGGTGATCTCGCGATCCCACTGGCGCGGCAGGACGCGCAGGTAATCCGGATAGGCGCCGTCGATCGTCTTGGTCGTGAGGCGGACATCATCGAGCTCGAGCGCGACGCCCGCCGCCGTGACGGTGATCTGAACGTCAGCTTTCGAGCCGGCCAGGATGCGGCGAAACTCCGCGATCGCGGCGCGCGGGACGATGACGCCCGGGATCGATACGCCGGCGTCGATCGGCCGCTGATCCAGCACCATCCGATTGCCGTCCGTGGCGACCACGCGGAACACCGGACGCCCCTCGTCGGACACGGTCGTGAGGTGGGTGCCGCACAGGTAGTAGCGGGTCTCTTCGGTCGACTGGGCGAAGTGGACGTGATCCAGCAGGGACAAAAGGTCCGCCGCCGGCATGGTCAGGGTGTCCCCGGTCAGGGTGCTGCGGGTAGGGAAGTCGCCCGCCGGCAGGATCGGCAGCAGGTAGCGCGACCGGCCGAACTTCACCGCCGCGCGCGGGTCGTCGTCCATCGTGCCGATCATGACCTCGGCTCCGGCCGGCGCGCCCCGGGCGATCTCGGCCAGGCTGGACGCCGGCAGGGTGATCTGGCCCGGCGTCTCGATGCGCGCCTCGAGCCGCTCACGGATCTCCATGTCGAGATCGGTGCCGTGGAACCAGACGGCGCCCGCTTCGGACTGGGCGTCGATCAGCATGTTGTTCAGGATCGGGATGGTCGCCTTGCGTTCGGCGACGTTGGCGATCCGGGCGGTGACGCGGGCGAGGCCCGCCTGTTCAGCGAAGATCTTCATTCGTCGTAAGCCTCGACCAGGGAGTTGAGATAGGTCCGGATTTCGCGGACCAGCCGCCGGCATTTCGCGATGTCGGGCGCGTCCTTGACGATCTCCGTCTGGAGGTTCGTGTGGAGCTCGTTCGCCTTGTCGAGGGCGCGAGGGAGGCCGATACCGTCATAGTCGTCGAAGTGCGCCGCAGCCTTGTCGCCGGCCTCCACGGCCGCCTCGCCCCATTTGCGGGACCAAGCCGCTTGTTCGGGAACGCCGCCGAAGTCGATCGCGCGATGCAGCTCGTGGCGGGCCTGAACGACATTGGCGCTGTTCGTCATGTCGACGGCGGAGGGGATGATGAGCCCTCTCACGCCGCCCTCCGACGTTCGGCGCGGGGCCGGTTCATGCGGACGGCGCGGAGGGCGGGCTCGAGGCGGTCGCGACCGTCCTCGTTCAGCCAGGCGACGCCGATGCGGTTGTCGCGATCGCCAGCCATGTCGAGGGTCCAGACCTCGACGGCGGTGTGCATCAGACGGTCGCCTGCAAACTCGAAGTCCTCGATCTCGACCAGCTGGATCGCGTGTTCGCCCCGCTCGCGTTCGATCAGACGGGCGAGAGCGTGGAGGTCCGGGGCCGCCGTCGGTTTGGCGAAGGCGTCCAGTTTCCTGAACAGGGCGTAGCGGATGTCATCGGACATGGCGGGTCTCCGGTAAGGGACGTTGCGGCGGGGGGGTGCGGCCTCGCCCGCCGGGGCGAAGGCCAGCACGGCGGCGGACTCGATCCAGGGGCGCGGCATCAGGCGACGAGCTCCAGCTCGACGCGTTCGAAGTTGCGCTGGACGCCGAAGGTGAAGACGCGGAACTGGCGCTGGTGGCGGTTGAGCCAGTCCGCGATGACGGCGTTGACGCAGGCGGCCTGTCCACCGCTGGTCAGCTGCGCCTCGTGGGCGGCGGCCTCGAGCTCGTTGATCGCCGCCTCGTCACCAGGTCCGACCAGGCCTTCGAACCCGTCCTCGCCCCATGCCTCCTCGTTGGCCTCGGTGATCAGTTCGATCAGCCGGTCGCCCGAGAAGGTGCTGTCGGCGTCGACGTCGTCCTCGTCGAACAGGGCGTCCGCGACGATGACCATCTTGTCCGCCTCGACGATCCAGCAATGCGGCGTCTCGTCGTCCTCGAACTCGTCCGCTTCTCGCTCCTCGGCAGCCGATGCGATCGCGGCCTCCCGGGTGTCGTGGGGGCCGTTGCAGACCTCCATCTCCTCGAAGCCGCACCACCACCATTTGAAGTTTCCATCGCCCCTCATCACGCGGCCTCCTTGGTGTCGGCCGAGGCGTCCGCTTCACCCTCGAAGGTCCCGGCCTCACTGCTTTCCGCAACCCACTCATCGGTCAGCGTCTGGGCGCCGCCGGCGGTCCAGTCGAAGCCCAAGTCGCCGAACACGACGCTGTTGTCGGTCAGGAACTCGTGCAGGATTTCCTCGGCCTGGGCCCGGGCGCCGTCGTCTGACAGGTCCGTTTGGTCCTGCAGGCTGTCGGTGATCTCTTGAACGAAGACGGTTTCCTCGAGCGGGGCGTCGTCCTCTTCCTCTTCGACGGGGGGCGGGGGCGTGACCTGACCACCAGCGGCATTGACTGCGACGACCATCATCTGGGCGAGAGCCAGCTCGTGTTCGGTCGGGGTGTAGTGGTTGCCAATGCGCCGGACGGTTTCACCGTTGGCCGCGACAATGGCCTCTGCCGTCAGAGACCAGGGCAAGGGTCGGTCGAGGTCGGCGGCGATCGCCTGATTGTCCTCGGGCGATCCGGCCTCGGCCTTCTCGGCTGCGGCGTTCAGGATGGCGAGGTGACGGGTGCGCGCTTCACCCCAGCGGGTCAATGTCGCGGCTCGAGCATCGGCGCGCGCCTGATCCTCGCGAAGGCGCTTTTCATCCGCCGCCTGCCGCTCCGCAACGATGGCCTTACCCGCCTCCGTCAGTCCGAAGGGGCCGTTCAGCCAGTCGGTCAGGAAAGTTCGGCCCCCGGTCGGGCCGGCTCCGGTCAGTTCGATTTGCAGCGCGAGCAGGCCCTCGGAGCGCTTCTCCGCATCGTCGTGAAGGACCGCCGGCCAGACCGACCGGATGGCGTCGGTCAGGGTCCAGCCACGGAATGAGGCCTTGTGCTGGCCCGTGTCGTCGCCCCATTGGGCAAGCTCCTCGGGCAGGTCGATGATGTTGAGCTCGGCCAGTCGAACGGCGACCGGATCGGTGCGGGATTCTGGCCCGACCATGAAGCTGCTGCCGAGATAACTGGACGTCTTGCGCGCGATGAAGGCCAGCTCGGCGATGACCAGTTGTTCCTCCGGCGACTGATCTGTCGGCTTCCAGGCCGCTTCCTTCTCTGCCTTGACGCTGACCTTCTTGCGGGCGTCGGAGACCGTGAGGCGCTTGGGATCGTCCTTCGGCAGGGCGAGCCGAGCCTGATCGGCCTCATCCAGTTTCAGCAGGCTGCGGGTCTGCTGGACGTGTTCGATCGTGACGCCGACCCTGTCCGCGATCTCGCGGTTGATCTTGTCGTCGGCGACGCCGTTGTCGGCGAAGGCTTGGGCCAGCCCGTCGAAGGCCTTGGCCTTTTCAAGCGGGTTCAGGTTGCGGCGCTGGAGGTTCTCGGACAGGGCGGCGAGGCGATGGCCGAGGTTGTCTGTGTCGAGGACGCGGCAGGCGATGCGACGGTCCGCCGGCCAGCCGCCGTCGGCGATGGCCTTGCCGATCGCGCGCCAGCGACGCTCGCCGCCGACGAGGGTGTAGAGGGGGAGGGCAACACCGTCCGGGCCACTGATCGCGAAGTCGTCGCTGGCCGCTTCCGGGCCGCGCACGACCAGGTTCTGAAGCAGGCCGTGGGCGACGATGTCTTCCTTGAGCGCGCCGAGCTCGGCCTGGGCCTCGGCGCTGTCCCAGTCGCGCCGCGCGTTCTGGACGTCGGGCAGAATCTGCGCGTGAACGAGGCTGATCGACCCCTCCGCGGCCTCCGACAAACCGGGTTTGTCCGTCCTGTTTTCGGCCCGGTCGATGGCCGCCAGCTGGGCTTGGCCCTCGTGCGTCAGGGTCATCGGTTCGCAGGCGAGACCCTCGGCGATCAGGGCCTTGATGGTCTTGCGGACGTTCGATTCGTCGCGGCCGATGCGCTTGGCGATCGCCGTCACCGGCTCGGCCGGGCCGTCCTTGGCGAGCTCTCGCAAGAGTAGGGCGTTCTGGACGGCGAGTGGATTGAGCGCGGTCATTTGCGTCTCCGGATGGGGATGGAAAGGATGATGAAGAGGCCGATCACGACGACGGCGAGTTGGAGGCCGTTGATGTCAGGCATCAGCCGCGCCACGCGATCAGGGCCGCGAGCGGCAGGATAACCATCGCCATGGCGAGGACTTCACCGATCAGACTGCGACGGGGGCGGGTCGAAGGGTTGAGCATCTGACACTCCGGTCCCGGCCTGCGCCGGGATGACAAACGGGTGTCCGCACCGGAACCGATCCGGGGAGCGATCGGCTGGGCCTTGGAGCTAGGGGGCGAACCGGCCCTCCGGTGCGGACGACCTCACGCTCGCATTAATGCAACATCTGCGTCAAGCGCATTTATGCGCGTCGCCTCGCCCTTACGCCTGCGCTACCGTTCGCCCGCGCGGGGGAGTTGCATATGGGTTGGGCTGACAGGCTGGCAAAAGCGGTATTTGGTTCCATCCCTTCGGCCGCGCCGATTGAGGCCGTCGCCCCGTTCGAGGCCGACTTCGTGGTCGTGGACGTTGAAACGGCATGTTCGCGGGTGAGCAGCATCTGCCAGATCGGGATTGTCGCGTTTCGACATGGCGCGCCGACCTTAGAGTTCGAGACGCTGATCGATCCACGGGACGAGTTCGATGATTTCAACATCTCGATCCATGGGATCACCGATCGTCATGTTCGGGACCGGCCGCACTTTGGAGCCCTGCACTCCGTCGTGGAGGGCTATCTTTCCGGCAGAGTCACGGTGGCGCATTCCTCATTCGACAGGCGGGCGCTTTCGGCAGCCTGCCTGAAGCACGGGCGATCAGACATCTCCACGCGATGGGTCGACAGCGTGCAGATGGCGCGTCGGGCCTGGCCCGATCTTGGCAGTCACAAACTGAACTTGCTGACCCGGCATCTTGGTATCCCGCACACCCACCACGACGCCCTAAGCGACGCGCGTGCGGCGGGGATGGTGGTCGTACGGGCATTGGAGGTCACCGGCCTGAGCCTGGATGAACTGGCCGCCCCTGTTGCCCGGCAGCCAAGGTCTTCGGGGCCGGTTGCCCGTCAGGGCGGTGCTGAAGGGCCGCTCACAGATCAGTGCATCGTGATGACTGGCGACTTCACGGTGCCGAAGTCAGCCATGGCGGATCTGATAGCGGCGGCCGGTGGCGCAGTGACATCGACCGTTTCACGAAAGACGACGATGCTGGTGCTGGGCGTCCAGGATTCGACGACGTTTGCGGGCAAGGATAAAAGCGCCAAACACTTGAAAGCCGAGGAACTGGCCGCTGCTGGACAGCTGCTACGCATCGTCACGGAAGTCGAGCTGAGGACGATGATCGGTTAGCGACGTGGGCGGTAGCTGCCTATCACCAGGCCCTCGACCTCGACCTCAGTCGTATCGTCTGTCGCCAGCCCGTCAATCAGCGTAATCGGGCTGTTCCAGCGGGGGTTAGTCGAACGGGGCCAGAATTCGGTCGCGCCATCCTTGCGGCGCACGACCTCCTTGATCGTCCGCTCCATCTCGCCCCCGTCCATCCTCCGTCTGACCAGGACGACATGATCCCCATGCCGGGGCGCATACCCCAGCCCGATGGCATCCACGACATGGACAAGGTCACCCTGGCGATACTCGCGATCCATGGAATCGCCCTGCACGCGCTCGAGCCATTGGGCAAAGCCATTGAAAGCGGGGTCGGGAGCGACCGTGCCGACCCCGAAGAAGGTCTGGGTGTCGGTAATCTCCTGCCAGCTGCCGGCCCCAACCTCGTACCGGATGGGCAAGAAGTCGGCTTCGACGATCTGGGGCTCGGTTGAAGTCGCATCGGGTGGGGCAACGCCAGCGGCCGTCGCCAGCTTCGCCAGCGTCTTGCTGGATGTGACGAACTGATAGTTTGGGCCCATCGCCCTATGGATCGTCGATGGTGCGACGCGCGCTTCCGAGGCCCACCGCTTCACGGTCAGGTCGGGCCGGCTCGCAAGCACTACGCGAAGCCAATCTCTGATTGTCGCGGCCGTATCCATCGACTCGCATTCTCGCAAACTTGCGTGCAAGTTATCGACACGCATGAATGCGCTTGACGGCGATTGCATTAATGCGTCACCTACGGCCCATGTCATCCGCCATCTCCGATTTCGAGCGCGATTGCGACGGCGCGGGTGTGACGCCCGCCTCCGTTCTGCGCCGCGCCGGGCTCAATCCGTCCAACTGGCCGCGATGGCGGTCGGGTGAGTCGTCCCCGACCTTGCGTTCGTTCGACGCCGCGCGAGCAGCTTTGGAAGGTCTGAAGCGTGATTTCGGCTCGGTTCATGGCGGGCAATCTCCTGAAGGCCCGCCTTTGATGGCCCCCGCCCCCGATCATGGCGCCGAGAAATCCGATGCGAACATCTCGCGAACGGAGGTGGTCGTATGAGTGCCGCCCCGAACCGCTGGCTGAAGCTTAAGACCAAGCAGCTGATCAAGGCGTGCGGCGGGCTCGAGGAAGCCTCGCGCGCCTGCGCCGAGTCGTGCCGGCCCTATTCCGTGCCGCACCTGTCGCGATGCCAGGTCGCGACCGCGCCCGACTATCTGCCGATCGACATCGTGCTGTGTCTTGAAGCCTATTGCGGCGAGCCGATCGTCACCGGCGCGATGTGTGAGGCGCGGCCCAGCGCGGTCGTGGCCGGGAACCTCCGGGACGAGCTGTCGGATGTGGTCGAAGGCGGCGCGCCGTTGCTGGGCCGGTACCGAGCGGTGATGGCAGACCGCCGGTTAGACGCCCGCGAGCGTGCCGACTTCTCCGTCGCCCTGGATGATCTGGTCGAGGAAATCCGTCAGGCCCAGGCGGCGCTGATCGCTGAGCCCGAGGCGCGGCCATGACCCGGGCGCAGGACGTCGAGCGCAGCTTCATCGAGACGAAGCGAAACGCCGGCATCGGCTGGTCGGCGATCAGTCGGATGACTGGAGCGAACGAAGCGGACCTGCGCCGCATCTTCGATCCGACGGTATCGGCCGAGATCCTGACGATGACAGCCCGGCCGCTATCGCCGGGCGAGATTGTGGAACGGCATCTGAAGTCCCTGGGCTTCGGCACGGATGAGGCGTTGATCGTGCGCCGGCTGTGGCTGGCGAACGGCGCGGATGTGTCGAACGTCGATCTTGCAAGAGGCATTGCCGGCGGCGGCGCGATGACGGACGCGATCGGCGGCGCCCGACGGATGCTGGCGGTGCGGACGGGGATCAGAGCGGTCCGTAGCGTCGGAACCCTGGGCTATCGGATCGACGCCGCCGACGTCGTTGCCCTGAGCCGGGCGGCAGGCATCCCGAGAGGGCGGCCATGACGGGGCGCTGGGGACAGGCCAAGAGGCGCGCAGCGCCGGCGATGGTCGCCACCCGCGCCGATTGGCGCGCACTTATCAATCTGGCGCGGACCTGTGTCGTCGACGCGGCGGCGGATCAAATCACCGTCGACGCCGAGCTGCGGCTGATGGCCCTGTCGAGGCGCGTCGGCGGCGCATCCTCGTCCGTACTGGATCGCGAGGCCGGGGCGACGGTTGCGGATACGGGCCGGGCCTTCCTGAAACTGACGGCCGCCTTCGCACGACAGGCCACACCGCCGACCACCCGTCGGGCCCTGGCGCCCGTCGTCGATGCCGCCGCCGTGTTCCTCGACGACCAGCTGCACGCGCTGAACACGGCCGATTTTCAACGCGCCCACGCCGGGCGACCAGAGGTGTGGAATTGACCGCTCAGCCTATCTCGGCCGCCTCGATCGCGGTCGCCATCGTCGCCGCCTGTGGCGAGGTCGGGGTCAAGCCCGAGACCGTGTTCGAGCGCCAGTCCGGATGCGGGCGGGCGCGGATACTGGCCGCCGCCGGATGCGTCGCGCGGTTGGGCTGGAAGCCCAAGGACGCGGCCCGGGTGTTCCGGGTCACGTCGACCAACCTCGCCCCGTCCAGCCTGTCGGCGCGCAAGGTGACGGCGGAACAGATCGCGGTCGTGGCAGCGGCACTGGTCCCCGGAGGCGAATGCACGCCCGCCCGATTTCGCCAGGCCACGACGCCGGACCCGGTTGCTGCGCCGGCATCGCCATCGCCCCCTGATCCGAAACCTGTTGCGCCGCCGGTCACTGAAGCCTCGCTCGTTCCCAAGACGCTGACGTCGATCAGCGATGAGGTGCTGGGTTGGGCGCGGCGGATGCGCGCGCCCGGGGCCGAAGGGAAACCGGCCTGGACCTTCGGCGAGATCTCCAAACTGTTCGGCTTGGACGCCGACGAACTGCGCGAGGTGCTGTCTTGAGCGCAGACGTCATCGCCTTTCCGTCGCCGCCGGTCGGGCCGGTCAAGGGGTTCGTCGCGGGCGACCTAATCCTGACCTGCGTGAACGCGACCCTGGGTCTGTGGTGCGCCTGGCCCGTGCATTCGGTCGATGACGATGGGTGCTGCTGCGCCGTGGTGACGCGGCATGGTCAGGTCATCGCCATCGAACGCGTGTCGTCGCGGGCCGAGCGGTTCGGGTTCCGCCGCGTGGATCATCGGCCGCTGCCGTTCGTCATGCACGCGTGGCGGACCTTTACCGATCCGGCCGTGGCGGTCCTGGCCTTAGCCCAGGTGGCGCTCGATCCTCGGGAGGCGGAAGCATGAGCTGCGCCCGATGCGACGCCCTGGCCCGGGAAGCGGCCGAACTGCGCGTCGGAGTCGAGGCGTGGCGGGCGAACGATGACGAGGATCGGAGAGGCTCCGCGGTCGATCGGCTGGCGCGCTGGAAGGCCGCGATACCAGAGCTGAGCCCGGCGACCTTGCTGACACTGATGTCTTTGGCTGACCGGCCTGGGCGGGTGCAGTCGCCCGATGTGTTGAACGAGGCGATGCGTGCCTCTCCGTTCGCATCCTTCATTGAACAGTCCCGCCGGAACGCCTCGGTCCGGATCTGCGTCGGGCGCGCCGCCCTGCGATCCAGAGGCGCGGATGGCCGGCTGCCTGACCGGTTCAGGGCCCTGGACGGCGGGGTCGTCAATCACGCGGGCATGGGCTGGTCGATGGATCGAGCCTCGGCCACCGCCTTGAAACGACTGACGGGGGAGGGCTGAGGCATGCGGGACCTGTTCGGTCATGAGCCGCCGGCCGCCGCTGCGGACGGGTCGGTCTCGCTCGCCCTGACGCTGCACAGCACAGGCGCGAAGGCTTGGCTGCTGAGCGCGACCGGAAAGGTCGTGGACGCGGCCTGGGCCCCATTCAGCAAGGCGACGCGCGGCGAGGGCCGCGACGAGAATGTGTGGACGATGCCGGTCTGGCTCGCCCGCGATCGGGGGTGGATGTGAACCAGTACGAAGCGGCCCTGAACCGGCTGAAAGAAGAAAGGCTGGCCGTCCGCGACATCCGCGAGGCGATCCTGGCCGATGACGCCTTGAAGGCGTCCGACCCCGCGCATCGGCGTCAACTGTTGTCGCAGACGCTGCTCGAGCTCGGCCAGCTGGCGCGGGCGATCGATGTGCTGACCCGTCTCGAAACCGGCGAGCTGGTCGAGATGGATGCGCCCGCGCCCGTGTTCGCGATTCCGGAGATCCCGCGTCAGACGGCGCTGATCCGCAAATTCCAGCTTCCCAGGGGGGCGGTGATCGGGTGAGCGACGTTGCTGTGACCTGGGCCAAGGCCCAGACGTGTATGAGTGTGTTGAAGGGGCGGAAGGGTGCTGACGGGGTCGTCGGGCCGGACAAGGTCCGCGCCGACAGCAACGCCAAGGCCGTCCTCGTCGCCATGGCCTCCTATGCGGATGCCGAGGGGCGGGCGTGGGTGTTGGTCGATGTCCTGGCGATGGAAATCGACAAACAGCCGCGCATGGTCGAGCGCGGACGGCAGGCCCTGGTCGACGCCGGGCTGCTGATCAAGACGACCGAAACCCACCTGTACGCCGGGCGAAAAATCCCGATCTATCGGCTTCCGCTGGAGCTGGGCCACGCCTCGACCGTGCGTCGTCGGATCGCCGAACGCGAGGCTCAGCTGGCCAAGGCTTCCGGGTCTATGGGTGTCACCGGTGACACCCATGGCGGGGAGCGCCCCCCGTCACCGGTGACACCCGACCCCCGTCACCGGTGTCGCCCCACGGGTGTCACCGGTGACACCCTAATAGGGAAGGGAATTACTCAAGATCAAACACAGGGCGTGCGCGCGTGCGCGAGCAATCCGGATCAGGTTCGGTCCGAGGCGTTCGAGCAGGCTTGCGACGCATGGGCAGGCAAGGCTCCGGAGCGGGTCAGTCCGCCGTTGTCCTGGCAGGCATGGGTCGCGGCGCTTGAGCGAGCGGCGCTAAGCGAGGCGGTGCTGCTGGCGGCGGTCCTGGCGGCCGTGGCCCGCGACCCGGACTTCGGTCGGGGCAAGGCGATGAACCTCGACCGCTGGCTGACGCAGGATCGATTCCGGGGCTGGCTGACGGCGGCTGGCTCGACGGCCGGGCCGGTGACGCCCGGACGCTGGGACGGGCCGCCGGAAGTCCGCACGGCGGTCGTCGATGCGATCGGGGAGGCGGGAGCCGTCAGCTATCTCGACACCGCGTCCTGGGTGGAAGCCGATCGGGCTGTCCGGTGTCGGACTAGCATCGGGGCAGAACGCCTGCGCAGCGCGGCGGGTCGCGCGCTCTCAACCCTGAACGTCACCCTCCAAGGCCCGGCGGCCCAACCCAGTCAGCATAGGAACGAACGATGATCGCCTCCCAGGTCGCCAAGCAGAGAGGCGGGTTCAGCTGGTACGCCGTCGTTACCCATGCCGGGAAAGAGAAGCTGGCCAAATATCACCTCGGGCGTCAGGGCTTCGAAACCTACCTGCCAATGCGGGCGCCGATGACGCGCGCTTTGGCAGCCTCGCCGTCGCAACCCCGTCCGATGTTCCCGAGATGGATGTTTGTGAGCGTGGATTTGAACGCTCCGGGCTGGCGCTCGATCTATTCGACCATCGGAGTTTCGTCGGTCCTGACGATCGGATCGGGCGTGGAGGCGCGGCCCCGACCGGTCGAGAACTGGGTGATCGAAAGCCTGCAAGCGCGTGAAATCAACGGGTTGGTCGTTCTGGATGAACCGGAGACGCCGGATCGACCCTGTTCGCACAAGGCCGGTGATGCCGTTCGGATCGGCGTCGGGCGCTATGCCGACATGGATGCAATCTTCGAAGAACGCGTTGACAAGGATCGCGTCGCGCTTCTAGTCCAACTCCTCGGACGCGCCCACCGCGTCGTTACGCAACTGGCCCACATCACGTGAGGGCCGGTGCGGTAGCCATCTAAGACCATCCCGATTTCGAGCCCGCTTCGGTCCTGAGCCGAGGCGGGCTTTTTCATATGCCGACCATGCCGCCTACCTTCAGGCCCGCCGGCAACCTGTCGCGGCCAGAAGCGAACAAGCTCTATGACGCGAGGCGGGGATCGTCGCGGTCGCGGGGCTATACCGCCTCCTGGGACAGGGCCGCCGCCGGGCATCGGGTGCGCGACCCGTTGTGTCGTTACTGCGCCCTGGTCGATGAGGTGAAGGCGGCCGATCTGGTCGACCACCTCTATCCGCATAAGGGCGATCAGGCCGTCTTCTGGAACAAGACCTATTGGGTCAGCAGCTGCTCGGACTGCCACAACGGCTTCAAGCAGGGCATCGAACGCAAGGGTCGCATGGCCCTCGACCACCTCGCGGTCCGTCTCGGACTGCCACCGCTCCCATCCGCGCGATCCTAGAGCGGCCTGACCGGGCGAGGGCTCGAACCAACCGATCGACCTGCGCGGCGACGATCCGCGTCCAGCCCGCTGCGCGGATGGCCTCGGCCAGAGTGCGGGCAAGGCGATCACACCCGGTGCCGCCCTCCCGACCCGGGGGGGGGGGGGGTCCAAAGTCCACGACGTGCCGCTTACGGACCGGCGGGGGCGCACCATTTTTACGCCCGCGAGTTTCCCGAAACTTTTTTTGGAGGCCAGCCATGCGGCGAGGGCCTAAGCCGGCTCCGGCCGCGATCAGGGAAGCCAAGGGCAACCCGGGCAAGCGCAGGCTGGCCGTCGACACGGCGGCGACGCTGGCGGCGACGTCCGGCGTCGCGGCGCCCGAGTGGCTGAAGGGCGAAGGTCTGAAGGTCTGGAAGCGGCTCGCGCCTAACGTCGCGCGCCTGAAGCTGTTGACGCCAGTCGATGCCGAGAGCTTCGCCCGGTATTGCCGCAACCTGGCGCGCTGGCTGAAGATGCAGGCCGTCCTGGACAAGGAGGGTGAGACCTATGAGAGCGAGAGCGCGCACGGCAAACTGAAGCGGGCGCACCCCGCCTTCCTGATCGGCGACCGGCTGGCCCGGCTGCTGGAGTCGCAGGAAGCGGTGTTCGGGCTGAACCCGGCCGAGCGCCAGCGGATCTTCGCGTCCAGGACGATGACGCCTGATCCGGCGGGTGACCTGTTCGGCGTACGGCGTGAGGCCGATGCGCCGGGCGCCGTTGCCGCCCCTGCAGCCCCCGCCAGCCCGGTCGGGCTGTTGAACTGATGACGCCGGAGCAGCCGAGGGCGGTCGGTGCGACGGCGAACTGGAACCCGGTCGCGACGCGCTGGGAGGCCGGGCCGAACTGGTATGATCAGCGCGCGGCCGATGCGGCCGTGGCGTTCTTTCACACCCACCTGAGATTCACCGAAGGGGAATGGGCCGGTCGGCCGTTCATCCTGGAAGCCTGGCAGGAACACGACATCATCCGTCCGCTGTTCGGCTGGAAGCGGGCGGATGGGACGCGGCGGTATCGTCGGGCCTTCGTCTGGGTCCCGCGCAAGAACGGCAAGACGGAACTGGCCGCCGGGGTGTCGCTGCTGTGCCTGCTGGGCGACGGCGAACTGGGCGGTCAGGTCTATTCGATCGCGAAGGACAAGGATCAGGCCCGGCTGGTGTTCGCCAAGGCGGGCGCGATGGTCAACCTGTCGCCGACGCTG
The DNA here is from genome assembly GCF_049897365.1 of Brevundimonas sp. DC300-4. Lineage (NCBI taxonomy): Bacteria > Pseudomonadati > Pseudomonadota > Alphaproteobacteria > Caulobacterales > Caulobacteraceae > Brevundimonas > Brevundimonas sp. DC300-4. The sequence goes on from NZ_JAFCWC010000002.1 coordinate 207,795, forward strand.
TCGGACCTGTTGCAGACCTTCAAGCCCTCGATCTACTGCGCCGAGCTGAACGCCAGCTTCAAGCCGCTATCAGGAAACGCCTCGGGCAAACACGGTTTGTCGATGTCGGGTCTGATCGGCGACGAGATCCACGAATGGGCCTCGGGCGACCTCTACACCTTCGTCCACCAGTCGTCGGTAGCCCGCCGCCAGCCGCTCGAGTTCCTGATCTCCACGGCCGGCCAGCGGATGGGGTTCGGATGGGAACAGTTCGAATACTGCCTCAAGGTGCAGGACGGCGTCGTCGAGGACGATGAGACCCTTGTGGTCATCTATGCCGCGCCAAAGGACTCGGACTGGACGGCGGAGGAGACCTGGCGCGCCGCCAATCCGAACTACGGGGTCAGCGTCAAGGCCGACTATCTGAGGGCGGAATGCCAACGGGCGCAGGAGTCGCCCCGGCACGAGAACGATTTCAAACGCTATCACCTGAACATCTGGACCGAACAGGCGGTCCGCTGGCTGCCGATGGATCGGTGGCGCACCTTGGCCGGGCCGGTCCACTGGTCGGAAATGGCAGAAGCCAACCGGGGCCGCCGCTGTTTCGGCGCCGTCGACCTGGCCGCCACGACCGATCTGGCGGCCCAACTGCTGGTGTTTCCGCCGGATGACGAGGTCAAGGTTTGGCGCTTCGTCCCGCGCTTCTACGTCCCCGCCGCCGCCATCGCGAACCGGGTTCGCCGCGACCGCGTCCCCTATGACAAATGGGCCCGCGAGGGCGCCCTGATCGCAACCGAAGGCAACGTCGTCGATTACGATTTCATCAAGGCCCAGATACTGGCCGACGCCGAGTTCTTTCGGATCGAGCGCTTCGGCTTCGACCCGTTCAACGCCACGCAGGTGATGATCCAACTGACCGGCGAGGGCCTGCCGACCGAGAAGGTCCGGCAAGGGTTCCTGACCCTGTCCAGCCCGTCGAAGGATCTGGAGCGGTTGCTGCTGAGCGACATGTTCGAACACGGCGGCCATCCCATCCTGGAGTGGTGCGCCGGCAACGTCGCGATCGAGACCGACGCCGCCGGCAACATCAAGCCGTCGAAGTCGAAGTCGACCGAGAAAATCGACGGCATCGCTGCCCTGGTCTCGGCCCTGGCGCTGGCGGGGTCGGAAGAAGCGGGCGCGGGTCCGTCCGTATATCAGTCCCGTGGTCTCCTGATCCTCTGAGGGAGGTCGAATGGCTTTCTGGTCGAAACTGTTCACACGGTCCGCGCCAGCGCCACGCAACGCCGTGTCGCACATGGACGGTGGCATCGTCATCAACACCTCGGCCGAACTGGAGGAGGCGCTGCGCACCGGGTCGGTTTCGGCCTCTGGCGCGCGCGTCACTCCGGACAGCGCGATGCGGGTCGCAGCGGTCTATGCCTGCATCCGTATCCGGTCGGGCGTGCCGGCGAACATGCCCCTGCACATCAAGCGCAGGGTCGATGACAGGACGCGCGAGGACGCTTCCGATCACCCCCTGTGGACCCTGATGCGCCGCCGCCCGAACCGCTGGCAGACGCCTTCCCAGTTCCGTCGAATGATGCAGGCGCACCTGCTGCTGCGCGGCAACGCCTATGCGATGAAGGTGGTCTCGCGGGGCGCGGTTCGCGAACTGATCCCGCTTTACCCGGACCGGGTCGAATGCGTCAGGCCGACGATCTGTCGCTGGGCTACACCTACACCCGGAAGGATGGCCGCCGGGTCATCCTGCGGCAGGACGAGATGTTCCATCTGGTCGGGCTGACGCTGGACGGAGTCCATGGCGTGTCGGCGATCACCTATGCCCGCGAGACCATCGGCCTGTCGTTGGCGATGGAAGGTCACGGGGCTTCGACCTTCCGCAACGGCGCGCGCGTCAGTGCGGCGCTCTCGCACCAGGGGAAGCTGGGACCGGACGGTCAGGCGCTCCTTCGCGCCAGCCTCGAGGCCTTCCGATCCGGCGGCGAAGAGGAGGGCAAGGCCCTGATCCTCGAAGAGGGGATGACCTACACGCCGATGGCCATGACGGCCGAGGACGCGCAGTGGATCGAAAGCCGGAAGTTCTCGCGCTCTGACATCGCCATGTTCTTCGGCGTCCCGCCGCACATGATCGGCGACACCGAGAAATCGACGAGCTGGGGCACCGGCATCGACGCTCAGACGCAGGGGTTCGTCACCTTCACCTCGGAAGACGACCTGACGACCTGGGAGGAGACGATCAACCGGGATCTGATCCTGGAGGACGAAGGCGATCTCTATGCCAGGTTCAACCGGGCGTCGCTAGTTAAGGGCGACATCAAGACCCGCTGGGAAGCCCACGTGAAGGCCCTTCAGTGGGGCGTCTCCAGCCCGAACGAAATCCGCGCGCTCGAGGACCTGAACCCTCGCGACGGCGGCGACATCTTTTATCCGCCGCCGAACACGGCCGGCGCGAACAGCCAAACAGGGGGTCGTGATGAGCCTGCGCAAACTGCCTGAGGTGAAAGCCTTCCAGAAGCCGGCCAACTTCCAGTGGGACGCCCCGTCGGACGTCCTGGCAAAGTGGGCCGATACCCCGCAGGCGGCGGAGGCCGACGACCCCAACACTGTCTCGATCTATGACGTGATCGGCGAGGACTGGTGGACCGGCGGCGGCTTCACGGCCAAGCGCATGGGGGCGGCCCTGCGCCAGATTGGCACCAGCCCCGTGACGGTCAAGATCAACTCGCCCGGCGGCGACATGTTCGAGGGGATCGCGATCTACAACCTTCTGCGGGATCACCCCGCCAAGGTGACGGTCGAGGTGATGGGCTGGGCCGCCTCGGCCGCGTCGATCATCGCCATGGCCGGCGACGACATCCGCATGGGCCTGGGCACCTTCATGATGGTTCACAACGCCTGGGGCGTCGTGGTCGGCAACCGCCACGACATGCGCGGCGGCGCGGACCTGTTCGACGGCTTCGACAGCGCCATCGCCGACATCTACCAAGCCCGCACCGGCATGGACCGCAAGGCCATCGTGAAGCTGATGGATGCGGAGACCTTCATGGGTCCGTCCGAGGCCGTGAAGAATGGCTTCGCCGACTCCATCGACGAAGGCCGCAGCGCCCCGACAGAGGCGTCTGCGGCGAGCCATCCCGACCGGGCCGTCATGGCCCGGCGAAAGGTCGAGGCGGCGCTGGCGAAATCCGGCCTGTCTCGCGGCGACCGTTCCGACGTCCTCGCCGAACTGACCGCGACCCCGCGTGATGCAAGTCGCCCTACCCCGGCCGAGCGCGATGCAGGCCAACTCGCTGCCGCTGCCAAGCGGTTCACCGACCTGCTGAAGGCCTAAGGAGGGCCATCCCATGACCAAACAATCCATCCGCCGCACTCGCGGTGTCGTGGCCGCGCGCGCCGATGCTCGCCCTGCCGCCGAAATCCTGACCGACCTGTCGCAGACCTTCGAGACTTTCAAGGCTGAACAGAACGAGAAGCTGGCCGAGCTGAAGAAGGGCCAGGACGATGTCGTGAAGACCGAGAAGGTCGACAGGATCAACGCCGAGATCACGAAGCTGCAGAAGGCGCTCGACGATGTGAACGCCGCCCAGGCCGCGATGAGGATCGGAGGGGGCGGCTCGACCGCCGACCCGGCTGTCGCGGCCCATGCGACCGCGTTCGATCGCTTCTTCCGCAAGGGCGACACCGCCGCCAACATCCGCGAGCTGGAGGTCAACGCCAAGCTGACGACCCAGTCCGATCCAGACGGCGGCTACCTGGTCCCGGAAGAGGTCGAGACCGGCATCGACCGCGTCCTCGGCACGGTCTCGACGATGCGGTCCCTGTCGCGCGTGATCAACATCTCCAGCGGCTCCTACAAGAAGCTGGTCAACATGGGCGGCGCCGGTTCGGGCTGGGTCGGCGAAGAGCAGGCCCGCCCTGAAACGGGTTCGCCGACGCTGCGCGAGATCGTCATCAACGCCAAGGAATTGTACGCCAATCCGGCGGCGACCCAGACCCTTTGGACGACGCCCGGGTGGACATCGCGGCCTGGCTGGCGGACGAAGTCTCGATCGAGTTCGCCGAGCAGGAAGGCGAGGCCTTCATCAGCGGCGACGGCGTCCTGCAACCGCGCGGCCTGCTGTCCTACACCAATGCCGCCAACGCCTCTTATGCCTGGGGCGGTCTCGGCTTCGTGGTCACGGGCAAGGCCGCCGACTTCGCCGACACATCGGCGACCGTCAGCAAGGCCGACGCCCTGGTCGATCTCTACTATGCCCTGAAGGCTCCCTATCGGAACAACGCCTCGTTCCTGATGTCGGACCCAACCATGGCGACCGTGCGCAAGTTCAAGGACGCGGACGGAAACTTCCTGTGGGCTCCGCCGACGGCGGCGGCTGAGGTCGCGACCGTTCTCGGCAAGCCGGTCTATACCGACGACAACATGCCGGCCGTGGCCGCCAATGCCCTGGTCGCCGCCTTCGGCGACTTCAAGCGCGGCTATACGATCGTGGATCGCTTCGGCATCCGCGTCCTGCGCGATCCCTACACCAACAAGCCTTTCGTCCACTTCTACACCACGAAGCGTGTCGGCGGCGGGGTCACCAACTTCGAGGCGATCAAGCTGCTGAAGGTCGCGGCCTGATCCGGGCCTGACGGCCTGATCCGACGGCGGGTGACCCAGCGTCGCCCGCCGGACTGCCCCTTCTGAAATCCCAAACATCGAAAGGCAGGTCCATGAAAGACCTTCACTCCAACATCTCGCCCGTCGTCTCCCTTATCCCGGCGGCCATCGCTGCAACCGCCAACGGCGCCGCAATCGATCTGCAGGGCTTCGACTCGGCAGAGTTCATCGTCAACACCGGCGCCATCGCCGCGGCCGGCGACTATACCGTCAAGGTGCAGCACTCCTCCACGACCACGTCGGGCGACTTCACCGACTGCGCGGCGGCTGACCTGCTGGGCGCGCTGCCGGCCAGCCTTGCGGCCGATACGGTCTATCGGGTCGGCTACAAGGGCGGGAAACGCTACGTTCGCCACGCCATCACGAAAAACAGCGGCACCTCGATCATCGCCGGCATCGTGTGCCTCAAGGGGCACCCGACGAACGGCCCGGTCGCCTGAGCCGATGGCGCGATCGTTCGCCTATAGTCCCGTGCGGACGGTCGCGCCGACCTCGGCCCCGGTCAGCCTGACCGAGGCCAAGACACACCTGCGGGTCGACCATGGCGACGAAGATACCCTGATACAGGCATTCATCGACGCGGCGACGGCGCATCTGGACGGCTGGAGCGGGGTTCTGGGGCGCGCCCTGGTGACCCAGACCTGGTCACAGGTGTTCGACCGGTTCGAGCCCCGGCTGCGCCTGCCGATGCCGGCGGCGACCGTGACCGGCGTGACCTGTGTCGATCCTGACGGCCTGACCTTGACGCTCGATGATGAGGACTATGTCCTGCGGACCGACGCCCTGGGGTCGTTCGTCGAGACGGTTCACGGGGTCAACTGGCCCGCGACGCGGGACCAGACCGGGACCGTGTCCGTGACCTTCACCTGCGGCGAACCGGGTTCGTCTGTTCCGGCCCCGATCACGGCGGCGATCCTGCTGATGGTCGGGGATCTGTATGCGAGCCGCGAGGGGGTGGTGACCGGCACGATCGTCGCCGAAAACCCGACCGTGGCGGCGCTGATCGCGCCGTACCGGCGCGTAGGGGTCTGAAGCCATGCGCGCAGGATCACTGGACCGACGCATCATGCTGGAGCGGTCCACCACGACGAAGGACGACTTCAACACCGATGTCGAAACCTGGACCCTGCTCGCTACCGTCTGGGCCGCCTATGAGCCGATCCGTGACGGCGAGAAGTTCCGCGCCGGCGAGACGGCGGCAGGGCTGAGCGGTCGCTTCACCATCCGGTATTCGAGCCAGGTCGCCGACCTGAACCCGAAGGATCGTCTCATCTTCAAGGGCGTGACCTACGCCATCCTCAACGTCAAAGAGGCCGAGGGCCGGAAGGTCGCTCTGGAAATCACCTGTACGGCGCGTGGCGATGGCGGCGCGTAGCTGGACGGTGAAGATCGAAGGCCTCCGAGAGGTCAACGACGCGCTGGGCCAGCTGCCGAAGGCCACGGGCCGGAACGTGATGCGGCGGGTCGCTGTGAGGCGGCTGCAGCCCATTGCCGACGACATGAAGGCCCACGCGCCCATTCATCTCTCCGAGCTCCGCGAAAGCATCACGGTCACGACGAAGAAGCCGAAGAGCCGACGCAAGGTCTCTGAAGTCGAAGCCTACGCCGGCCCCGGCCGTCAGCCGCAGGCTCACCTGCAAGAGTTCGGGACCAGCCAACACGGCCCGCAGCCCTTCGCCCGTCCCGCATGGGATCGCGGAAAGCATGATCTGCCGAGCGGTCTCGCCGCCGACTTCTGGGACGAGATCAAGAAGGCCGCCGACCGGCTCGCGCGAAAGACGGCCCGTCTGGCCGCGAAGGGGTAGCGGATGCAGACGATTCCATACGCCCTGGCCGGCGAGGTTCCCTCGCCGTTTCCATACGGCTGCATCCGGGTCGTCGACCTGGACACCGGTTGCGAAGTTCTGGACGTCGTCGAGTGCAGCGCCTCCGAAGGCTGGCTGATGTCCTGCCGGCGCACGGCCGACAACGGGTTTTACATCGATCCGGCCGAGCCAGATCAGGTGGCGATCTTTCTCCACAAAGGTCGTTACGAGATCAGGGTGTCGGACTGATGGAAGAAGCCCTCGTCGCCTACCTGCTGGGTCAGGCCGGCATCACCGCACTGGTCTCCGACCGCATCACCTGGGGACGTCGCGCACAAGGCGGCACCCTCCCCGCCATCGTCCTCCATCGGATCGACGGCAACCGCGACTATCACCTTGGCGGGGCCTCCGGTCTGGTCGCTAGCCGCGTCCAGGTCGACTGCTGGGCCGCCACCTTCGCCGATGCCAAGCGCGCCGCCCGCGCCGTCGAGGCCTCGGTCTCCGGCACGCACTTCGTTCAGGACCCTATCCGCTTCGACGCCATCCTCGTCGTCGACGAACGCGACGACAGCGACGACCTAAACGGCACGCCTCTTTTCCGGACCAGCCTCGATCTGGCGGTCCATCACGCCTCGGCAATATAGGAGAACCCGCCATGGCAGTTTCACAAGCCACGATCGGCCTCGGCACGATCTTCCGTTACCGCACGTCCGCCCTGGCCGTGACGCCCAAGGTCTTCGCGATCCTCGGTGAGGCGGTTTCGATCCAGCCCCCGCAGCCGACCCGCGAGACGGCGGACGTGACCCACCTTGCGTCGCCGAACGGCACGCGCGAGTTCATTGGCACGCTACGCACCGGCGGCGAGGCCTCGGTGACGCTCAACCACACCGACGCGGCCTATGAGATCGCGTCCGGCCTGTTCCTTGAGGACGAGTTGCAGGAGTTCGAGATCGAATATCCCGACGGCGGCGTGGAGTCGTTCGGCGGCATCGTCACCGGCAAGCCGTCCGACGCTATCGAGGTCGACAGCGTCCGTCGTTTCACCCTCCCCATTCAGGTCTCCGGCCTGCCCACCTATACGCCGGCCGCCTAACCGTGGCCGTCGTGAAGGGAGAAGTCGGGTTTCAGGTCGAGGGGGAGCCTTACAAGCTGGTCCTCGACTTCAATGCCCTGTGCGACCTTGAAGACGAGATGCCGGGCCTCATGGACGGCACCATCGAAATAAAGTCGCCGAAGGCCATCAGGGCCGTGTTTGCCGCCGGTCTGGCCAAGCACCACCCGGGCCTGTCGCTGACCGACGCGGGCAATCTGATCCAGGGCGTCGGGATCGAGAAGGCTGGAGGATACGTCGCCGAGGCGTTCGCTGCATCGTTCGGGGGCGGCGACAAGACCTCGTCCCCTCAGTAGGCGCGGCCGAGCCCTGGAGCTGGGACCGCGCAATAGGGCTGTGGGTAGAGGCGGGTTTTGATCCGGATCGCTTCTGGGCTCAGACCCCGCGCCTCTACCGCGTCGCGATGGAAGCCAAGAGCCGGGCTGCCGAAAGCCAGCATCGTCGCGACGCCTGGCTGGCGCACACGACCGCAAGTCTGGTCGCCTTCGCCCACCACAGTCCGAAGAAGATGCCGACGCTGGACAGCCTGACGGCCAACAAGCCGGTCCCGATGATCCAGACCCCGGAACAGATGAGAGCCGCGTTCGCCAGTTGGCGGCGCGCGGGCGAGAAGATGGGAGGCCCCCGTGGCAACAGCTGAAGTCGGCGCCCTTCGCGTCACTCTGGGTCTCGACAGCGGGGCCTTCGCCGACGGCATGAAGGCCGCACAGAAGCGCCTCAACGACATGGGCCGGTCGATGCAGCGCGTCGGCCAGACCATGGCGGTCGTCGGCGCCGGGATGACGGCGGCGATCACTGCGCCGCTCATTGCCGCCGGCTTCGCCGCGTCCAAGGCGGCCACCGAGGCAGCCGACGCCATGGGCCAGGTCGAGGCCGCGTTGACGTCCATGGGCGGCGCATCCGGCCGAACCAAGGAGCAGCTGGCCGGTCTCGCCAGCGGCCTCATGCGGCAGTCCCTCTATGACGACGACGACATTCTGCGGAAGGTCACGGCGAACCTCTTGACCTTCGGCAATGTGGCAGGGGAACAGTTCGACCGCGCCCAGCAAGCCGCCGTTGATCTGGCCACCCGCATGGGCACCGACCTCCAGAGCGCCACGCTCATGGTCGGAAGGGCCCTCAACGCGCCCGTGAAGGGTCTCGCTGCCCTCGGACGGGCGGGCATCCAGTTTACCGAAGCCCAGAAGGCCACGATCAAGTCTATGGTTGCTGCAGGGAATGTCGCCGGGGCCCAATCCATCATGCTGGCCGAGCTGGAGCGCCAGTTCGGCGGCGCCGCTGCGGCTGCCCAGAATACAGACCCCTACGACAAGATCCGCGACAGCCTGAACGACCTGTCGGAGTCGATGGGCGCGATCATCAACAACCGCCTGAAGCCCCTTCTCGACGGCGTCGCCGCGCTGGCTGATCGGTTCAACGGCCTGTCGCCCGCAGCCAAGATGTTCGCGGTCGCCGCGCTTGCCGTTGCCGCTGCCCTCGGCCCCGCCCTTGTCGTGGTCGGCGCGGTCGTTGGCGCGCTCGGCACCCTCGCGACGGCATTTGCCGCCGGTGGCGTTCTGGCTGGCCTGGCGGGGTTCGCCGCCGCCGCCATCCCCTTCGTGGCCGCCGGCGCCGCCATTGCCGCTGCGATCTATCTGTTCCGCGACGACCTCGCCCCGGTCTTCGCCGAGTTCCGAGCCGCGGCTGAAGCTGCGCTCGGCCCGGCGCTCCAGAAAATCATGGCCGCCGCCAAGGAAGCGTTCGCCGCTCTCGGCCCCGCCATCAAGGCCGTCGTTGACGTCGTCGGGCCGATCCTCGCCGGGCTCGCCAAGCTGCTTCTGATCGCGTTCGGCCCGATCATCCTTCGCGCCTTGCAAGTCCTGGCCGCTGGTGTCGGCAACGCATTCTCGATCATTGCCGCTGCCCTACGGATCATCACCGCGCTCTTTAAAGGCGACTGGACGGAAGCGTGGAACGCGGCCGGATCACTCGTCATGACGATGGTGCGCGGCATCGGAAACATCATCGAAGCCGTCTTCCCCGGCATCGGCCGCGTTGTCGGCCGCATGGTCGAGGAGGTGAAAGGCTGGCTCGGCCGCAAGCTGGTCGAGGTCTTCGACAACGTCATCCGCAAGGTGCGTCTCGTCAGCGACGCCTTCTTCCAGATGTACGACGCCGTCGTCGGTCACTCCTACGTCCCTGACATGGTCGAAGGCGTCGCCGAATGGATGGCGAAGCTGGACGCGGGCATGGTCACGCCTGCCGCGCGCGCCACCGATGCGGTCAAGAGCACCTTCGAGGCCCTGCGAGACGATGTCGCACGGATCATGGAGGGCCTGCTGACGGACTCCGAGCGAGCCGCCCGAGACCTTGCGAATACCGTGGCGACGATCAACCGAGCTGTTGCCGACCCTCAACAAGGTATCTCGCGACGCCTCGGCGATCAGCTCATTGCAGGAGCGGCGGGCGAGAACCTGACCAACACGCCGACCATTCGCATCGGGGAGGCATTGGGTCACGACAACCTCGACATCTCCAAGGCCCTGAAGGATGGCCTGCAGAAGTCGCAAGACGCTTTCGACGATACCGCCCGCCGGTTCGGCGACCAGTTCGCCTACGACATGGAGCGCGCGCTGAGTGGGGACATTCGCGGCGCCTTCCTCGACATGCTGTCGGACGTGCTCCGGTCGAGCCTGGCCAGCGTTGGCGAAGCTTTGTTCAAGGGGTTGAAGGGCGGCGGATTTAGCTGGTCCAGCATCGTCTCCGCCATCCCCAACGTCTTCAGCATGGGCACCCCGTCAGGCGCGCCGGCGCTGGCCGCAGGATCGAAGGCGATGGGTTCAGCGGCCTTGGGATCACCCGCTGTCAGCCTGTCAGAAATCGGCAAAGGCGCTGGGAGCGGCAACACCTACAACTTCAGTGGAAACCTGATGACGCCGGAGTTCTGGAACGAGATCCAGCAGCGCGACAACGACACCTACGGCCGCGCCATGACGGGCGCGCCGAAGCTGACGATGAGCCAGACGGCCCAGCAGCAGCAGCACACTGTCGGTCGAAAGGTTCGCTGATGGCCGGTCTGGTCCTGCCCACCACGCCGCGTCCGTCGGCGATGACGCCCTATCCGATCAGCGCGCGGGGCGAGATGCGGCCGGCGTCACGCGGGCCCGTCACGCGCGTCCTCCGCCCCGGCACGCGCTGGGCGTGGGACTGCCAGATGCCGCCCATGACCTATGCCGACAGCCTGGCGTGGGACGACCTGCTGTCCGAGCACGAGACGGTCGTGATGGAGATTCTGCAGCCCGGCCTCGATACAGGCGAACCGGGTTCGCCCCAGATCAACGGCTCGGGTCAGGCCGGGATGTCCCTGTCACTGAAGGGCCTGACGGTCGGCTATCTGATCCGCAAGGGTCAGTGGCTGTCGTTCCAGGTCTCCGGCCAGTGGTACGCCTACAAGGCCCGGTCCGCCGTGACCGTCGATGGTAGCGGCAACGTCACCGTCCCGCTGCGCACCATGCTCCGCCGCTCACCCGCGAACAGCGCCGTGGTCGCGATCCAGCAGCCCAAGGCCGAGGGCTATGCAACCGTCGACCAAAGCAGCCTTGAGATCGCCGCCGATCGGCTGGTCCGGCTCAAGTTCCTGCTCGAGGAACGTGACTGATGGACTCCGCCTCCATTGCCGCGCGCTCGCTGCCGGCCGTCTGGCTGGTCCAGTTGATCCGATGGGAGGCCAACGGCTTCACCGCCCTGTGGAGCACGGGCGGGTTCCTGATCTGGGCCGGCGAAGTCTATCTGGACCGCCATGCCGATTACGGCGTCCTCGGCGATCTGCCGACATTCGAGGACGGGATCGACAACCAGAACTCACGCTGCAACCTCTCGATCTTCCCGGCATCCGAAGCCGCCCTGGCCGAAGTCGCGGACCGAAAGCATCAGCGGTCAAAGGTCTCGATCTGGGATGCGTCGGTGGCCCCTGAGACCGGCCTGTTGATCGGCGAGCCCGACCTGCTTTTCCGGGGCCAGGTCGACTTCCCGCGGATCATCAACGGCGAGAGCTGGGAGGTCATCCTGGAGTGCGCGACCGAGGAGGCCCTGTTGAACGAACCGAACCAGCAGCGCCGTCTCTCGCACTCCCACCACTCCTACGTCTGGCCTGGCGAGCTGGGCCTGATCCACGTCACCGGCCTGAAGCGCAAGATCTACTGGCGTCGGGCCCAGCCCAGCGGGGTGACCTCCGGCGGAGGCTTCACCGGCGGCGGCGGCGAAGTCACGCAGGCTTACTGATGGACAACCGCATCGTCGAAAATCGCCTGCGCGTGCGGGCGGCCGAAGCCTGCCGGGCGCGGTTCCAGGGCAAGGTCTACAAGCCCGGCGTTCACGACTGCCCGCGTCTGGCCATTCATGCCCTGCGCGGCGTCCGCGTCCCGGTTCCCTTCGCCAAGGGGCTGCGCTGGAAGAACGAGGCCGATGGGCTGCGCATCCTGAAGGCGCTTGGGTTCGCAGACTTGATCACCGCCGTCGATAGCCTGGGTCTGCCGCGCATCGCCCCCGCCATGGCGCGGCCCGCCGATCTGATCGCGCTGGAGACCGACCACAAGGTGGGGGCGCTGGCCGTGTCGATGGGCAACGGCGAGGCCTTGGCCTTCACCGGCCTGACGGACACCTGCGAGGTGCTGACCAGCATCACCGGGTTTGCCCGTGACGACATCGGACCTATCGCCTGGAGGGTCATCTGATGGGAAAGGCCCTGATGACCGTCGGTGCTATCGTCGGCGGAGCGGTGCTGATCGCGACGGGCGTCGGCGCTCTAGCCGGCCTCAATGTCGCGGCCATGGGCATCAGCACCCTGACGGGGTCGCTGACCGTCGGACAGCTGGGAACGCTTGCGTCGGGCCTGGCGGCCGTCGGCAGCGCGCTCGACAAGCCGAAGTCCTCGGGCTCCGGCAACCCCGGCGACTGGACGTCCAATCCCGACCAGCCGACGCCCTTCCTGTTCGGTCGCATGGGCGTCGCTGGCAAGATCGTCCACCGCGACGAGTTCGGCCCCGACGACAACATGTATCAGGGCATCGTCGGCGTCCTGTCCGGCGCCGGCCCGATCAAGAGCATCCTCGGCTTCAAGGGCGACGACCAGCCGGTCACCTTCGACGGGTCCGGCAAGGCCAACGCCTCGCAGTGGACCGGCGAGATGTGGATGCGCTACCGGATGGGCGACCAGCCGGATACGGCGCTGGTCTCGCCCTCCGGCCTGAAAAGCGGCGCGACGCTTCCGGAATGGGGTTCCGCGCACAAGCTGTCCGGCAAGGCCAGCTACCTGCAGGTGCTCGGCGAGAACTCCAAGCGCACCGCCTATCCCAACGGCGAGCCTGTTCCGCAGCACCTGTGCGAGGGCATCTACGGCTGGGACGGCCGCTATGACGACACCTGGCCGGGCGGCATGGGCGATTGCCGCCTCGGAAACCGCTCCACCTATCGCTACATCACCGACCCCATCATCGCCGGGTTGAACTGGGCGCTCGGCCTGGTCGAGAACGGCAAGATCGTCGGCGGCATCGGCGCGTCGATTGACGGCGTGGACGTCGACAGCTTCCTGCAGGCCGCGAACGTCAGCGAGGCCAACGGCTGGACCATCAGCGCCTGGCCCGACACGTCGGAAGACGTGTCAGTCGTGCTGGACCAGATGCTTCAGGCGGGAGGCGCATCGCGGGCGCGCCATTCCGGCCGGATCAGCTGCGTCACGCGGGGCGCGGTTCTGCCCAGCGTCGTGACCGTCACCGAGGCGGACCTGGCCGGGCCCATCGAACTCGACACCGGCGCGACCCTGTTCAACCGCCTGACGACCATCACGCCCAAGTTCATGTCGGAAGCGGCCGGCTGGCAGCCCGTCGCGGGCTCGCCTGTGAGCTTCCCCAGCCTGATTGAGGAAGACGGCGTCGAGACCGGCGACCAGATCGACTATCGTTTCGTCCCCGTCGCCAAGCAGGCGGCCGAGCTGGCGGCGCTGGACATCCTGGACGCCCGCGAGCCCTTCTCCGGCACGGTTCCGCTCAAGCCCCACATGCGCCGGCTGAAGCCCGGCAGTCGGTTCACCATCGACGCGCCCGGTCTGTTGCTGAGCGGGGTGAAGTGCATCGTCCTGGGCCGCTCCTATACGGCGCAGACGGGCGAGGCGCGCATCAGCTTCCGGTCCGAGACGGACGGCAAGGTCGATCTGGCGCTCGGCAAGACCACGACCCTGCCAGCGTTCCCGAATCTTAGGCCGGCGGACCCGACCTTCGTCACGGCGCCGACCGCCGCAGCCTGGACGATCACCCCGCGCGCCGCCGCCATCGACGGCACACAGACCCCGGGGTTCGACGTTGTCGGCGCCGTGGAAAGCGCGACCGCGACCGGTCTGCTGGTCGAGTGGTCGCCGGCCGGGGCAGATCAGTGGACGGCGGAAGGCGGCATCTGGCCCGCCACCACAACCGGCGTGCCGATCACGGGCGTCCAGTCGGGCGAGGATTACGATATCGGCCTGTCCTATGTCCGGGGTCAGAACACCTCGGCGCGGACGGTCTTCGGGCCCTACACGGCGAGCCAGCTGGTCGCGCTGTCGGCCGGTGACGCGGCTGCTCTCGCGATCCTCGAGCGCATCGGCTCAGACAACTGGCTGACGAAGAACGAGAAGCCCGAGGTCGTGCGGACCTACCAGGCGCTGACGGCGGATTACAATGGGCTGCTGGCCCAAGCGCTGGCGCAGGGCGTCAGCAGCGCGGCCTACAACACTGCGGTCGTGGGGACGCTGAACCCCTATCTGGACGGCCTGTCGCCAAGCCTGACGGACTACACGACGGACACGCCGATTGTAGGCACGACGTTCGCAACGCGGTTCCGCGACGCCTTCGTGGCGCGCGAGGCGCTGAGGACTGCGATCTCTGCCGCCATCGCCGTTGTCGCCGAACAGGCGGCGGCGGATGCGGACACGGCTCTGGATGCGCTGGCTGACATCGCCAACGACAACATCCTGACCCGTGGGGAGAAGCCCGCCGTCATCCGCCTGTGGCTGGCGATCGACGGGGAGAAGGTCGCGCTTCAGGCTCAGGGGGTGGCCGGCGGCGCGGGCGCGGCGGCGGCGACAACCGCCTATGTCGCGGCCTATTCGGATCTCGGGACCTATCTGGCGTCGCTGTCGCCGGGCTGGTCGGACACGGCCAATGACACGCCCATTGTTTCGGCCACGTTTAACGAGGCGTTCGAGGCCTATTACGTCGCCAAACAGGCCCTGCTCAACGCCCTGATCGGAGTGGCGGGAATCGACGCTCAGACGGCCCTGGCGCGGCTGGCGATCATCGACAGCGACGGCTACCTGTCCAGGGGCGAGAAGCCCGAGGTCGAGCGCCAGTATCTCGTCATCTATGCCGAATATCCGGCCCTGTCAGCGCAGGCTCTGGCGATCGGGGAGACGACGCAACGGACGGCCCTGATCGCAGCCTATGACGCCCTGACGTCCTATCTCACCGGCCTGACGCCCGCCTGGAACAACCCAGAGTCCGACACGCCCGTAACGGCCGGGGTGCTGGCCGCCCGGTTCTCGGCCTACGCCGGGGCCAAGAGCGCGGTGCAGACCGCCTTGCTGGCCATCGTCGGGGCGGATGCGGCCGATGCCCTCGACCAGATTGACGACATCACCTCGGACAACATCTTGTCGCCCGGCGCCGACAAGCGGGTGGTCATCGGTCAGGTTGGAGCCATCAACACCGAGGCGTCCAGCATCGCGGCCCAGGCGGCGGCAGTCGGGGTCAGCAGCACCGCCTATACCGACGCAATCACGGCGCTGAACGCCTACCTGAACGGCCTGTCCCCTGTCTGGAGCGATGTCACCCAGTCGACGCCCATCTCGGGAACCACGCTGCGCAGCCTGTTCCTGGCCTGCGCCGGAACGCGGCAGTCGGTGCTCAACGCGATCTCGGCCGCGATCGGGGCCGATGCCGCCGAGGCGCGGGACAGGATCGCGGTCATCGCTTCGGACAACCAGCTGTCGCGCGGCGAGAAGTCGGAGGTCATCCGGCAGCATCAGATCATCAACGGCGAATATCCGGGCCTGGCCGCCCAGGCGTTGGCGCGAGGCGTGAGCAGCACGGCCTATGCGGCCGCGATCAATGCGCTGAACGCCTATCTCGACGGGCTAACGCCGACCTGGTTCGATCTCAACGTCGACACCCCGATCACGGGCTCGACCCTGCGGACGCTGTTCGTCAACTGCGCCACGGCTCGCCAAGCGCTGATGACGGCCATCGACGCCGCCCTCGCGACTGACATCGGCATCGAGCGTGACCGGCTGAACCGCATCGCTTCGGACAACTGGCTGACCGCCGACGAGAAGCCCCAGATCGTTCGCGACTGGACCTTCCTGACCTCGGACTATGCGCTGCTGATAGCCCAGGCGGCCTCATTCGGGGTCAGCTCCTCGGCCTACAGCACGGCCGTCGGGGCGCTCAACACCTACCTGGCGGGCCTGTCGCCCGCCTGGAACGACTACACGACCGACACCGTCATCGTCGGCTCCACCTTCGCCACCAAATTCACTGACGCCGACACGGCGCGCACGGCGCTGAAGGTCGCATTGACGGCGGCCGTCGGCGCCGATGGGGCGGCGGCCAACGCGCGCCTGCTGGCTCTCGCCGCCGACAACATTCTGGCCAAGGAGGAAAAGCGGCCCGAGATCGCGAAGTACGCCGAGTACGGTGCCGAATACTCGGGGCTGATCGCGGCCGCCGCGACGGCCGGGGTGACGACAGAGCGCACGACCTACATCAACGCCTATGCCGCGCTGGGAACCTATCTGTCGGGCCTGTCACCATCGTTCAGCGACCAGACGCTGGACACGCCGATCGTCGGCTCGACCTACGTCTCGAAGTTCTCGGACTATGTGGCGGCCAAGACCGCACTGCTCAGTGCCATGGCGAACGCCGGGGGCGGGTCGGTCGTGATCATCCGACAGGTTCCCTTCTTCGGCTTCATCGGCCCCACGACCAGCTATCCCAACACCGGAATCGCCGTCACCGAAGCGACCGCCTATCCCAGCGGAGGCCGGTTCTACATCGAGTTCTCGAACGCCTTCATGAGTTCGGACGCTAGCGGCGTCAGCCCCGCGGCGCGCGGGATCATGCGGGTGGTGATGTATCACCCCACGGGCAATGTGCAGGTCGGGGCCTACGTCAATCCGGAGACCGCCAGCCAGGACTACCTGGCGTTCGACACCGCCGGAATGGCCGTCGCGCTCGACAACCCCGGCGCGGGGACGGTCCAGTTCCAGCTGCAGTGTGCGGGCGGATCCCCCAACGACGGCTCGCCCGGCTCCGTCAACGGCACGATGAAGGTCACCTACGTCAAGTGACCGACGCGAGCGCCAGGGTCGGGCCGCTGCCTGCACGGGCCTCATAGACCTCACACCCCTTGCCGACACCCGGCCCTGAAAGGACCCTCCATGAACGCCACCGAACGCGCGGCCACCGCCGCCGCCGACACCGCCGCTTCCGAAGAGGCGCTGAAGGCGCTCGGCTCACAGATCTGGGCCTCGCATGAGGCGGGGGCCTATCCGACCGGCCTGCCGCCCCAGCTCGCGCGCACGCTGAACCTGGCGCAGGCCTTCGGCTGGACGCCTCCGCCGCTGCCGATGCCCGGCGCGGAATAGACGCGAACCCGGTTCGCCACCCTTCCCCCATCCCCTGCCTGAATGCTGGAGACGACCATGACGCACGCGGTATCGACCATTCCGCTCGCGATCATCGCGGGCAAGGATTTCGCCCATTCCTGGGAGATCGCCCAGACGGCGAGCGGCCCCGCCGAGGACCTCTCCGGGGTCGGGGCGGTCGAGTTCCGCATGGCGCGGGTCGGGCTGCCCGCGACCGATACCCTGGTCTGGTCGATCACCTCGGGTCACTTCTCGATCGTCGGCAGCGAGATGGTCCTGACCGTCGCCGGAGACGAAACCCAGACCATCCCCACAGGCAGCTGGACATGGCTGCTGTCCTATGGCGCGAGCGAGGCCGAGACGCCCCTGGTGACCGGCAAGTCCGTGGTGACGGTCGAACCCTGATGGCGGACCGCATCATCATCGCCCGCGCGCCCGACCGGGTGATCGTCGGGCCGTCCACCACGCGGGTTCTCACGCCGCCTAGCATGCGGATCGTGACCGGCGCGCGGGGCCGGCCCGGCATCAACGGCGCGGGCTTCGAGTTCGTCCAGAACAGCCCGTCAGCGGATTGGATCGTCAATCACAACCTCGGCTTCCGGCCCACTGCAACCGTCCTGTCCGCGGGCGGCGTCGAGGTCTTGGCCGAAGTCGTCCACGCCTCCACGAACCAGCTCCGCGTGATCTTCCCCCAACCGCAAACCGGCAGCGTTCGCTGCATCTGATTTCCTTGAAAGGAACTGACCATGGGTAAGCCAATCCTCTCCGACTTCGACTTCTCTGGCGGGGCGAAGATCACCGGGCTGCCGCAAGCGGTAGCGTCCGGGCAGCCGGTCACGCTGGATCAAATGAACGCCGCCCTTGAGGGGCTGGCGTGGAAGGACGACGTGGTCGCCGCCTCAACGGCGAACATCAACTTGTCGGCACCGGGAGCGACCATCGACGGCGTGACCATGGCTACGAACGACAGGTTCCTGGCGAAGGATCAGACGGCCGGGGCCGAGAACGGCGTCTACATCTGGAACGGAGCCTCGACCGTCGCGTCGCGGGCCTCCGACATGAACGTCTCGTCCGAGTTCAACGCTGCCGTGGTGCCGGTTCGCTCTGGCACCGTGAACAGCGGGACGACCTGGCGTCAGACGGCCGCCAACCCGACCGTGGGTACGACGTCGATCGCCTTCTCCAGTTTCATCGCCGGCGCGGCCGCAGCCTCGGAGACCACTGCGGGGATCGCAGAGACTGCGACCCAGGCCGAAACCGACACTGGAAGCGACGACCAGCGCATGGTCACGCCGCTGAAGCTGGCCAACTTTTCCGGCCGGGCCAAGCGGTATTCGACAGACGTGGGTGACGGGTCAGCGACCTCCTACACCGTGACCCACAACCTCGCGACACGCGACGTTATGGTGAACGTGCGCCGCAACAGCGGGGCCTATGAGCAGGTCCTGGTGGACTGGGGCGCAACGACCATCAACTCGATCACGCTGATCTTTGCTTCGGCGCCTGCGGCGGCACAGTATCGCGTCACCGTTACGGCCTGATCCGATGCAGGTCTTAAGCCCAGCTTTTACCAACGGGTCTGGAACAAGCGCCTTCGACACCAAGGCGACTGGCGCGGATTTCCGCACGGGCACCGACGACACGAAGTTCCTGACGAGCAAGTCGGTGTTCGACGCCGCTGCGCCCGTCGGCCTGACCGACGCCGCGACCGTGGCCGTCGATCTGGCGTCGGGCCAGAACTTCACCCTGACCCTGGCGGGCAACCGCACCTTGGGCGCGCCAACGAACGCCAAGGCCGGCCAGAGCGGCGTAATCACGATCACCCAGGACGGGACTGGTTCGCGGACGTTGGCCTATGCCTCGGCCTACAAAAAGCCGGGGGGCACCTTGACGCTTTCGACGGCGGCAGGGGCAGTCGATGTCCTGTCCTATTACGTCGAGACCGGGGGCGGTTCGCCGATCATCCGGCTGGGCCTGTCGAAGGCATTCAGCTGATGCTGGCCGCAATCACGCCGGGATTTTTGACGGGTGGGGCGGGGCCGCATCCTACTAATCAGGCGCTATTTACAAGTGGTGTAAACTGGATTGTCCCGGCCAACGTGACGACTATTTGTATTGTCGCCATAGGCGCTGGTTGCCCTAAACATACGAGAGCCAACGGGTTTATATATGGTGGATCAGGCGGGGCGTTGTCCTACTCGAACAACATTGCGGTAACGCCCGGCGAAACGCTTCTTGTCACCATAAACTCTACCGAAACCAAGATTACGCGATCTGGAACTTCTATTGTGGCGGCTGCTGCTGGCACGTCAAACATAGGAAGCGGACAGGCCAGTCTTGGAACAGGACAAGTTAAATACTCAGGGGGCGACGGGGCAGAAAATGCGGCGGTTTTGGGGGGCGGCGGTGCTGCGGGTTACACGAGTGACGGCGGCAACGCACTTGCCGGGCAAGGTTATGGCGGCGGCGGCTCTGGAACTCCCCTCACGGGCGGTGGCGCAGGGGCACCCGGAAACTCGGGGAACAGTCAATACGCAAGCCCTCACGGCGGGACTTATGGCGGCGGTGCTGGTCAGCTAGGTTCCGGTGAGCTTGGACAACCGGGGCCGGGCGGCCTCCGCGTCATCTGGGGACCGCTCCGCGCCTTCCCTAATACCAACACCGGCGACCTCACCCCCGTCCCCTGACTTTGACCCAAGCCACGCCTCGCCTCGGCCGCCTTGTATCGGCTGATCCATCGGAAGGCGCATGTCCGCGGGTGACCACCTCGTGCCTCACCTGGCATAAGAGGGCGTCGTCGCGCTCCTCGGCGGCGTCTTGACGGCCTAGGCACAGTGGGTCGCCCTGGCCGGCGGAGCGGGGGTTGGTGTCGGCCAACTGGCCCTAGAAAAACCAGAGCAGCGGCAGGGCAACAACGAGCACGGCCACGGCGCGGTTGTGGCGGTGAAGAAACGCAAGGGTTTCGCCGAACATCAGGTCCGTCCTCTCAGGGTCGCCACCCTCCGCTTATCGACATGAACCTGGTGTGAAGCCCACGCCTCGCGTCGGTTGACCACCCCTCCCTCAACATCGGCGCGGAGTATCGCCCATGGAACGCGTCGTGAAGTGGCTGGAGCCTTGCTCCGCCGCCGGGATCGGGGCCGCGTTGAACCTGACGGTCAGCGCGGTCGCTTATGCCGGGGTCATAGACGCCCGGTCGGTCGATCCGCAGTGGGTCGCCCTGTCGGGCGCAGCCGGCGGGCTGGTCTCCGCCCTGGTCCACATCGGCGTCGTGTCCCTCGCGGCCGAACCGGCGGGACGTCGCGAGATCACCCGCGCCCTGATCGAAGGCGGGTTTGCCATCCTGGTCGGCGCTCTGGTCGCCGGCTTTTGGGGACCCAGCGCGGCCCGCTTCTGGCCCGCAGCATCACCGTCCGATCTGCGCGCCATCGGGTTCGGCGTCGGCATGGCGGCATGGCGGTTCGCGCCCGGCCTGTTCGGCGCCCTCAAGCTGTTCTCCAACCCGGCAACTCTGAGAGACCTCGCCCTGCGGTGGCTGACCTCCATGGGAGCCAAGCCATGACGCCGGTCGACACCCTGGGGTTTGTCGGGGCCGCCATCACCGGGGCGACGGTATTCGCGCGGACCGAGCTGCTCCGGCCCAGCGTCAAGAGCGCCTATGCCAGCAACCTCCTCGTGCGCCTGCTGATGGACGCCACCTCACTGGCCTGCGTCTTCGTGGCGTTCGAGATCTGGGGTGGGGCGCATCTGCCGGACGCCGTGGCTTGGTTCCTCGCCCTGTGCGCGGTGACCTCGACGGCGATGCTGATCAGTATGAACGTCCATGACGGTCGGCTGGTCGTCGCCGAGGTTCGCCAGGCAGACGCAGCCGTGGTCGCCGATGCAGTCTATGAGGCCATGCCCGCCGCTATGGACGCCGCCAACGCCCGGCTGCTGGACAAGCTGGACCCGACCGTTCCCGGCTATCGGTTCCCGGACAGTCCGCCCGGCGACTGACGCGAACCCGGTTCGCCTAGGTGAAGGCCGCCGTCAGCGTGACAAGCCCGCTGCCGATGGTCACGAAAAGCCAGAAAGCTTCGATGCGCGAGAGATCCATTCGGTCAGAAGACCCGCGCGATCTGAAGGTTGCGTTAACTCGCGTTCACCCTAGCGCCCGATCCAGTCCCAGACCGTCAGCCCGATCATCACCGCGACAGCGATGATCATGAGCGTGATCCAAACCCATTCCTCGTGGTCGCGGCGTCGCATTGCGCTTCCTCCGCTGGTCTTCCCGGCGAAACGACCCGGCGGGCTTGGAAGAGGGTTGGAACCAGCCGGGTCGTCCGCTCCGAGGCCTGATCCTCGTTGCCCGGTCAATATAACACGGACGGACGTTGTGCGCCAAACCCTCAACAACCAGAGATCACCAGAAGCCTGATCTCGGTGACTGCTTGGCGTTGATTTATGGCGGCCCGGCCTCGCGAGGGGAACGCGGGGATAGCGGGGGCCGCACACCGGGCAGCAGACGGCCCGGCGTCCACACTCTGCCAATGCGCACGCTGTGCGCCAACCCCCGAATATCGGAGATTACGATGGACGTGCGCGACCTTCAGCGCCGACTGCATGCGCTCGGCTGCTATGCAGGGGCGATCGATGGCTCATTCGGCCCGGCCAGTAAGGCGGGACTGAAAGCCGCTCTGACGGGCACCCGGGACCGGCTGGCTCCCGAACAGATTGCGGCCGTGGCGGCGAGCCTAGACCTGACCCCGGCCCACGTCGGCGCGGTCTATGACGTAGAAAGCCGGGGCAACGGCATGGCGTCGGATGGTCTGCCGATCATCCTGTTCGAGCGCCACTGGTTCGCGCGCCTAACCAATGGGGCCCACAACGGTTTTGCCGCGATCTCCAACTCCAAACCCGGCGGCTATCCGAAGACGCAGGCGGAGCGCTGGGACCAAATGCTGAAGGCGGTCGCCCTAGCCCCCGACGCCGCCTTGCAGTCCGCCAGCTGGGGGCTGTTCCAGATCATGGGCTTCAACCACGCAGCGGTCGGACAATCGACGCCCTGGGCTTTCGCCCGTGAGATGGCAGCCGGCGAGGGCGCGCACCTTCAGGCCTTTGCCGCCTTCATCAAGTCCAAGGGGCTGGTTGACGAACTCCGGGACAAGCGGTGGGCCGCATTCGCTCGCGCCTACAATGGGCCGAACTACGCCATCAATTCCTACGACACCAAGCTGGCGGCCGCTTACGCCGCACGGGGCGGAAGATGACCCCGCGCGCTGTGTACCTATCGCTGGCCGTGGTCGGCGCGTTGGCCCTGCTGACCCTCGGCTACTGCCAGGTCACAGGCCCGTCGCGCGGAGCCGCCCGGCAGGCTCGCGACGACGCCACCATGGCCCAGACCCGCACAGAGTCCGCGGTCGAGGCCATCTCCGAAATCGGCAAGCTGGAAGGCCGCGCCGGTGTCACCGAAACCCAAGTCCTGGAGGCTGAGAATGCAATCCGCCAAGCTGCTCCTGCTGACCGCGACCGCGTCGCTCGCCATCGTCTCTGCGTCCTGCAGCACCGTCCCAATTGCGACCGGCTGCTCGGAACTGGCCCGACCGATCCTGGACCGGGAAACGCCGCACGCTGAGATCGGCGACAGCGGCGACGTTGCTCTGGACTGGCAGCTCTACGGGACCGCCGAGACCGGCCAACTGACGAAGGCGAACGACGACAAGGTGACCGGGTTCGCGATCATCAATGCCTGCGAGGTCAGGGACGCGACGATCACAGCGAGGCTGAACCGACCGTGGTGGCGAACGCTCTTGCCGGGCTAGCTGGCCCGAATTCCGACCACGACCCCAGCGTCGAGCCCCCGGCTCCGCATCATTGGCCCGCCCGCTCCTTCACCGGGGCGGGCGGACTTTTTTGCGTTCGGACCGCGTTCGGTCATACCATGTACCGGGTCGCTCGGCTCGGCGGCGCTAATGCCAGGATGAGACGGAGTAGCCGTTGAAAATCCCCTTTCTGACAGTTGGCCACAGCCTTGATGTTCGAGATGAAGACTGGTTGAGCATTCAATCGCTCATAAACCTGTGCTGTACACAAACTCACGCTGCCACGATGCAGCTCTTGCAGTTCAGAAAGTTCTCTGAAGAGTACGCTTGGAGCGGCGACAGGGAAGGAGAGTGGCTTGCTGACCGAGATGCGCAACTTCTGATCGTTAGGAAATTTGAAGGAGAGTTCGGGCAGCCCAGGCCGAACGCCAAGCAGATGAGAGATCTAATCGCAGAAGCGCAAAAATTACATCTTCAGCAAGAGTTTGAGGCCGGTCGTACTCCTCGCCAACTTCAGCACGCAGCGATATTTGCCCACGCGGAGGGCTTCGTGATCAATATTCACAGGGTACGCTCTGGGATCAGCGCCTTGGGGGTCTTTCAGGGCTTAGAAAATGCAGCCGAGGCGGCCTTAGGCAGAGTCGATGAGGCCTTGCCCCACCTGAACCGCGTCCGGAATTCCATCGCGCACCTCGACGAGCGCATCCTAGGGCTAAAGAATGGGAAGAAGCGTATCAATACCCAGTCGCCCGGCATCGTTGTCGGCAACCTCTCCAACGAAGGCTACACGACCCTCTGCGAAGATGGCGCTCAGCATACCGTCCCTATTGATGAGCCGACCCTATTTCTGATCAGGGATGCACTGCAGAGCGTTTTTGACCAGTTGCCGCTGGCAGTGCCGGGCTGGCTTCCCTCGCCCTCGCAATAGCGTTGCACGGTCACGCAGTTGTCGATGCAGGCCCCGACCGTTCCGGCGCAGGTCGGTATGAGGCAGCCCATCAGACCGCGAGGCTGTTCGCCGGTCGTCGCAGGTTCAGGCGGCGGGCCTGCATGCCGGCGGCGGTGATGTCGAACTTGCCGGGATTTCGGTCGCGGATCTCGCGCAACAGGGCGCGGGCGCCGACCAGGGCCTCGGGACCGCTCGCCATCATCAGCATCACCGCGTCCATCAGCTGGTCAGCGGTCTTCTCGTCTTCGTCCATGTCGTCCTCCTGGGCGTCAACCCGACAGCCCCATTGAGGCGAACCGGGTTCGCTTTCCGATCCCTGACCATTTCCACCTCCTTCATCCATGCCTCACGTCCGGGGCGGGATCGGCGCGCTGTAACGCGCCGATCTGCGGGAAAGCGCCCGCACGACAGGACCGATCGGCCGTCCGGCCGGTCGCCGCCCCCGCTCACGCGAGCCGGGGACTCCTACTCGTGCAAAAGGCCCCTTCGCAATGAAAAGTTCTCGTAATGTTCTCATCGTCACCCAGTCGCCTGTGGGCGATTGCGACCCGCCAGCAGCGTGGATGGGCGGCAAGCGCCACCTGGCCCGCAGGATCTGCGCCGCCCTGGCCGCAACGCCGCACACCGCCTACTGCGAGCCGTTCATCGGCATGGGCGGGGTCTTCCTTCGCCGCCGCGTGCGACCACCGGTCGAGGTAATCAACGACATCTCCGGCGACGTCGTCACCCTATTCCGCGTGCTGCAGCGGTTTCCCGAGGCGCTGCTGCGCGAGCTGAAGTGGCGACCGGCGATGCGGGCCGAGTTCGACAGGCTGAAGGAGATGCGCGACTGCGACCTGCTCGACATCGAGCGCGCGGCGCGATTCCTCTACCTGCAGACCTTGGCGTTCGGAGGGAAGGTCACCGGCCAAAACTTCGGCACCGCCACCAGCCAGCCCCACAACTTCGACCTGGCGCGCATCGAGCGGCGGATTCGGAGGCTGCACGATCGCCTCGCCGGGGTGGTGATCGAGAACCTGGACTGGCTCGACTTCCTGGCGCGCTACGACAAGGCGGAGACGCTGTTCTACCTCGATCCGCCCTACTGGGGCT
Source organism: Brevundimonas sp. DC300-4 (assembly GCF_049897365.1). Lineage (NCBI taxonomy): Bacteria > Pseudomonadati > Pseudomonadota > Alphaproteobacteria > Caulobacterales > Caulobacteraceae > Brevundimonas > Brevundimonas sp. DC300-4. The sequence continues at coordinate 232,847 of NZ_JAFCWC010000002.1, forward strand.
GCGAGGGCGACTATGGTTCCGGGCTGTTCATCCAGGGCGACTTCCAGCGCATGGCAGATCGCCTGCAGGCCGGGAAGGCCAAGTTCCTTCTGTCGATCAATGACCGGCCGGAGGTGCGGGAAATCTTCGCCTGGGCAGACATCGAGGCCGTGAAGACGACTTACTCCATCGCAGGCGGCGCGCACGTGGACACGAATGTCGGCGAGCTGCTGATCGGCAGGGGGGTTGAGCTGGCGCCGGCGGCGGCGCAGGCGAGGCTGATATGAGAACGCACCGGAAACATCCTCCGGGACTATTCCGGGACATTCCCTCCGATCCGGCGCGTGTGGCTACGATTTGTTCCGATCTCGGCAACGAGCGCCTCGCCCCCGCAAGGCGTAAGTCTCTGTTTTCATTGAATGCGCTGGTGGCTGGAGGCGGGATCGAACCGCCGACCTGTGGGTTATGAATCCACCGCTCACCGTGTTGAACAGTCGCTACTCTGCCGCGTCCTTGGCGAAGCCGTTCTCGATGTTGATGATGATCTGGTAGCTGTCCTCCCACCGGTCGGAGAGCACCAACTCGATATAGGCGACCGGGAGCCGTGCCGTCTGGGCGAGCTCTTCAGCTGAGATCAGGCCTTCGTCGTACTTCGGCTTGATCAGTTCACGTGCGGCCCACGGGAAGAGGACGGCCAGCGCCTGTGGCAATGCCATGACGTCGGTCAGCGCGCCGCCGTCGTGACCAAGCTTCATTCGCGTTGCCGCGAACGAAATCATGTCGTCGACCCCACGCTTGGTTGTCGTCTTCTGTCCGCACTGGTCCAGGATATGGAGCGTCTCTTTGACCTCGGCAACGCGCCGCTGGGCTTCATGGAGTCGCTCGTTGATGAAGATCTCGCGCGCGAAGATCGGCTCGCCGTATACCACGGCGTGCCGGATGAGCTCGTTGCCCTGGCGCTCGAGGTACAGCCCGTCGAACGCGGCGGGATCGCAGTCGACGTAGTGGATGATGAACTCGTCGCAGAATCCGTTCTTGATCACCCATTCCTGCACGTCAGCGGGCTCCACGGGCCAATCGGTCCGGGACTCGAATTCGTTAATGAGCTTGCGGATAGGGTGCATTGAAGGGACCAAAGAAAAGGGGCCTGACGTTCCCGCCAGACCCCACATTCATCAACATAGACGGTTTTCTTAGATTCGCTCAACCATCTCGGCGATATTCACCGAAGTCGCGCCCGAACGGCGAAACTGGTTGGTAGTCTTGGCTTGGCGGGTGACCCAAGCTTGGGTCAGCGCCGAATGAATCTCGTCTCGGATGAACTGCTCCGATACAGCTTCACCAGACGAACGGTGAAGCTTAAAGTTCATCAACTCAGCTCCGCCTCCCTCTGGGAAGAGGAGCGTAGCGAGCTTATCGCGCTCCTGGGTCATTACTCTCTCCATTTTGGCCTCACCATGAGGCCCGGTCCGTTGCGTCAACTCTTCAGCAGACATAGTGTTTCGATGGTCACACACAATGTGACCGCCCGAACATGGGCTACGCTAGCTGAATGGGTGATTAACGTGGCGGCTCCGAGCGGCGCTTATACGGGTTGATATCGAACTTGGCAACGCTTTGACGGAGTCGTCAACTACTCCGTAACGGCGTCCGGCTTTTGGAGTAACGGGATTCGGGTAGCGCGGTAGGGGAGATAACAGGGTTGAACCGGTTAGACATTCGGTTGATTGGCCAACGCGAGGCTGGCCGGATATCTCACGGTTAGACACACCTAACCTCTCGATTTGTCAGTAATAGACTCCTCCCTCCGGGGTCGCCATCCCTTCAGCGAGCTATCGCCACTTCGAGCCTTCGCCATGGCTGCCGACGCTCTCCCACTCGGGCGGAGCGGCCTTGTGGACGTATTGCTCGGACACCATCCAGCCCTTGAACGGCCGCAGCACCAGCAGGCAGGCGGCCGCGATCAGGGGGAAGGTGAAGGCGAAATGCACCCAGATCGGCGGGTGGACCGTGAACTCGAACGCCATGAAGGCCATCATGCCGAGGATGCCGATGGCGGACATGGCGAAGAAGGCCGGGCCGTCCGCGGGTTCGGCAAAACTGTAGTCCAGGTCGCAGACGGGGCAGGCGGGCCGAATGGTCAGATATCCCTGCAGTAGCGGACCCTCACCGCAACGCGGGCAACGGCAGCGCAGACCGGTCGAGAGGGTCGAGAGACGGGGATAGGCGGGGGCTTCGGCGGGGATCATGGTGGCTCCTGACGCCTCTCACGTCGGCGCTTCGCCCGGGCGTGGCAAGGGGGCCTTCAGTCACATCCCATTAACCGCCTCTAAAGGGCGATCGCGCGAGTGTGCGCGCGAATGGCAGGCCCGCGCTCCAGCACCGCGATAGGACGAACCACGGCGGCGCTCGGCGTCGCAGGGACGATTGCGCTCGCCCCGATCGCGGGAGCCGTCGTTCCGGCCTTTGCCCAGGAGGCCGCAGCCGCCCTGGATCCGATCACCATCCGGGTCGGCGCCAATGACGGTTTCACCCGGATCGAGTTCGCGGGCATCGTCGGGTCGCGCTCGCGCGTGCGTCGTGACGGCCAGACCGTCGTCGTGCGGATCGGCTCGACCGCCGCCCCCGACGTCAGTCGGCTGAAGGTCGATCCGCCTCCGGGCGTGGCGAAGGTCGAGACCCGCGCGGCCCTGGACGCCACCGAACTGGTCATCACTCTGGCGGAAGGGTCGGACGCCCGCACCGGAAGCGCGGATAGTGCGGTCTGGCTGAACCTCTATCCCGCCGGCGCCGCGCCGGCCGCGCCTGCCGGAGCGGCCGTGCCCGCGGGCGGCGCGGTGCCTGTCATCGCGACCAAGGCCGCCGAACAGGTCAACCTGTCGTTCGCCTGGGGGGCGCCGGTGGGCGCGGCCGTGTTCAGGCGCGGCGACGCGGTCTGGGTGGTGTTCGACACCGCCGCCCGCATGGACATGTCGAAGGCAAGCGACCTGGGGGTCGCCGGGGATGCGCGCTGGGCCGTGGGGCCAGACTATACCGCCATCCGCATCTCGGCGCCGGAAGCCCTGTCGGTCTCCGCCAAGGGAGAAGGTGCGACCTGGACCGTCACGATCGGCGGACCGACCGCGCCCCCGGCCAGCGTCGTGATCGATCGCGACGACACCGGCGACACGGCGCTTGTGGCCAGCATGGCCGGGGCGACCCGGACGGTCTGGCTGACCGATCCGATGGTCGGCGACCGGTTCGCCGCCGTTACGGCCCTGGCTCCCGGCAAGGGGTTCGCCGACACGCGCCGCACGATCGACCTGACCCTGTTGCCGACGGCCCAGGGGCTGGCGATCGAGACGCCGACCGACGACCTGTCGATCAAGGCCGAGGGCGACCTGGTCACCCTGTCGCGGCCGGGCGGCCTGCTCCTGTCGCCGCCTTCGATGGCGCTTGAGGCGGCCGAGCCCGCCCATGCCGAGGCGCCGGGGAAGGCCAAGTTTCCCGCCCTGATCCTGAGCGAATGGGGCGATGCGGGCGAGGAGGGCTTCTCCACCCGTTACCGCAAGCTCCAGGACGCTGCGGCGCTGGAGGCGATCGCCGCCTCCGACAACCCGCGCGCGCCGATCGAGGCGCGGTTGGCCCTGACGCGGTTCCTGGTTGGATCGGGACTCGGTTTCGAGGCCATCGGCGTCGTCAACGCCATGTTTGCGAAAACACCGTCCCTGCAAGGCGAGCCGGAACTGCGCGGCCTGCGCGGCGCGGCGCGGGCCTCCATCGGGCGGCTGGAAGAGGCGACGCTGGACTTCTCGTCCGGCGCTCTGGCCGGTGATCCCTCGACGAAGGTCTGGCAGGGCTGGCTGGCGGCCGAGCGGGGCGACTGGGGCGAAGCGCGCCGTGCCTTCGCCGGCGGGGCCGCCGCCATCGACGACTTCCCGCCGATCTGGCGCGCCCGCTTCGGCGCGGCCCACGCCATGGCGGCGCTGGAGACCGGCGATCTGGACGCTTCGAAGTCGCTGCTGGCCTACAGCTTCTCGCAGGAGGCGCCGGCCGCCGACCAACTGGTCGCCCGCCTGGTGCAGGCGAGGCTGTTCGAACTGGAGGGGGCCACCGACCGGGCTCTGGCGGTCTACAAGGCCATCGGCCGGGCGCCGCTGGACGGCATCGCCACCCCGGCCAAGCTCGGGGTGATCCGTATCGAGCTCGCCAAAGGCACGCTGACGCCGACGGCTGCGGCCGCTCAACTGGAGCAGCTGAAGTGGCGCTGGCGCGGAGACGCGACCGAACTGTCGGTCATCCGCACCCTGGGCGGCCTCTATCTTTCGCAGGGGCGCTATCGCGAGGCGCTGGATGCGCTGCGCGGCGCGGGCAAGCGGCTGGGCGACCTGCCGGGGGCCGTCGAACTGCAGACTGACCTGTCGACCGCCTTCCGCGCCCTGTTCCTGGACGGCGCCGCCGATGGGCTGCAGCCGGTGCAGGCGCTGGCCCTGTTCTACGACTTCCGCGACCTGACGCCGGTGGGCGCCGACGGGGACGAGATGGTGCGTCGTCTGGCCCGGCGTCTGGTCGACGTCGACCTGCTGGACCAGGCCGCCGAACTGCTGAAATACCAGGTCGACAACCGGCTGGAGGGTGTCGCCAAGGCCCAGGTCGCGACGACCCTGGCCACGGTCCTGTTGATGGACCGCCAGCCCGAGCCGGCTCTGCAGGCCATCTGGGCCTCGCGCACGACCCTGTTGCCGACCGCCCTGAACGCCGAGCGTCGGGCGCTGGAGGCGCGGGCGCTGATGGATCTCGGCCGATACGACCACGCACTGGAAACCCTGGCCGACGACCGCAGCGCCGAGGCGCAGCAGGTCCGGGCCGACATCTTCTGGAAGCAGGAAAACTGGGCCGGTGCGGCGGCGCTGTACGAGTCCCGGCTGGGCGATCGCTACAAGGACACGGCCACGGCTCTGACGCCGGCCGAGGAAAGCCAGGTGATCCGGGCCGGTGTCGGCTACTCGCTGGCGAGGGATGCGGGCGCGCTGTCGCGACTGTCGCGGAACTATGCCCCGTTCAAGGGCCGTGCGCGGTCGGCGGCGGCGGCGCTGCGCATCGCCCTGGACGGGCTGGATGGAATGGAAGGGGCGGCAAACGCCCAGGACTTCGCCGGACTGACTGCCGGCGCCGACACCTTCACCGGCTGGGTCAACCAGATGAAGACCCAGCTCAGAGAAAAAACGGGCGGGAATCGCGCTGCCGCGACGCCCGCCCGTCCCACTGCTCCAGCCGCCGCGGCGCCCGCGGCCGGCTAGAGCCCTGTCTTACGAGTTGACCGCATCCTTGAGCGGCTTCGACACGCGGAAGCGCACGGCCTTTGAAGCGGCGATCTTGATGGTCGCGCCCGTGGCCGGGTTGCGGCCTTCGCGAGCGGCGCGAGCGGCGGTGTCGAAAACACCCAGGTTGGAGATGCGGACATCGCCGCCGCCGGTCAGCGACGAATGGATGTTCTTGACGATGGCTTCCAGCACGCGGCCGGCGTCGGCCTGGCTGACACCGGCATCCTTGGCGACGGCGGCGATGAGTTCAGCTTGAGTGGTCATTATGGGTCGTTTCCCGAAAAGCTCGCCCGTGATTCCGGGCGACGACGGATGGATCAACACGTCTTTTGGGCGACTTGGCAAGCGCCAATGGCGCGCAAAGCCTTTGAGGGTGGGAACCTAGCCCGTTCCAGACGCCTGTCGGAAGCTCTCGACCAGGCTCCCGGCGACCAGTCTCCAGCCGTCAACCAGCACGAAAAAGATCAGCTTGAACGGCAGTGAAATCACCACCGGCGGCAGCATCATCATACCCATGGACATGAGCACGCTGGCGACCACAAGATCGATCACAAGAAACGGAATAAAAAGGAGAAATCCGATTTCGAAAGCCTTCTTCAACTCCGAGATCATGAAGCTGGGAACGATGACCCGCAGGGGCAGTTCGGCGGCCGTCGTGGGGACCTCCAGACGGCTCAGCCGGGTGAACAGGGCGAGGTCTCCCTGGTCCACCTGGGCGAGCATGAAAGTCTTCACAGGTTCCGACGCCAGATCGAAGGCCTGGGGCAGTTCCATCTGCTGATCCATCAGGGGTCGGATGCCCGAATCATAGGCGTCCTGCCACGTGGGAGCCATGACGATGGCGCTCAGGAACAGGGCCAGGGACACGAGGACGGCGTTCGGCGGCGACTGCTGCATGCCGAGCGCGGTGCGCAGCAGCGACAGCACAACGATGATGCGCACGAAGCTGGTGGTCATGATTACGATCGACGGCGCCAGCGACAGGACCGTCATCAGACCGACCAGCTGGACGACGCGCTCGGTCAGGCCTGCGCCGGTGCCGAGATCGACATTGATCGCTGCGCCCGCGCCGCCGGCGGCCGCCGCATCCTGGGCGAAGGCGGCCAGCGGCCACATGAGGCAGAGCAGGGTGGTGATCGCGGACAGCTTGAGCGCGTTGAGGAACTCCGCGCGGTTGGGGACGACGAACCACTTCTCCCTCCCCCTGCGGGGGAGGGAGGTCGCGGAGCGACCGGGTGGGGGGGGCAAGGCGGAAGGACTGCGGGCGGAGTTTGCCCTGCCTTGGCGCCCCCACCGGCCTTCGCTTCGCTCAGCCACCCTCCCCGAACGGGGAGGGAGAAGATCGTGCGGTCCGCTCATTTCTCGATGCCTCGCGGCTCGATCAACTCGCGGCCTTCGCCCAGCAGGAGGAGGCGTTCCTCGTCATCGATACTGACGAGGACGAGGCGGCGGGCGGGGTCGAGGACCAGGGTCTCGACGACCTTCAGCCGGCGCTCGCCGCGCTCGGCGTTGAGCCTGGCCATCAACTGGGGCGCATAGCGACGCGCGGCCCAGGCGGCCAGGCCGATCAGGCCCAGGGTGAAGGCGAGGCCGAAAATGGCGCGAGCGAGATCGAGGAAGTTCATTCTGAAGGGCCCCGGAGAACTCGGGGAACTTTAACCAACGTGGTTAACGTCGCGTTTAGATAAGCCCTCGTTAACCATACAGGCGGCATTTTCTGCCCATCGATCAAGGAAACGATCCCGATGGGCGTCGCCGACATCTCCCTTCTGAGCCAGATCAAGGGCCGCATGACCTGGCTGGACGAACGCCAGCGTCTGATCGCCCAGAATGTCGCCAACTCGGATACGCCCGGCTACGTCGGCCGCGACCTGAGAGCCCCGACGGACTTCGCCGCCGCCATGCGGGACGGGGGAGGACTGCGCATGGTCCAGACCTCGGCCAGCCACATGCCTGTCGGCGGACCGAACGGCGCGCCGGTGGCCCGCTTCACGTCGGAGGCCTCGCCGGATTCCGAAACCACGCTCGACGGCAATGCGGTGGTGGTCGAGGAGCAGATGCTGAAGATGGCCGAGAGCCGCATGGCCTATGACGCCGCGATCGGACTCTACACCAAGGCGATGGCCATGATCGGCCTGGCGGCCAAGGTTCCGGGTCGATGAGCCGTAAGGGAAGCACCCGATGAGTGATCCGATCAACGGCCGCAACGGCACGCCGCGCAACAGCGCCATGGCGGTCGCCGCCTCCGCCCTGACCGCGCAGCAGTCGCGCATGCGGATCATCGCCGAGAACATCGCCAACGCGGAATCGACGGCTCCGACGGCCGGAGGCAATCCCTATCGCCGCCAGATCCCGGTCTTCGAGGCGCGGGGCATCGACGGCGCCACCGGGGTGTCGCTGGCCGAGGTTCGGCCGGACCAGAGCGACTTCCGCCGTGAATACGACCCGACCCATCCGGCGGCCGACGGCGAAGGCTATGTCCTGCGACCCAACGTCGACACCCTGATCGAGGCCATGGACATGCGCGAGGCGCAGCGGGCCTACGAAGCCAATCTGAACGTCATCGAGACGGCGCGGTCGATGGAAAGCCGCACCCTCGATATCCTCAAGCGATAGGGCCTGATCGATGTCGATGAACCCTTTGATGGCCGCCCGGGCCTATGCCCAGGCCCAGGGAGCCGGCGGAGCGACGGCAGGCGCCGCGGTCGCGGGCGGCCCCGAGTTTTCGCAGATGCTGTCCAATGTCATGGGCGACATGACGCAACAGACGCGCGTGGCCGAGACCAACATGACCCAGGCCGTTCAGGGGCAGGGCTCGATGATCGACGTGGTCACGTCGATTTCCAGCGCCGAGGCTTCGCTGCAGACCGTGATCGCGGTGCGTGACCAGGTGATCTCCGCCTATCAGGAAATCATGCGGATGCCGATTTAAGGGTAGGGCGCTAGAGCTCGGCTCGCGGAGCCTCGCTGCTTGAGCGCAGGTCGGCGCGGCAGCCTCACCTGGGCTGCACGTCGAATGCGACGGTCAGGCGCTCGCCGCCGCCCGTGAACGGCTCGGTGCCGTGCCACATCCAGGATGGGAACAGGGCGACGCGGCCAGGTTTCGGCTCGATCCAGTGTTCCGGAGCCAGTTCCAGCCCGATGCCCAGCCGACAGGCTCCAAACCGCAACCAGCCGGCTCTGGGCTGGTCCGGCGACAACTCCGGGGTCTGGACATACAGGGCCGAGGAGACCCAGCCGTTCGGATGGATGTGGTCGCTGTGGCGCCCTCCGGCGGTGAGCCGCACGGACCAGGCGCCGATGATCTCGAAGCCTCCACCCGCACGGCGGCTCATCGGGTCGTCCCGGCCGGCCATCGCGCCGATGTAGCTTTGGATGGGGTCTGTCAGGGCGCTGAAGATCGCGTCGATGGCCGGATCGCCGGCGAAACGCGGGTCCAGCGCAGCCTGCACGCCGGAGCGGATGGACTGGCCCAGGGGTTGGGCCCGGAAAGGATGAAGGGCGCGCAGGCCGGCGGTCGCTTCGGCCAGCCACGCCTCGCGATCCTGGCCGACGGGCCCGGCCAGATCGAACGCGGCGGTCAGCCGGCGATAGTCGTCGGCGGAAAGCGCGCGCGGGTCGCCGACCACCCTCCAGGCGACGTAGCGCAGGGCGAGGGCGTACTGATCGCCCGGCGTGGTCGCAAGGTGCGCATCCAGTCCCGGCAGGGCCTCGCCGGATCGACCGCAGGCCATCAGGGCCGCCAGCCGCGCCACCCGGGCGTCGGCATCGCCCGGCGCGGCGCCGGCCGCAGCCTCGGCATGCTTCAGGGCCAGGGCCGGATCGAATCCCGAGGCGGCGGCCGAGGCTGTCGCGTCGAGAGACGCAGGGTGGGGCCCGGTCAGCCACCGTTCCAGCCCGCGGTAGGCCGCCTCGTCGCCCACGATGTCTCGCACGATCCCTGCGCGCAGGCCGGCCAGCGGCGCGGTCGGCGCCGACTGGAGCCGGGCGTCGATCGCGGCCAGAGCCGCACGGGCGTCACCGCTCCGCATCCAGATGAGCTGGGCCTGGTCCCGCAGGGCGTCGGCATAGTCCGGTCGACGTATCAGGGTCTGGCGCAGGGCCTCTTCGGCCTCTGCGAGCCGGCTCGACGACATCAGGGCGCGGGCGAACACCAGCCAGGTCTCCGGCGCGTCCCCGCCCTTGGCGAAGGCGCGCCGGACAGCCGCCAGAGCCCCCTCGGCGTCACCCATGTCCCCAAGGGCGGCGGCCAGATTGTGCTCGGCCACGGCGCTCGCGGGACGGGCTGCGACAGCCTGCTCCAGGGTCTGGAGACGCGCCGTCGATTCGGGGCCATGGCCGTTCACGGCTTTTACGGCAGGGTCAGCGTTCGCGACGGACGCGAACCGACCGCGCACCGCCGACGCTCAGCAGATAGCTGCCCACCGCGCCCTGACGGATGCGCACCACGGCCCCCGGCCCGACACGGGCGGTGACGCGCTCCATGTCGATCTGACGCCAGATCGCACCGTCGGCGAGGACGAAGGTCCACTGGCCCCGTCCATCCTGGCGTCCGCTGGCTAAAGTCGTCTCGATCGCGTCGACCGGGTCATCCTGTCGCAGGCGCCCGAACAGATTGGCGGTGGCGAGGTCGAGACCGAACAGGCGGGCGCGGGTCTCGCGCGCCTGGATCCGGTCGATCACCGTGACCTCGCCCCGCTGTTCGGCGGTGTCGAATGCGGCCGTCGCGGCGTCGAAACAGGCCAGCCGCGCGTCGGTTGCCGTGATCGCCCGACAGGCCAGCAAACCCTCGAGCAGCGCGGGTCTGGCGGTCGCCGCGTCCTGCGCATGGCCGGTCATAGGGGCGGCGAAAGCCGCCGCGGCCAGGATGAGCCCCGACACTGTCAGAGGTCGAGCTTTCTTGCGCATGTTCATATTCCCGAGAAGAGTGATCCCGCTGCTTCTTACGCGATATTTTCCCCGTAGCGGCAATGGGGCCGGTGCGTGGTCTGAATGTGACAATCCTTTACTAAAGCGTCGCGTTTCGGCCATCCTCATTGACCGAGCCCCAGTGTGCGGTAACGCTCCGCGCAAGCTCCAGATTTGCGTCCACGCGAGTTTCGGGACGGGCGGGCCAAAGGTCCGGCCTAAAAACAGACTGCTCATGGAGAAGCCCCTTTGACCGATACTACCTACCGCCGCCGACTTCTCGGCACCTCGATGTTCGCCGGCGCGATGATCGCCGCGACCCTGATGGCAGCGCCCGCCATGGCGCAGACCGCACAGGCCGATGATGACCAGGTCGACGACATCGTCGTGACCGGTTCGCGCATCGCCCGTCAGGACTATATCGCCAACTCGCCGATCGTCACGGTCACCGCCGAGGACTTCCAGGCCACGGGTTCGGTCAACATCGACACCCTGATCAACGACCTGCCGCAGTTCACGCCCGCCGCAAACGCCACGTCCAACAACCCGTCCAACGGCGGTCAGGCCAACGTGCAGCTGCGCGGCCTGGGCACCGGCCGCACCCTGGTGCTGATGAACGGTCGCCGCATCGTGGCCTCCAACGCCTCTTCGGTCGTCGATCTGAACGTCCTGCCGACCTCGCTGATCAGCTCGATCGAAACGATCACGGGCGGCGCCTCGTCCACCTACGGCTCCGACGCCGTGGCCGGCGTGCTGAACTTCCTGCTCGACGACGATTTCGAGGGGGTCCGGATGGACTTCCAATACGGCGAAACCGACCGTAACGACGCCGACACCAACTCGGTCAACCTGACCATCGGCGGCAAGTTCGGCGACGACCGCGGCCACGCCGTCCTGTCGTTCGACTATTCGCACCGTTCGCCGATCTTCAACGCAGCTCGCCCGTTCTCGGCGATCTCGGGCTTCTCGGGCGCTTCGCCCCTAGGTTCGACCATCTTTGACGCCCAGAACCTGCCGACGACGGCCGTGGTCAGCGGCTTCATCACCGGCGGCGTGAACTCCAACACCTTCGGCTTCAACAACAACGGCACGCTGTTCACCTATCAGGGCGCCCGCGACTACGTTTCGCCGGGCGGCATCGACTTCGAAGGCTTCCGCACCGCAGGCCCGCTGCAGCAGACAGACTTCGCCTACAATACGGGCCCCCTGAACTACGGCGTCCTGCCGCAGAACCGCTACAACGCCTTCGCGGCAGCCTCCTATGAGATCAACCCGTCGGTTGAGGTCTATACCGAGTTCCTGTTCTCGCAGTACGAGACCTCGAACCTGCTGGCCGCCACGCCGGCTGCCGGTACGGCCACGGGCTTCCGTATCCCCTCGACGAACCCGTTCATCTCGTCGGAGCTGCGTACCGTCCTGAACAGCCGTCCGAACCCGGCCGGCACCTTCCGCCTCGACAAGCGCTTCAGCGCCCTGGGCTCGCGCGTCGGCAACGAAGCCGTCAGCGTCTATCAGTTCACCACGGGCGTCCGCGGCGATCTGGAAGGCACGCGTGACTGGACCTACGACGCCTATCTGTCCTATGGCCGCGTTGACGACACCACGACCCAGAGCGGCAACGTCTCGCGTTCGGCGGTTCAGCGTCTGCTCGATGCCGCTGACGGCGGCGCGTCCCTCTGCGCCGGCGGCTTCAACCCGTTCGGTCAATCGACCCTGAGCGCCGCTTGCCAAGCCTACATCGGTCGGAAATCGAAGAACACCACCGTCAACGACCAGCGCGTCTTTGAAGTGAACCTGCAAGGCGGCGTCTTCGACCTGCCGGCCGGTGAAGTTCGCGTCGCCTTGGGCGGCACCTACCGTGAGCAGAACTACGACTTCGTCGCCGACGCCTCGCTGTCGGCCACGGCGCTGCTGCCGTCGTTCAACGGCACGACCACGGTCCTGACGACCCAGAACGACATCGCTGGCTTCAACGCCCAGAACTCCCTGTCCGGTTCGGACCAGGTGTTCGAAGGCTACGGCGAAATCCTGATCCCGCTGCTGCGCGATCTGCCGTTCATCCAGCGCCTGGAAACGAACCTCGGCTACCGTGTCTCCAGCTATGACTCGGTCGGCGTGGTCGAATCCTACAAGGCGGACGCCAACTGGGTCGTCTTCGACGGTCTGACCGTTCGCGGCGGCATCCAGCGCGCCGTTCGCGCTCCGTCGATCGGCGAACTGTTCAGCCCGCAGAACCTGAACTTCCCGTCGATCGGTTCGCCGACCTCGGGCGGCGCTCCGGCCTTGTCAGCGGATCCCTGCGACATCCGCACCGCCTATCGCTCGACCTCGGGTTCCAACCTGGCGGCCTCGACCAACGCCGCAGTCCGCGCCCTCTGCCTCACGCAGGGCGTTCCGAGCCAGGTCATCGACACATACACCTTCCCGAACCAGCAGGTTTCGGGTCTGTCGGGCGGCAACCCGAGCCTGTTCGAGGAAACCGCCGACTCCTACACCGTCGGCGTCGTGCTGCAGTCGCCGTTCCAGAACCCCTGGCTGTCGGGCTTCTCGGGTTCGGTCGACTACTACAACATCGAGATCGCCAATGTGGTCGGCACCGTGTCGGTCACCGAGCAGCTGCGTCGCTGCTTCAACTTCGATGGCGCGTCCAACACGACCTACGATCCGAACAACGTCTACTGCCAGCTGTTCAGCCGCGACCGCGCCTCGGGCCAGGTTTCGAACACGTTCGAAACCAACGCCAACCTGGGCGCGCTCGTGACCTCGGGCATCGACTTCCAGGTCGACTGGCGCGCTGCTCTGGTTGACCTCGGTCTGCCGGACTGGGGCTCGCTGGCCGTCAACGTCACGGGCACCAAGCTGGAAGAGTACAAGCGTCAGGACCTGCCGGGCGGCACTTTCACGGACCGCACGGGCACCCTGTCGAACTCCTTCGGCCTGACCCTGCCTGAGTGGAAGTCGCTGACCGCCGTCAACTGGAACATGGGCTCCTTCGGCCTCGGCGTTCGCTGGCGCTACCAGGGCTCGGCCGCGAACTTCAACAACCGCGCCCAGGTCATCGACGCGATCGACTACTTCGACCTGAACGGCTCCTGGGCCGTGAACGACACCGTCGCGATCCGCGCCGGCATCAACAACCTGACCGACGAAATGCCGCCCGTTTATGCGCCAGCCGTCGCGGCCAACACCGATCCGTCCGCCTATGACGTGCTCGGCCGCCGCTACTACGTCGGCGTGACCGCCCGCTTCTAAAGGCGCGTCGAAGCTAAAAAGTTGGGGGCGGCCGATGGTATCGGCCGCCCCTTTCTTTTGCCTGTAGTGCTGGAGACGCCTGTCTCAATCCGGTTCGGCGAGCAGGGCCAGGAGAGCGAAACTGGCGAGCCAGTGCTCGCCCATATAGTCGCCGGTGACATGCGGCAGGGCGGCGTTGAGGTGGACCTCTGCCGCCTTCAGGGCGACGGGGCGACAAGGGTCATCCGACGCCAGCGACGATGCGACGCCGCGCCAGCACCAGGCCCGGCTGAGGTTCAAGCCATCCAGATGGGCGATCTTGCCGTCCGACCGGTCGCTGACCGTGGCGGGGGCGAACAGGGTCGCGGGCTCGCGCTGTTCGAGGCGCGGAAGATAGAGATCGAACCAGGATCCGAAGTCCTGATCCTGCATCACGCGCCGCATCAGTTCCGAGACCATCAGCGTCGGCGACAGGAACTCGTCCTGCGACGGCTCCCAGGCCTGGCAGCCGCGATCGCCGGAATACCAGCGCAGGGCAGCGGCATGGCAAAGGTCGGCCAACTCCGCGTCGGCAGCGCTCTCCGCGTAGTCGAGCGCGAGCCGCAGGGCGAAGGCGGTGTTGTAGTGGGTCCCGGTCCGCACGGGATAGGTCGAGATCGGCAGAAAGGCCTTGAACCGGTCGGCGAAGGCCTCGGCCAGTGGTCGCAGGATCTCGGCCCAGGCGCGGCCGCGCGGGTCAGGGTGGCGACGCAGCTCGGCCTGCAGCATCAGCAGCCAGCCCCAGCCGTAGGGGCGCTCGAAGCCTCGGGCGTTGGGCCGGTCGAGATAGGCGACCTCCGCCGCGACGTTGGGGGGCGTGAACAGCTCGTCTGCCAGATCGGCGATGGCGACGGCCTCGGTCATGTCCGGATGCAGGCGGCGCAGGGTGAACAGGGTCCACCAGCCGTGGACGCAGGAGTGCCAGTCGAAACTGCCGAAGAAGACCGGATGCAGGGCGCGCGGGCCAAGCGCGTCCTCCGGCCCGTTCAGGACGTGATCCAGCTTGTTTGGATACGCCTTCGTCACATGGCCGAGGGCGGCGCGGGCGAAGCGGCCTGCCGTGGCGGCGTCGAGAGCTTTGGACATGTCAGAACCGGAAGGCTAGGAAATACATCAGGGCGATGTTGACCCCGAGAAGGATCAGGGCGGTCGGGGCCTGGGCGCGGATGACGCCGTTGAAGGCGGCGTTGCGGTCGGGCAGCTCCAGCAGGTTCGCCGGCACGACGTTGAAGTTGGCGGCCATGGGCGTCAGCAGGGTGCCGCAGAAGCCGGCCAGCATGCCGATGGCGCAGACGATGGCCGGGTCGCCGCCGAACTGTCCGACCACGAACGGCAGGCCGATGGCGGCGGTCATGACCGGGAAGGCGGCGAAGGCATTGCCCATGATGACGGTGAACAGGGCCATGCCGAGGCAGTAGGCGAGGACGGCGATCAGGGGCGAACTCATCGGCACGGCCTGGGTCACCACCTCTCCGACCACGCCGCCGACGTTGGAGGCCAGGAAGATGGCGCCCAAGGCGGCCAGCATCTGGGGCAGGAGCACGGCCCAGCCGATGGAATCGATCAAGCGGCGCCCTTCATGGAGCGGCGCGGCGGCCGGCGGCCGCAGCCAGGCCATGGCGGCGCCGAGGGCGATCAGACAGCCGAGCGCGAGGGCAATCAGGGTCGTCTGGGTCGAGGAGAACAGGGCCTCGCCCCAGCCGGTATGTTTGGCGGCGAGGGTCCCGCCGACGGCGACGACCGGGACGATCAGGGCGGGCAGGAACAGTCCGTCGCCGCGCCGGGCGGCGCCCTCGCGGCGTTCCTCCGTCGTGGTGGTTTCGGGCTTGCCGACGCCGAGCTTCGACAGGCCGCCGAGCGCAACGAGGGCGACGACCAGCAGGCCGTTGCCCAGGCCGCCGAGATACGACCCGAACAGCATGGACCCGGCCAGCAGGCCCCAGAACAGGGCGCTGCGGATCCGCGTCGGGTGGGCGGGGTCGCGCAGCGTCAGGATGGCGAAGGCCAGGAACATCAGTCCGACGAGGATATAGACCTGATCCAGGGTGATCATTGGCCCGTCTCCGTGCGGGCGTCGGAGATCGCCTTGCGGATCGACCGGTCGAAGACCAGCAGGCGGGCGCCGTGGATGAGGAAGGCGGCGATGGCGGTGGGGATGGCCCAGACCGACAGCTGCAGCGGCTCGACGATGATGCCGGCCTGTTCGAGGAAGCCGACCATCAGGATGATGGAGCCGATGGCGATGAAGATGTCCTCGCCGAAGAACAGGCCGATGTTGTCGGTCGCGGCCGACATGCCCCGGATGCGGTAGCGGACCGGGTCGGGCAGGGTCCCGCCGGCCTCGACCTCGGCGGCGCCTTCGGCCATGGGGGCGACAAGGGGACGAACCATCTGGGGGTGGCCGCCGAGCGAGGTCAGGCCCAGCGCCGAGGTCGCCTGGCGGAGGATGAGATAGGCGATCAGGAGGCGACCGGCCGAGGCGGCGCGGACCTTGGCGATCGACATGCGGGCGCGCTCCTGCAGGCCCGCCCGTTCGAGCAGGCCGATGACCGGCAGGATCAGCCAGACGACGTGGAAATAGCGGTTGTCGTTGAAGGCGTCGCCGAAGGCGGTCAGGGTCGCGACGCCGGCCTGGACCAGGGCGCTCGCGCTGACGCCGGGCGCAATGGCGGCGCAGACGCCGGTGACGATGGCCGCGGCCAGGATGACCAACAGCGGGTTGATCCTGGCTACGAAGCCCGCGACCACGACCAGTATTCCGAGCAGCACGAGCATCGACGATTTCCCCCTCGATTCAATTCACACCGTGCACCCCGGCGAAGGCCGGGGTCCAGATGGCAGACGCTCTCCTGGACGAGAGACCCGAAGGCTCATCCCGTCGACCGGGTCCGGGATCTGGACCCCGGCCTTCGCCGGGGTGCACGGAGGTGGGTTCAGCGCTTGCCGAACCCGCCGCCGCCGGGGGTCTGGATGACGAAGACGTCGCCGGGCTGCATGGAGGTTTCGGCGGTCGAGCCCAGGATTTCCACTGACCCGTCCGCCCGCTCGATGCGGTTCGCCCCGACCGAGCCGGGTTCGCCGCCCGCCGCCCCGAACGGCGCGATGCGGCGGTGGCCGGACAGGATGGCGGCGGTCATCGGTTCGAGGAAGCGAACGCGGCGGGTCGCGCCGTCGCCGCCTCTCGCCGCGCCCGCGCCGCCGGAGCCTCGGCGAATCGAGAACTCTTCCAGCAACACCGGGAAGCGGGTTTCCAGCACCTCGGGATCGGTCAGGCGGCTGTTGGTCATGTGGCTCTGGACAGCGCTGGCGCCCGGAGCGTTCGGGCCGGCGCCCGCGCCGCCGGCGATCGTCTCGTAATACTGGCGGGTCGCATCGCCGAAGGTGAAGTTGTTCATCGTGCCCTGACTGGCGGCAAGGATGCCGAGCGCGCCGTACAGGGTATCGACCACCGCCTGGCTGGTCTCGACGTTGCCGGCGACGACCGCCGCCGGATAGCGGGGGTTCAGCATCGACCGCTCCGGCACGATCAATGTGATGGGCTTCATACAGCCCTCGTTCAGCGGGATGGCGTCGTCCACCAGGGTCCGGAAGACATAGAGGGTCGCCGCCCGGGTGATCGACAGGGGGGCGTTGAAGTTGGTGGGGCGCTGGTCGCTGGTTCCGGTGAAGTCGACGGTCGCCGTACGGGCCTCTGCGTCTACGTCGATGCGGACGCAGATGACGGCGCCGTCGTCCATCTCGTAGGCGAATGAGCCCGGCTTCAGGGCGGCAATGGCGCGGCGGACGGCTTCCTCGGCGTTGGACTGGACGTGTGCCATATAGGCCTCGACCACCGGGCGGCCGAACTCGACGACCATGCGGTTGAGCTCATCGGCCCCGCGCTGGCAGGAGGCGACCTGAGCCTTCAGGTCGGCCATGTTCTGATCGACGTTGCGCGACGGCCAGGGACCCGAGGCGAACAGGGCGCGGGTTTCGGCGTCGCGGAGGCGGCCGCCCTCGACCAGCAGGAAGTCGTCGATCAGGACGCCCTCCTGTTCGACCGTGGTGGAGGAGGCGGGCATGGAGCCGGGCGTGATGCCGCCGACGTCGGCGTGGTGGCCGCGCGCGGCGACGAAGAAGGCGGGCGCCGCCTCTGCGTCGAGGAAGACCGGCATGATGACGGTGATGTCGGGCAGATGGGTGCCGCCATTATAGGGGGCGTTCAGCATGACAACGTCGCCCGGCTTCAGGGCCGCACCGCGCGAGGCGATGACGACGCGGATGCTCTCGCCCATCGAGCCGAGGTGGACGGGAATGTGCGGGGCGTTGGCGATCAGGGCGCCCGCGCTGTCGAAGATGGCGCAGGAAAAGTCGAGCCGCTCCTTGATGTTCACCGACCAGGCGGTGGCGCGCAGGGCCTCTCCCATCTGTTCGGCGCAGGCCATGAAGCGACTGTTGAACACCTCCAGCAGGATGGGGTCGGCGTGGGTTCCGACGTGGGCGCGGTTGGCGAGCGGGGTGGTGCGCTCAAGGATCAGGTTGGCCGAGGCGTCGACGCGGGCGGACCAGCCGGGTTCGACGATCGTGGTGCCGGTGGATTCGAGGATCACGGCGGGGCCGGGGATCTGGGTGTCGGTAGCCAGATGGTCGCGGTGGTGGACGGGGGTGTCGTGCTCGGCGCCGGCGAGGCGGACTCTGACTTCTCCCTCCCCCTTGTGGGGAGGGTGGCTGAGCGCAGCGAGGCCGGGTGGGGTTTGTCCGCCCGTGCGAACTCTCGACTCGGACCCCACCCTGGCGGCTTCGCCGCCTGTCCCTCCCCATAAAGGGGAGGGAGAACTGATTGCCTCCACCTCCAGCATGTCCACGATCAGCGCCTTGTCCTCGGCGAAGAAGCCGAAGCGCTGGCGGTGCAGGGTCCCGAACGCGGCGGCCATGTCGGCGGCGGGGCCGAAGGCGACGGTCAGGGGGGTGTCGCTGCCAGCGAACTTGATCTCGGCGCGGGCCTCGGTGGTGATGGAGGCGGCGGGCAGACCCTGGGCCAGGAGGTCGGAGCGGGCCTCGGTGTCGAGGGCGGCGATGCGCTCGGTGAAGACGGGGTCGGACAGGGAGATGAGCGGTGCGGCGACAGTCGTCTGGCGGATGGTCCGCACCGAGGCCAGGCCCATTCCGTAGGCGGACAGGACGCCTGCAAACGGATGCAGCATCACCGTCGTCATGCCCAGGGCGTCGGCGACGAGGCAGGCGTGTTGCCCCCCGGCGCCGCCGAAACAGTTCAGGATATAGCCGGTCAGGTCATGGCCCCGCTGGATGGAGATCGACTTGATCGCCTCCGCCATGTTCTGGACGGCGATGGCGACGAAGCCTTCGGCAAGATCCAGAGGGTCGGTCGGGCGGCCGGTGGCTTCGGCGACCTCGGCGGCGAGGGCGTCGAACTTCCTGGCCACGGCGGCGTGGTCCAGCGGCTGGTCGCCGCTCGGGCCGAAGACGGCGGGGAAGAACCCGGAGCGGAGCTTGCCCAGCAGGACGTTGCAGTCGGTCACAGTCAGGGGGCCGCCGCGACGGTAGGCGGCGGGGCCGGGCACGGCACCGGCGGACTCGGGGCCGACGCGCAGGCGCGATCCGTCGAAGCGGCAGATGGAGCCCCCGCCGGCCGCCACGGTGTGGATCGACAGCATGGGCGCCCTCAGCCGCACGCCCGCGACCACGGCGTCGGAGGTCCGCTCGAACGAACCGGCATAGTGGGACACGTCGGTCGAGGTGCCGCCCATGTCGAAGCCGATGACGCGATCGAAGCCGGCGGCCCCGGCCGTCGCCGCCATGCCGACCACCCCGCCGGCCGGGCCGGACAGGATGGCGTCCTTGCCCCGGAAGGCGGAGGGGCTGGCGAGGCCGCCGGACGACTGCATGAACATCAGGGGGACGTCGGGGCCGAGCGCGCGACCGACGCGGGCGACATAGGCGTCGAGCACCGGCGACAGATAGGCGTCGGCCACCGTCGTATCGCCGCGCCCGATCAGCTTGATCAGTGCGCCGACCTCATGGCTGACCGAGATCTGGCTGAAGCCGATCTCGCGGGCGATCCCCGCGAGGCGGGTCTCGTGACCGGTGAAGCGCCAGCCGTGGACGAGGACGATGGCCAGGGCGCGGTAGCCGTCGGCAAAGGCGGCGGTCAGGGCCTGGTGAGCCGAAGCCTCGTCCAGCGGGCGGTCGATGGCCCCGTCGGCCCGGACGCGTTCCTCGATCTCGATGACCCGGTCGTGCAGCGGCTCGGGCAGGACGACATGGCGGGCGAAGATGTCGGGCCGGGCCTGCCAGCCGATACGCAGCGCATCACCGAAGCCGCGCGTGATGGCCAGGACCGTAGGCTCGCCCTTGCGTTCGAGCAGGGCGTTGGTCGCCACCGTCGTGCCCATGCGGATGTCGGAGACGACGCCCGCCGGCAGGGGGCCGGGACCGGCGCCGAGGATGCGGCGCACGCCCTCGACGGCGGCGTCCTCGTATTGATCGGGGCTGTCCGAAAGGAGCTTGGCCGTGGTCAGGGCGCCGTCGGGCGCACGGGCGACGATGTCGGTGAAGGTGCCGCCCCGGTCGATCCAGAACCGCCAGCCCTCGGTCGATGTCGTGTCGCTCGCCATCCCTGATCCATCGCGGATCGGGACGGCGGCGGCAAGGCTTCAGACCGCCAGACGCTGCCGGTCGGCCTTGAGGAAGGCGACGATGTCGGGGATGGTCGTGCGCGGGTTCCGGGTATGCGGATAGGCGTGAGCCGTGCGAGGTTTGCGGTCGAACCAGATCTCGTCGACGACCTCGGGCGGACGGGTCGCGGCCAGCCAGTCGATGGTGTCGGCGCCCTCGTGGTCGTTCCTCAGGATCGGGGCGAGGATCTTGCGGAACTTCGGCAGGCTGGTCTTCACGCCGGCGGTGTCGGCCCAGCCGGGGTGGACGGCGTAGGTCCTGATCCCCTCGGCGGCCCAGGCGGCGCGCCAGTGCTCGGCAAGGGCCAGTTGTGCGCGCTTGTGGGCGGCATAGGCGGCGAAACCGTTGAAATGCTCCTCGGGAATGTTGAGCATCTTCTTGTTGAGGCCGAGGTTATAGAGGCCGCCGGAGACGACGTTGATAATCGCCGCGCCGGGCTTGAGTTCGCCGGCCCTGTGCAGGTCCTCGGTCAGGATCCAGTGGCCCAGCAGGTTGGTGGCGTAGGAGGTCTCCAGCCCCTCGTGTGTCGGCTGATAGTGGCGCATCAGGAGGCCGACGTTGTTGACGACAACGTCGAACTTCACCGCGGCGATCTCTGGCCGTTTCGACAGGCCGGCGACGGCGGCCATCGATGCGAGGTCGCAGGTGACGGGCACGATCTTGCCGGGGCCTTTGGCCTCACGCACCAGGTCGCCCAGCGCCTGTACATTGCGGCCGACGGCGTAGACGGTCGCGCCCTTGGCGGTGGCGCGCAGCGCCGTGGCCTTGCCGAGGCCGCCCGTCGCGCCGGTCACCAGCCAGTTCTGGCCGGCGTAGTTCGCCTTCACCGGCTTGAACGGCAGGCCGCGCGCGACATAGCCGACGCGGGTGAAGGACGGCGCGAAGCGGGCGTAGAAATTCACCGACTTCATCAGCGCCTGCCAGAAGGGGGGCTCGGCCATGGACGTCTCTCCGCGCGACCCGCTGTCGCTTGCGTAAGCACACTAATCGTTCGGAGGCGCTTGGCAAGCAGCTTGCGTTTATGGACTTATCGCTTCACCGTTGATGCAGAAGACGCGTCGACTGCGTCGGGAGGCGCGATGACCAGACCCATCCGGGTGATCCAGTGGGCGACCGGCTCGATGGGCAAGGCCTGTCTGCGGGCCGTGCTGGACGACGACCGGTTCCAGCTGGTCGGCCTGTTCGTCTACGGCGAGGCCAAGGCCGGACGCGACGCCGGCGACATTGCGCGGCGGCCCGAGACGGGGGTGATCGCGACCCGTTCGATCGACGAGATCCTGGCGGTCGACGCTGACGTGGTGATCCACGCCCCGATGCTGTCTGCACCCTATGTCGGGCATGATGCCGACGTGAAGCGGCTGCTGGAATCCGGCAAGAACGTCGTCAGCATCAACCACTATTTCGAGCCCGCTGCCCTGGGCCTCGGCTACGCGAACGGGCTGGCGGACAGCGCGCTCAAGGGCGGGGTGACCCTGGCGGGGACCGGCGTCAATCCGGGCTGGGTGGCGGAGCGGATGGCGGTCAACGCCGTCGCCCTGTGCCTGTCGCACCGCAACATCGCGACCCGCGAAATCATCGACTGCACAACGGTTCCAAACCCCGACTATGTTTTCGGGGCCCTGGGTTTCGGCTCTGCGGCTGGAGCGATCGATCTGACGAACGGGCCGCTGGCCGAGACTTTCACGGCCATGTTCTCCCAGAGTGTCGAGGGGCTGGCCCAGAGGCTCGGCCTGTCGCTCGACCGGTTCGAACCGGACCATGAAGTCAGCCTGGCTGAGCGGGACCTGACCATCGCCGCGGGGGTCATTCCCAAGGGCACGGTCTCGGCGACGACCTGGCGCGTGCACGGCCTGATCGACGGCGTCCGGCGCATCACCCACGAGGTCAACTGGATCATGGATCCGGTCCAGGCGCCGTTCGCCGGCAAGCCGCACTGGGAGATCGAGATCGACGGCCTGCCTGGCGTCCGCATCGCCATGGATCTGGTCGACACGGCCCCCGACAGCGTCCGCACCCGGCCCGAACAGTTCGCCGTGGCGGCCATGGTGACCCAGGCCCTCCCGCGCGTCGTCGCGGCGCCGCCGGGCCTGCTGAGGCTCTAGACCGGTCAAGCCGACTTGCCCGCTAACGCAAGCTATGTCACTTTCGTTTCAAGACTGAATAACGGTCATCGGAGGATATCAGGATGGTCGACCGCGACCCCGAGGTGCACGCTCTGCTCGACAAGAAGGCGATCGAGGAGGTGCTGCTGAAGTTCCTTCGCGGCTGTGATCGCGCCGACCTCGACCTCGTTGAACGCGCCTACTGGCCCGACGGCTGGGAGGATCATGGCGGGACCTTCGACGGGCCAGCGTCCGAATGGGTGGCCGTGATCAAGGAGCGACTGCCCAAGGCCGGGCTGATGAACCACCTGGCCATGAACATGGTCATCGACATGACGGGACCGACCACGGCCATCGCCGAGACCTACATTCTGACCGCCTCGCGCCTGACGGTTAAGGGTAATGAATTCGACACCCGGACCCTGGCCCGCTGCGTCGACCACATGGAGAAGCGCGGCTCGGAGTGGCGCATCAAGCGCCGCAATATGTGCTGGGAATGGAACGAGGAACACGAGCTTTCCGAGACCTGGGCGCGCGGGGCGATCACCAGAGACCCGTCACTGCTCCGCCGGGGCGGCAAGAAGCCCGACGACATTCTCTACACGCCCGCCGCCTGAGGATCGTGAGCATGGAAGTTCAGGGCTGCGTCGCCATCGTCACCGGTGCAAACCGAGGCATCGGCGAAGGTTTCGTGCATGTGCTGATCGAGCAGGGAGCGGCCAAAGTCTATGCCGCCGCCCGCGATCCCGCCTCGGCCCAGCATCTCGTCGATCAGTACCCGGGCAAGGTCTTCGCTGTGCGTCTCGACGTGTTGAAGCCGGACCAGATCGTCGAGGCGGCCGCCGCCTGTCCCGATGTGTCCGTGTTGGTCAACAATGCCGGCGTCTCAACGGGCAAGTGCCTGATCGGCGCCGACGACATGTCGGCGATGCGCGAGGAGATGGAGGTCAACTATTTCGGTCCCGTCGCCATGTCCCGCGCCTTCGCGCCGGTGCTGAAGGCCAACGGCGGCGGGGCGATCCTGAACGTCCTGTCGGTGGCAGGCATCGTCGCCGTGCCCAACATGGGCGGCTACAGCCCGTCCAAGTTCGCCATGCGCGCCGCCGGGTCCTGTATCCGCGCCGAGCTGGCCGGCCAGGGGACGAGCGTCACCTCCCTGATCGTCGGCTCGGTCGACACCCGGATGGCCTCGCATGTGAAAGGCTCCAAGGAGGCGCCTGAGGATATCGCCCGCGCCGCCATGAAGGGCATCACCCGGGGCGTCGACGAGATCGACACCGACCGGTTCGCGATCGAGAGCCGCGCCGCCCTGGCCCGCGATCCCAAGGGGATGGAGCGGGGCATGGCCAAGATGCTGCACGCCAAGGAACTGTCGACCGGCCGCTAGACGCCGGATCAACAAGGGGGAGACCAGACCATGCCGCCCATCACCGAAATCCTGAGCATTCTCGGGATCAACTTCCTGATCGCGCTGGCGTCCTTCGTGATCCTGTGGCGGGTCGGGTGCGCCATCAAGGACGTGTCCTTCATTGACGCCTGGTGGGCGCTGGGCCTGGCCCTGATGGCGGTGACGACCTTCTTCATGGCCGACGGCGCGCCCGAGCGGATGCAGTTGATGACCGTCCTGACCTGCGTCTGGGGGCTGCGACTTGGGCTCTACATCCTCTGGCGCTGGCGCTCGCACGGGCCGGACAGGCGCTATGTGAAGATGCTGGACCGGGCCATGGACGTGAAGGGCTGGAGCTTCGGCAAGGCGTCCTGGCGCCTGGTCTTCATGACCCAGGCGCCGATCCTGTGGGCGACCAGCCTGCCTGTGCAACTGGGTCAGATGTCGTCGACGCCGGTGGAGGTCGGGACCCTGGGCTGGGCGTGCGCCGCGCTCGTGGTGTTCGGCATCTGCTTCGAGAGCCTGGCCGATTATCAGCTTGTGAAGTTCAAGGCGGACCCGGCCAACGCAGGCAAGGTGTTCGACAGCGGCCTTTGGCGTTATACGCGGCACCCCAACTATTTCGGCGATCTGTGCACCTGGTTCGGTCTGTTCGGCATCGCCGCCGAGACGACGCTGGGCCTTTTCGGCATCGTCGGGCCACTGCTGCTGCTGGTGCTGTTCCTCAAATATTCGGGAGGTCCCTCGTACGAGAAGCGGCTGACCTATCATCGGCCCGGATATGCGGATTACATTGCCCGGACCAGTCCCCTGATACCGTGGCCGCCCAAGCGCGTGGCGGCGGCTGGCGGGACGAACACCGCCTGATGGAATCCCCGATGCGTCGTCCGAACCGCCCCCGCACCCTGTCGACGGCGATGACAGACCTGTCAGGGGTGCGGGCGGTCGGCATGCTGTTGAACATCCAGGCGGACCGTGATCCTGACCGCCCGGCCCTGACCTTCGAAGGCGTGACCCTGACGCGGCGCGAGCTCGCGGACCGGGTCAACCGGCGGGCGCGGACGTTGCAGAATGCGGGGGTGGTCGAGGGGGACTTCGTCGCCATCGCCCTGCCCAACTGTCCGGCGTTCCTGGAGCTGGCGTTCGCGGTATGGGCGCTCGGCGCCACGCCGGCGCCCCTGTCGCACAAGCTGCCGGCGGCAGAGCTGGCGGGGATAGTCGAACTGCTCCAGCCGCGCCTGATCGTCATCGACGATGCGGCCAAGGCAGGCGCGACGAAGCGGCTGTCGGAGGCGGAGACCTGGGACGCCTCGGCCGACGCCTCTCCCTTGCCGGAGATCGCATCGAAACACCTCAAGGCCATCGCCAGCGGCGGCTCGACGGGCCGGCCCAAGGTGATCGTCGACATGGCCCCGGCGATGGCGGATCCCGACATCCTGCTGCTCGGCATGATCCCCGAGGACGTGCTGCTGAACCCCGGGCCGCTCTATCATGCGGCGCCGTTCGGCATGACCTGTCTGGCCATGGGCTGGGGCGTGCACATCATCCTGATGCCGCGCTTCGACGCGGAAGAGACGCTGCGGCTGGTCGATCGGTACAAGGTCAGTTGGCTGTTCCAGGTGCCGACCATGATGCACCGCATCTGGTCCCTGCCGGACGAGGTGAAGGCGAAGTACGACATGTCGTCGGTGGACGCCGTCATGCATATCGCCGCCGCCTGTCCGCCGTGGCTGAAACAGAAGTGGATCGACTGGGTCGGACCGGAAACAGTCTGGGAAATCTACACCGGCACCGAAGCCCTGGGCGGCACCGGCATTCGCGGCGTCGAATGGCTGGATCACCCCGGCTCGGTCGGCAAGGTGCTGCCGGGCTACGAGATGAAGGTGCTCGGCGAGGCCGGTCAGCCCTGCGCACCGGGTGAGGTCGGCGAGATCTATTTCATGCCGCTGCGGGGGCAGGGGACGACCTACAAATACCTCGGCGCCGAGCCGCGCGCGAACGGGACATTCGAGACCCTGGGCGACATGGGCTATGTCGACGAGGACGGCTGGCTGTATCTGGCCGACCGGCGGGTGGACATGATCGTCTCGGGCGGGGCCAACGTCTATCCGGCCGAGGTCGAGGCAGCGATCGACAGCTTCCCGGGCGTCCAGTGCAGCGTGGTGGTGGGGTTGCCAGACGCGGATTTCGGCCAGCGGGTGCATGCGATCGTAGAGACGGCGGACGGGGTGCTCGACGAGGCGGCGCTGAACGCCTTCCTTGCCGAGAAGATCGCGCCCTACAAGCGGCCGCGCTCGCTGGAGGTCACGACAGAACGGCTGCGCGACGATGCGGGCAAGGTGCGCCGCTCGGCCTTGCGGGCCGAGCGGATGCAGGCCGTCTAGAGGCGCGAATTGCACTCGGAGAGCACCGAGTCCACGGAGTGCAATTCCGAATGCAACCTCGTATCAAAAACTTACAAGTTATTGGTTTAGTCTCCAAACCTAGTCCGGGCGGTTCTAGGCGGCGGCCGGGTCCTTCATCTGAAAATAGTCGCGCCAGGCGACGATCTGGCCGTCCCGGAACTCGATGATGCCCATGTACGGATGGGAGACGCTGACGCCGTCGGCGTTGACGTAGTCCTCCTGCCCCTCGGTCAGGACCATGTCTCCGTTCTCGGCCCAGTTCACGAGCGTCCACTTCGTCGCCGAGTGGTTGGCCCAGTATTTGGTGATGAATTTATCGACCCAGTCCTTCCCGATCAGGGGGCGGGTGCCGACGTGGTAGTGGTACTCGACGTCGTCGGCGAAGAAGTCGAGGAAGGCGGGTTTGTCGCGCGCCTCCGACACGGCCATGAGCGCCCGCAGACGCTCGATCGGCGTGCTCACGCCGACGCCGCCTGGGTCTCAGGCTTCGCCGGGGCATGGACCTGCGACGTGTCGTAGTAGTCGCGCATCCGGTAGATCAGGCCGTCGCGGACCTGGAAGACCTGGACGAAGGGGTTGTCCATCTTCACGCCGGTCGCGCGATCGACCAGGACCTCCATGCCCTCGACGAACAGGACTTCGCCGTTTTCGGCTGAATGGGTGACGCGCCACTCCTGCTGGTCGAAGCCGGCCTCGTAGTTGGAGAGGAATTTCCGCATCTTGTCCTTGCCGACGGCCGGACGTTTGGTCGGGTGCCAGTGGTATTCGATGTCGTCGGCGAGGGTGGCGATGAAGCCCTCCACGTCGCGCTTCTTCCAGGCGGCCATCATGGCCTCCACGACCTTCATGTTGTCAGCCACGCGTCGTCTCCCATGCGTTCTCGTTGGAGAAACGCTAGGACCATAAGTCTGCTAATGCAAGCGCTGTGAGGTCGCTTTCAAACCCGGACTGACCTCACGCCGAAGTCTTGATCCGCCCCGCCTTCATCACCACCGTCTCGAGTGTCAGACGGCCCTTGCATGCGCTGCAACTGATCTGCGGATTCAGCGGCTCTCCGCAGACGTGCCGGATCTTGACGGGCGGCCCGGCCCGATCTTTCAGGTGGGTGTCGGCCCAGGTCATCATGGCCAGGGCATGGGGATAGAGGTCCTGGCCCTTCTTGGTGAGCCGGTACTGATAGCGGGGCGGCGTCATTTCATAGAGGCGTCGCTCGAAGATCCCCGACATCTCCAGTGTTCGCAGACGGTCGGTCAGGATGTTGGAAGCGATGCCGAGAACGCCCTGGATCTCGTCGAAGCGGTGCAGGCCGAAATACTGGACGCTGACCACAAGGGCAGTCCAGCGGTCGCCGAGCAGATCGACCAGTTCGATAGTCGGCGCCTCATCGTTCGGCTGGCGGCGACGATGCATCCGCTGCACGGGCAACCGCTCCATCCCCTGTCCGGGACCTTCGGTGTAGGTGCAGGTGTGCAGGGTGAGGGGCTCGCCACAGCCGCCACAGCGTAGTTCGGGCAGCATGGGCTTGCCGCACTCCGTGTGGGAGAAGACGGTCGGGGCCCGGCCGCCGGTCACGCCCCAGCGCACGCCCCAGCCCCACATCAGCATCATGGAATCGAACAGGCCGAGGCCGCGCGGCGTCAGGTGATAGGCCATGCGCACACCCTCGTCGCGGTGGGGCTTCTTGACCAGGATGCCGTGGCGCTCGAGGGCGGCGAGCCGGCTGGACAGGGTCGAGCGGGCGCCGCCCAGACGGGCATGGAATTCCTCGAACCGTGTGGCCCCCAGAAAGGCCTCCTGGACGACCAACAGGCTCCATCGATCGCCCAAAGCATTGAGGGCCCGGTTGACGGAGCTCTTTGGAACCAGACGAATTTTCGGCGCGATGCGGGACATTCTCCCTATTAGGCGCCGCCGTCAGGTCTTATCAAGCAACCGACAATTTCTGACGTCGAACCACCAGCCCGGCCGCCTCCCGGTCGAAGGTCGCGGCGGTGACGCCCTGGTCGCGCAGGCCGGTCTTCTGGATCTTGTTGGTCGGGGTCTTGGGCAGTGCGGTTTCGACCCGGACGTAGCGAGGCACCATGAAATGGGTCATGCGCGGGATCAGCCATTCGATCAATTCGCGCGGGTCGATCCGGGCCCCGTCGACAGGCGCCACGGCCACCATGACCTCCTGTTCGCCGCCTGGGAGGTCGACGCCGTAGGCGGCGCATTCGCGGACGGCCGGGTGGGCGACGACCTCGATCTCGATCTCCAGCGAGGACATGTTCTCGCCGCGTCGGCGGATCGCATCCTTCTTGCGATCGACGAAGAAGAAGCAGCCCTCGGCGTCGCGCCACATCAGATCGCCGGTGTGGAACCAGCCGTTGCGCCAGGCCCGGGCCGTCGCCTCCGGATCGCCGAGGTAACCGCTGAACAGCGTCCAGGGATTGTCCGAGCGGATCACCAGTTCGCCGGGCTGGCCGTGTGGAACCTCGTTGTCCTGGTCGTCCACGATGCGGCACTCCATGCCGACGCGCACCCGACCGCAGGAGCGCATCACCGGATCGTTGACTGCGCTGATCAGCGGGCCCGACACCTCCGTCATGTTGAACCCGGACAGGTAGTCGAAACCGAACCGCTTTCCGAGCGCGGCCGTATCCTCGTTGATCGGTGACAGGGTCACCATGCGAAGGGGATTGTCGGCGTCGTCGGCCTTCGGCGGCTCCTTCATCAGGAAGGAGGTGAGGGCCCCGATCAGGCCGGAGCAGACGGTCGAGCCCGTCTCGCGCACCGTTTCCCAGAACCGGCGCGTGTCGAAGGCCTCGAACAGGGCCACCGAGCCTCCGCAGGCCACCGCCGCCGTGATCGCCGCGATGCCGCCGACGTGGAACATCGGCAGGTTCACCAGCATCCGGTCGGACTGGACCATATAGCCGTAGGTCACCTTGGCCGTGGTCCACTCCTGAACATAGGAGGTGATCACCGCTTTCGACGGACCGGTGGTGCCGGAGGTGAAGATGATCACCGGGGGGTCCCAGGGATGCTGGGGCACGGGGGTGCAGGCGGCGGGATCGCCGTCCAGAGCGGACGCGACCTCGATCTTTACGGGCAGGTTCAAGGGCGCGGAAGGCCCGGTCAGGATCAGACGTTCGGCTGCACCCAGCGACAGGCCCTCCAGACGGGGCGCGAGATCGGGGTGGACGATCATCACCTTCGCGCCGGTCTTGCCGATGGCGTGTTCCAGCAGCTTGCCGCGGAAACTGGTGTTGATGGGCGCCAGCACCGCGCCCGCATAGTTGGCGCCAAACCAGGCACGCAGCAGCGCCGGTCCATTCGGGGCCCAGGCCGCGACGATGTCCCCGCCGTTGACGCCGCGCGCCTGCAGGGCGGCGGCGGTTGATAACGCTCGCCGGCGCGTCTCGGCCCAGGTCCAGGTCTCGCCGCTCTCGAAGCGGATGAAGACCACCTCCGGCGTTTCGGCGGCCCAGCGGTCGATCAGCCGGGGAATGACACAGTCCTCGGCAGAGGGCGGAGCCGGGTCGAACCAGGGGAGGGAGAGGCGCTGATCCTCAGCCAGGCCGCTCATCGGGCCGGCTCCTGCCACTCACGGGCCTCCTCGACGCTGTCCCGGAAGGGTTTCAGCGCCCGGCCCAGCAGGAAGGAGGCGAGGGTGATGGTGACGCCACTGACGATGGCCAGCGACAGGCCGATGTTCTCGTCGCCGCCCAGGAAATTGTCGCTGATCGCAGCCACGATGGTGGGGCCGAGGCCCAGGGAGATCAGGTTGCCGATCAGGAAATAGATGGCCGTGATTTGCGCTCGCAGCTGGTTCGGGGCGACGGCCTGCAGCGCCGTGGCCGGGAGGCTGTTCATAACGCCGGCGAAGAAGCTGAAGCCTGCGAGCGCAGCGATGGCCATGCCCTGCGTCGGCATCAGCGGCATGGCGACGGCAAAGGGAAGGCTGGCGATCAGCGCCAGGATGGCGACCCGGACCGGCGCGTCGGTCCGGCCCTTGCTGGCGAACCAGTCGGTCATCCAGCCGCCGACCAGAACGCCCGGGGTGGCGGCGGCCAGCAGCACGACCCCGTAGGCGAATCCGACTTCGGCGGGCGTCATGCCGTGCTGGCGGATCAGTACCGCCGGCGCCCAGGCCAGATAGGAGATGCCGGCCATGCCGAAAATCGAGAAGGCCATGATCAGGACATAGAAGGTCGACTTTCGGGACCACATGTATTTGAGGACCCCGGCCTGGACGCCCGACCTGGTCACGCCGTGACGCGGTGGTTCTCGAACGATGATGAACAAGGCGGCGATCAGCAGGCCCGGCGCCCCGACGATGACGAAGGTCTGCTGCCAGGGCGCCAGTTCGCCGACGAAGGGCAGTTGCATCGCTCCCGCCTGGGCGATGGCGTCGATCACCGCTCCGCCGATCATCAGGGCCAGCCCGGCGCCGAGGTAGGGGGCCATCGAATAGACAGCCAGGGCGCGCGCGCGCTGACGCGGCGGGAAATAGTCGGAGATCATCGAATAGGCGGCGGGCGAGAGGGCGGCCTCGCCGATGCCGACGCCGATGCGCGCGGCGAACAAGGCCCAGAAGCTGTTGGCCAGACCGCAGGCCACGGTCATCACGCTCCACACCACGATGCCCCAGAAGATGATCCAGCGTCGGCTGCCCCGATCCGCCAGCCTGGCCAGGGGCACGCCCATGACGGTGTAGAACAGGGAGAAGGCGATCCCGGCCAGCAGGCTGAACTGGGTATCGGTGATGGTCAGATCGGCCCGGATAGGCTGAACCAGCAGGGTGAGGATCTGGCGATCAATGAAGCTGGAGGTGTAGGCCACCATAAGGGCCGCGACCGCGAACCAGGCCCAGCCGGAATGGGGCCATATCCTCGGCGCCGCCGGTTGCCCTGCGCCTGTCACACCATCACCCACGCTCATGCCGCGATCCCGTTCAATCTCAAGATGAAAGTGACTTTCGCAGTTGCGAGATGACCGCCCGTTCGTTGCGCCCTCGCGTCACCGATCCTGTCGGTCGATCGTGGCACGAAGGTGTATGAACGGCGATAATACACTCGCAACTCCCTGTTGTCGCACAAGGTATCGCCCGAAAATCCCCCGTACCGCCGGTCGGTCCCGACGGACACAACCTCAGTTCGGCTGGACCGTGTCACCTTGCTCACACTGAAGCACACAAGTCGGTCTGATTACAAAAGCTATTTGACAGTCTCAATTCGCCAGTTACACATTGTCACCAGAAGCACCTCGGCTAACGGGGGCTCATGGGAGGATTGGGCGTGAATATCAGAGGCACAGTCAGCGTATCCGCATTGCTCATCGCCGCGACGCTTTCCGCGACGCCGACCCTGGCCCAGACCGCCCCTGCCGGTCAGGAGGCGACGGTCGTCGATGAGATCATCGTCACCGCCACACGGCGGGCGCAGCGTCTGATAGAGGCGCCGGTCGCCGTGACCGCCGTCAGCGGCGAGCAGCTGGAGAACTCCGGCATCAGCGACATCCGTGAGTTGGCCAGTCTGGCCCCCAGCGTTCAGTTCCAGACGCCCGGCGGCGGTGCGGACTCCTCGATCCGCATCCGGGGCGTGGGCACCACCTCGACCAATCCGGGCCTGGAATCCTCCGTCGGTGTCATCATCGACGGCGTCATCAGGGCCCGAACGGGGGTCGCCCTTTCGGAATTGGGCGACCTTCAGGGCATCGAGATCCTCAGGGGCCCGCAGGGCACCCTGTTCGGGCGGAACACCTCGTCAGGCATCATCAATGTCACAACGAAACAGCCGGATTTCAACGGTATCAGCGGCAACATCACCGGGTCCTACGGCAACTTCAACGATCGCCGGATCTCGGGCGCCGCGAACTTCCCGCTGGTCGACGATGAACTGGCCCTGCGCATCGAGGGCAGCTACGAGCTGCGTGACGGCTTCCATTCAGATGCCAACTCGGGCGAGAGCCTGGACAATCTCGACCGCCAGTTCGTGCGCGGCAAGCTGCTGTGGCGTCCGTCCGAGACCCTGAGCTGGACCTTCGCGGCCGACTACACCAACCGCAATGAGAACTGCTGCGTGGCGCTTCTGGCCATCGCCGGCCCGACCTACAATCTGGTCAACCAGCTGGCGGCCGCGCGCGGCGGCATCGGCTACCCCTCGACCAATCCGTTCGACCGGCGCGCCTCCAAGAACAACATCCGCCAGAACCAGGAGGACATCGAGGATATGGGCGTGTCCGCCTCGGCCGAGTGGGATCTGGGCTGGGCGAAGCTGAACTCGGTCAGCGCTTTCCGCAGCTGGGAAGCCTTCCGCTCCCAGGACTTCGACCACTCGGGCGCCGACCTCGGGTTCTTTGCGCCCGACGGCCTGCACCAGAAATTCGACGTTCTGACCCAGGAGCTGCGTCTACAGGGTGAAAACGGCCGTCTCGACTGGCTAGTGGGCCTGTTCTACTCCGACGAGACGGTGCTGAACGACAGCGCCTTCCGGATGGGCGCCGACTATCCGCTGATCTACGGCGGCGCGGCGACCTTCCAGGCCTCGACCCTGGCGGCATTCAAGCCCGGCGACGGCGCGCGGGGCATCGGCGAGCAGAGCGGACAGGACGTCTCCCTGTTCACCCACAACGTCTTCCGCGTCACGGATGCGCTCAGCATTACTGCAGGCCTGCGCTACACGCAGAACGACAAGGAGATCAGTTACCGGGGCGAGAACTTCAACCCGGCCTGCGACAGTGCCGTCCGCACCAGTGACGCCGCCGGCATTACCCGGTTCTGCGCCCCCTTCTGGGACACGCGCCTGAACCCCTCGGGCGACACGGACGCGCGCACCGAAGAGGCCACGACCGGAACGGTGAACATCGCCTATCGGGTCAGCCAGTCGCTCAACACCTATGCGTCCTACTCGCGGGGCTACAAGTCTGGCGGCTACAACTTCGACCGCGCCGCCTTCACGACCCCGGCGACGCCCAACGCCGCCGACCTTGCTTTCGTCGAGGAGACGGTCGACGCCTATGAGATCGGCATCAAGGGCGAGTTCTTCAATCGCTCGCTGCGCGCCAACTTCGCCGCCTTCCACCAGACGTTCGAAGGCTTCCAGCTGATCGAGTTCACGGGCGTCAGCTTCGTGGTCCGTTCGCTGGCCGAGGTCATCACCAAGGGCGCCGAGCTGGAAGTCACCTGGGAGCCGACCCCCGGCCTGACCCTGACCAACGGTCTCAGCTATACGGACGCCTACTATCCGACGAACGTACTGAACCGTCAGTATTCCGGCCGGGAGCTGGAGCAGTCGCCGGACTGGGTCAACGTCTCGTCGGTCACCTGGGAGTTCCCGATCGGCGACAGCCTGACCGGGGTCGCCTATGCCGACGCCCGCTACTCTTCCGAGTTCTTCACCGGCGGGTTCGACCCGAACCGCGTACAGGACAGCTTCACCACCGCCAACGTCCGCTTCTCCCTGCGGGACGCGAACGAGGCCTGGCAGCTGGACGTCTTCGCCCGGAACGTCTTCGACCAGGACTACTATCGCCGCGTGATCCCCGCGACCTTCCAGGCGGGATCCTACTCGGCCTTCCTAGGCGACCCCCGCACCTACGGGGTCACCCTGCGGCGCAACTTCTGAGCCGCTTCTTCCGGGTTTTCCTGACCTGAGACACCTGGGCCCCGCTGTGTGAGCAGCGGGGCCTGTTTTTTGCGTGCGGATCACTAAGCGGTGGTTTCCCTCCCCTGCAGGCGGAGGGAGAACCAGCGCGACGTCAGAACCCCATCTGCTTCGCCGCCAGGTCGCGCAGGATCTCTTCCGAACCCCCGCCGATGACGAAGATGCGGGCCTCGCGATAGATGCGTTCGACCCGGTTGCCGCCGGTGTAGGCGCGGCCGCCGAGAACCTGCAGGCTCTCACGCGCGCAGTGCTCCAGCGTCATCGTCGCCTGGACCTTCAGCAGGGCCAGATCCGCGACCGGAACCTCTCCACGGCCGAAGCGCCAGACCAGGATATCGAGCATGGCGTAGGCGACCTTGATGCGCTGGACCATGTCCACGATCTTGTGGCGCATGACCTGGTGGTCGATCAGCCGTTTGCCAAAGGTCTGGCGCTCGCGAGCGAAGGCGATGGCCTCGGCGACGCAGGTCCGGGTCATGGCGAGGGTGGCGGCGATGCCGGAGAACCGCTCGATGTTGAACTGGCTGGCGAGGCCGGCGAATCCCCGGTTCTCGACGCCGACCAGATTGCTCACGGGCACTTCGACGTTGTCGAAGTTCAGCCAGCCGTTGTTTCGGTTGTACCATTGCAGGCCGGGCAGGGAGCCGCGTGTCACGCCCGGCCGATCCGTCTCGATCAGCAGCATCGACAGGCCGCCCATGCCCGGGCCGCCGGTGCGAACCGCCGTCAGCAGAAAGTCGGCCTTCATGGCGCCGGAGATCAGGGTCTTGCCGCCGTTGACAACGAAGACGTCGCCCTTGCGCTCAGCGGTCGCCGTGAAGCCCGACACGTCGGACCCGCCGCCGGGTTCGGTAACAGCGAAGGCAATTTTCTTGTCCCCGGCCAGCACGGGCCGGGCGACGCGGCCCAGCATTTCGGGCGTTCCGCCATTGATGATGGGCGGCAGGGCGATCCAGGGCGTGGCGAGGTCGGCGAAAACCACGCCTGAGCCCATGCGGAAGAACTCCTCGGCGAAGATGATCCGATGCCACAGGTCGACGTTCTCGCCGGTGCCGCCCAGGTCGTCACGGAAGCCCATGCCGCTGATCCCTTCCCGGGCGGCGTCGTTGTAGAGGCTGTCGGGGAAGTCGGAGACCGCGTCCCATTCGTCCAGATGCGGCGCGATATAGCCGTTCACGAAGCTGCGCAGTTTGCTCCGCCAGGCGTCATGCTCCGGCGTCATGAAGGGGCTGGGCGGCCTTAGGCCGTCAAAATCGAGCGCGGGCGGGGTATGATCGGCCATGGTCGTTTCCCTCAACTGCCGGCGTGTCCGGCATCGCTTTCACTTTCATACTAATCCCCCCTCGCCATCCGCCGCAAGCATGGTATGCTAACGCAACCCACTGGGCGACGGCCCGGCGGCTTGAGGAGCGACCGATGGGACTGGAACAGACGGGCGAGGCCCGCACATCCTTCAAGGACGGCGTCGCACAGACGCCGTTGAAGGTCACACTGACCGACCGCGAGCATCCCTATATGCAGGGCGCCTGGACGCCTCAGCACTATGAGCACACTGCCGACGACATGCAGGTCATTGGGGTGATCCCGACCGATATCGACGGCGTCTATGTGCGCAACACCGAAAACCCGGTGCATCAGCCTCTCGGCCGCTATCATCCTTTTGACGGCGACGGCATGCTGCATGCGATCTCGTTCAGGGACGGCAAGGCCAGTTATCGCAACCGCTTCGTCCGCACCAAGGGCTTCGAGGCGGAGCAGGAGGCGGGTCGCGCCCTGTGGGCCGGTCTGGCCGAGCATCCGTCGCTGTCCGAGAAGCCCGGCTGGGGCGCTCACGGGGGGCTGAAGGACTCGTCCTCGACCGATGTCATCATTCACGCCGGCGCCATCCTCTCGACCTTCTACCAGTGCGGCGAGGCCTATCGGATCGATCCCTATACGCTGGAGCCGATGGGTACGGACGGCTGGTGCCCGCCGGAGGGTATCTCGGCCCACCCCAAGGTCGATCCGAAGACGGGCGAACTGCTGTTCTTCAACTATTCCAAGGCCGCGCCCTACATGCACTACGGCGTTGTCGGCGCCGATAATCGGCTGAAGCACCTCACACCCGTGCCCCTGCCCGGGCCGCGCCTGCCGCACGACATGGCCTTCACTACGAACTGGTCGATCCTCAACGACTTCCCCCTGTTCTGGGAGCAGGATCTGCTGCCAAAGGGCTTCCACGTCGCCCGCTTCCACGCCGACTTGAAGTCCCGCTTCGGCCTGGTTCCGCGCTTCGGCGGCGAGAATGACGTCCGCTGGTTCGAGGGCGACGCCACCTACGTCCTGCACTTCCTGAACGCCTGGGAGGACGGCGACACTGTCGTTCTGGACGGCTATTTCCAGGACAATCCGGTGCCCAAGACCAGTCCGGACGCCTGGCCCGGGCATGAGCGGATCATGACCTTCCTGGATCAGAACATGCTGGAGCCCAAGCTGCACCGCTGGCGCTTCAACCTGACGACGGGCGAGACGACGGAACAGCGGCTCGACGACCGGGTGCTGGAGTTCGGCATCATCAGCAACCAGTTCGCTGGCGTGAAATACCGCTACGCCTATTCCGCGGTGTCCAGGCCCGGCTGGTTCCTGTTCACCGGACTGGTCAAGCACGACATGGATTCGCTCGAGAGCTGGGCCATCGACTTCGGGCCGGAACGGTATGGCTCGGAGCCCGGCTTCGCGCCGCGTGTCGGGGCGACCGAGGAGGACGACGGCTACCTGATCACCTATGTCACCGACATGATTGAGGACCGGTCCGAATGCGTCATCTATGATGCGCGCAAACTGGCCGACGGTCCGGTGGCGCGCATCATTCTGCCGGGGCGGATCTCCAGCGGCACCCATGCGACCTGGGAGCAGGGCGCGACCATCCGGGCCTCGAAGGCGATGCTGGCGGCCAAGGCAGCGTAAGGATAACCTGACATGACCTATATCCTCGGCGGCTGGCAGTCGGACTTCGCGCGCAACTATGCTCGCGAGGGGCTGGAGATCGGCGACGGCTTCGCGGAGGCTGTCCACGGCGCCCTGGCCGAGACCGGTCTGGAGCCCGAGGACATCGACGTGGGCCACGTCGGCAACTTCGTCGGCGACCTGTTCACCGGGCAGGGGATGCTGGGCGGCTTCTTCGCCATGGCCGACGAGCGGTTCACCGGCATGCCCGCCTCGCGCCACGAGGCCGCCTGCGCCTCGGGCAGTCTGGCCATCATGGCCGCCGCCGCCGATATCGAGTCCGGCCGCTACGGCACGGCCATGGTCCTGGGTCTGGAGATGATGCGCAATGTCCCCGGCGTGACGGCCGCCGAGCATCTGGGCGCTGCGGCCTGGGCCGGGCACGAATATCTGGACGCGACCTACGCCTGGCCACGCGCCTTCTCGGACCTGACCGAGGAATACGACCGCCGCTACGGCATCGACGAGGCGCACCTGCGTCGCATCTCGCAAATCAATTTCGAGAACGGCCGGCGCAATCCGAATGCCCAGACCCGCAACTACAGCTTCTCGAACGCCAGCTTCACCGACGACGACGAGGCCAACCCGGTCATTGAGGGCCGCGTCCGCAAGACCGACTGCGGCCAGGTCACCGACGGCGCCGCTGCGGTCATCCTGGCCTCACCCGAGCGCGCCGCTGAGTATGCCCGGAAACGCGGAATCCCGCTGGAGAGCATCCCCCGCATCAAGGGCTGGGGCCACCGCAACGCGCCGATCGACTACGGCCGCAAGATCAAGGCCAGCGAGGGCCAGCCCTATGTCTTCCCGCAGGTGAAGCGCGCCATCGACGACGCCCGCGCCCGGGCCGGTCTCGACCTGTCGGGCATCGACGCGGTGGAGACCCACGACTGTTTCTCCATGACCGAATATATGGCCATCGACCACCTGGGCCTGACCGCCCCGGGCGAGAGCTGGAAGGCGATCGAGGCCGGCGACATCGAGATGGGCGGGAAACTGCCGATCAATGCCTCTGGCGGGCTGATCGGCTGCGGGCATCCGGTGGGAGCCACGGGCGTGCGAATGGCGCTGGATGCCTTCAAGCAGACCACGGGTACGGCCGGCGACTATCAGGTCGAGGGTGCGAAGACCGTCCAGACCCTCAACATCGGCGGATCGACCACGACGACGGTCAGTTTCGTGGTGGGGGTTTAGGGCGCCCTGTTTCCGTGTATCTCCGCGAAGGCGGGACCAAGTGCTTTGGGCGATGGGACTCATCGCGTGCGCGTTGACCCGGATACCACGCACCGTGCTCTTGGCTAAAACCTGGGTCCACGCCTTCGCGGGGATGCACGGATGTTAGCGCACCGCCCGGATCGCGACGCCGACGGTCCCCTGAGCCACCACCAAGCCCTTATCAGAACGTACCTCTGCCGCGACCACGGCCTTGCGGTCGTCCCGATAGATGACCGTCCCCGTCGCCTCCAGCCGCGCTGTCTCGCTGGGCGCGGCGTTCAGGAACCGCATTGTCAGATCGCTCGTCACCAGGGTCTGGCCGGGCTTCAGAATGCTCATCACCGCCGCCCCGCCGGCCATGTCGATCAGGGCCGCCGTCACTCCGCCATGGACCAGGCCGATGAAGTTGGCGTGACCCGGGTCGATGTCGAGCGCCACCCGCACGAAGCCTTCGCGCGCCTCTACCGGATGCGCGCCCAGTCGCTTCAGGAAGCCGCCGACCCCGTCGCCCGCCGCCATCCAGCGCCGCAGCAGGTCCAGTCCGTCGAGGGTCGGATCCAGCAGGAACCGGACAGGTTCGCTCACGCCGCCCCGCGCAGGGCCGGACGCTTGGATGTCTTGCGTTCGAAGCGCTCGATTGCGGCGATGTACTCTCGCTCAAGCTGGCTGACGACGTCGGCGACCGGCTCCACGGCCTTGACCGACTTGACGCCCTGGCCGGCGGCCCAGATGTCGCGCCAGCGCTTGTTGTCGCCGCCGGATGCATAGTTGCGCTCGGCCGGGCCGCCCAGATTGTCAGGGTCGTGACCGGCGGCCGCCAGCGATGGCTTAAGCCAAGAGGCGGCAGTGCCGGTGACCGAGTCCGACACCACCAGATCGTCCGGCCCGGAGTCGATGACCATCTGTTTGTAGGCCGGCTGGGCCATGCTCTCGGTCGTCGCAAGGAAGCGGGTGCCCATGTAGACGAAGTCCGCCCCGGCCGCGACCGCTCCTGCGATCCCGGCCCCGTCGCCCACGCCGCCGCCGACCGCGATATAGCCGTCAAAGAACTCACGCACCGCCGAGATGAAGGCGAAGGGCGACAGGTGCCCGGTGTGTCCGCCCGCGCCCGCGCTCACACAGGTCAGACCGTCGACCCCGGCAGCTGCAGCCTTCTTCGCCAAGGTCATGGAGATGACGTCGGCGAACACCAGCCCGCCGTAGGCCTTGACCGTCTCCATCACCGGCTTCGGCGACCCCAGGGCGGTGATCACGACTGGCGGCTTGTACTGAGCCACCAGGCGCAGATCCTCGGCCAGACGCGCATTCGTCGAATGTGTGATCAGGTTGGCGATCCAGGGCGCGTCGCCGGGCTTCAGGGCTCCGGTGATCCGGGCCATCCAGCCATCAAGGTCCTCGACCGTGCGGCAATTGGTGGTCGGGAAGGCCCCGCCGATCCCGGCCTTGCAGGCGGCGATGACCATCTCTGGTCCAGAGACCAGGAACATGGGCGCGGCGAAGACGGGGAGGCGAAGCGTGTCGAAGGGGGGGGTCATACGGTCTCGGTCTGGTTGAAGGCAGCGCGCAGGTCGCGTTTCAGCACCTTGCCCACCGGATTGCGGGGCAGGGCGTCCAGCGTTTCCAGCCGCTCGATCTGCTTGTAGACGGCGACCTGACGCTCGACGGTGAGGAAGCGATTGATCTCTTCCATCGTCGCCGTCTGGCCTGGCCGATAGACGACGAAGGCCGCCAGACGCTCGCCCAGGTTCGCGTCGGGCGAACCGACCACGGCGGCCTCGGCGATCGCCGGATGGGCGACGAGATGGTTCTCGATCTCCTCGGAAGAGATGTTCATCCCGCCCCGGATGACGATGTCCTTCAGCCGGCCGACGAACTTCAGATACTGCAGCCGGTCGCCGGCCAGTTCGAACAGGTCGCCGGTGCGGAACCAGCCATCCTTGTCGAAAGCCCGGGCATTGATCTCCGGAGCGCGCCAGTAGCCCGAGAAGATGGTCGCGCCCTTGACCCGCAGCTCGCCGGGCTGGCCCGATTGAGTGATCTCCCGCTCCGTCTCCGGATCGACCAGCCGGGTGAAGATCCGGTCATGGAGCAGGCAGTTCCATTTGAACCCGTCGCCCAGGCGCGGAAACAGGGTGGCGCGCTCGGCCGGGTCCGGAATGTCCTTCAGAGCGCTGGGGAAGGAGGCCCCTTCGTTGGAGCCGAAATAGTTGACGATCTGCACGCCGTGCTTCTCGTGGAAGGTCCGCACCATCCATTCCGACAGGGGCGCAGAGCCCGAGCCGATGGACTTCAATCGTTTGAAATCGATGCCCTCCAGCAGCGCCTCGTTCTGCAGCAGCAGGTTCAGCACGGCGGGCGGGGCGACGGTGTAGTCGATCCTCTCCTCGCGGATCTGGCGCAGCAGGATCTGCAGGTCGAACGGCTGGTGCTGGATCAGCACGCCGCCCAGCAGAAGCCAGCCGACGAAGGCCGTCGAGATGCCGGCCATATTGACCATGGGGAACGGGTTCAGAAGCCTCGCCCCCGGCTCCAGGTCCGCTGCGTCGATGACGCCGGCGCCCATGATGATCCATTCGTTATGGCTGCGGGGCACGCCCTTCGGCTGGGCCTCGGTGCCGGACGTCCAGCAGATGGTGACAATGTCATCGGCGGTGATGCGGGCGTCCCTGGCCGCCTTCTGCGCCGCGCGGTGCTGTTTGCCGGTGACCCCGTCCATCAGGGGTTCGAGATCGAGCGCGCCGGCCGGACAGGTCTCGCCCAGGACGAAAACGGTCTTCAGCGTCGGGCAGCGGGCCTTGAGCGCGACGATCATCTGGCCGTGCTGCTGCTTCCCGATCCGGTCGGCGGTGATCGCGGCGACGGCATCGGTCCGGTCGATGATGTAGGCCAGCTCGCTCTCGCGGTACTGGACCGGGGCCGGGCTGGCGATCACGCCGAGACGCAGACAGGCCAGATAGGCGATGCTGAGTTCGGCGATATTGGGCAGCTGGATGACCACGACCTTGTCCTTGGTGATCCCATGCGCGACCAGGACGGCCGCCAGCCGATCGACGGCATGGGCGGTTTCGCGCCAGGTCAGGCGGTCGGGCTGGCCGCCGACGACATCGGCTGCGTTCAACGGATCGACCAGAGCCTCGATGTCAGGATGGGCGGCGACATGTTTCTGGAACAGGTCGTCCAGGGTCTGGTCGCCCCACCAGCCCTTCGACTTCATCTCCTTGATGCGGTCCTTCGGGATCACGATCATGGGACGGTCTCCAGCGTCTTGGATTGGCTTCGGCGGCACAGGGCGCGGACGTCGTCTCGCACCACCTTGCCGACCGGATTGCGGGGCAGGGCGTCCAGCAGGTGCAGCCGCTTGGGCGTGCGCACCGGGCCCATCCGGTCCCGGACGAAGGCGGTGATGGCGGCGGCGTCCGCATCGGGGGCTACAGAGACCGCCGCCTCCAGACGCTCGCCCCAGACGTCGTCGGGCTCGGAAAAGGCGCACGCCTCGCGCACCATCGGATGCAGGTTCAGCGCCGCCTCGACCTCGCCCGGATAGACATTGTAGCCGCCGGTAATGATCAGGTCCTTGGACCGGCCGATGAGATTCAGCAGACCGTTGTCGTCGATCCGGCCGATGTCTCCTGTCTTCAGCCAGCCCTCAAGGCGCAAAGCCGCCGTCAACTCGGGCGCGTCCAGATAGTGGGTCCGGGTCAGGTCGCCGCCGACCACGATCTCGCCCTCGCCCCGCTCGATCAGATCTCCGTTGGCCGTCAGCAAGCGGACGGGCGTGTCCGCGAATGGCCGTCCGACGCTGGCCCTCTTATCGGGATCGGCCATCTCCGCGGGCGACAGTCCGGCGATAGTCATGGGCGCCTCGGTCTGGCCGTACAGGGTGGAGACGACGGGGCCGAAACGGGCGATAGCCTGGGCGATCCGGTCCGGCGACATGGGCGCGGCGGAATAGGTCAGGTGGCGCAGGCGGGGGAAGTCGTCGGGCTGGAACTCGGCCTCGCCCATCAGCAAGGCGATCAGGGTCGGCGGCATGAAGACGGTGGTCACCCTCGTCTTGAGTTCGGTCAGTATCGCCGCGCGGTCGGGTTCGGCCAGCAGGATGTGCGCTCCGCCCGCCGCCAGCACCGGCAGGACGTAGTGCGATGACCCGTGGGTCAGGGGCGCGACGGCCAGGTTCATGTCGCCGGCAGTGAAACCGTAGAAGTCGGACAGCGAGCGCAACGCCGCCGCGCCGCTGGCCTGGCTCTGGACAACGCCCTTGGGCACGCCGGTGGAGCCGCCGGTGAACTTCAGGGCGAACGGCGCGTCGGGATCATCCGTGATCGGAGGCGGCGTCGCCGCGCCCAGGCCATCCAGCCAGGTCTCCAGCGACAGGGGGTTGGCTGAGGCGCCGGCGGACTCGCTCGATGCGGCGTCGATCAGGGTCAGGGCGAGATTCGCGCGCGCCTGGAAGTCGCTGTTCAAACGGGCGCCGTTGCGGGGATTGAGCGGCGTCCACACCGCGCCGGCCCGGAGGATGGCCAGAGAGGCCACGACGTGGCGCCAGCTGTTCCGCGCGCACAGTCCGACACGGTGGCCCGGTCCGACGCCGCGCGCCGCCAGATCGCCGGCCGCCGCCTCGACCTGTGAGATCAATTCGCTGTGGGTCAGGGTCACATCGCCATCGAACAGGGCGGGACGATCGGCCTTGGCGGCCCGGTTGTCATAGAGGGCGCGGATCGGGTGGATCATGCCGCCCGCTCCAGAATGGTCACGACGGTCGCGGCTTCCTCGACGCCGAGGAAGCCGCCGCCGTTCTCGGCCGCAGCGATGCGCGCCCCCTCGACCTGCCGCGCCCCGGCCTCGCCGCGCAACTGGGTGGCCAACTCGAACAGCTGGGCGATCCCGGTCGCCCCGACCGGATGCCCCTTGGACACGAGACCGCCCGACGGATTGACCGGCGTCCGGCCGCCCAGGGCGAAGTCGCCTGCGCGAAGGCGGGCGCCGACGGTGCCCGGTTCGGCCAGACCCAGGTTCTCGATTTGCTGCACCTCGGCATAGGAGGTGGCGTCATGGACCTCAACGAGATCGACGGCGACCGGCCCGATGCCGGCCTGTTCGTAGGCCTTCGCCGCCGCGCGGCGGCCGATATGATTCTCGAGGTCGTTTGCCGCCCGGTCGCTGGCGCTGACGAGGACGCAGGCGCGCACGCGGACAGCCCGGCCCGGCCCGCACAGGCGCGCCAGACCGGCCGCCGAACAGACCACCGCCGCCGCCGCACCGTCGCTGACAGGGGCGCACATGGCGCGGGTGAAGGGGAAGACCACGGGCTTGTCGGCCAGGACCTGGTCGACCGTCATGGGCGTGCGGTACTGGGCGCGCTCGTTCAGGGCGCCGACGGTGTGGTTCTTGGACGCGATACGGGCGAAGTCTTCCTGGGTCGTGCCGTGGCGAGCCATATGGGCGCGGGCCTGGGCGGCATAGAGGTCCATGAACAGGCTGCGATCGGGCCCGGGGTCCTCGCCGCCCATCGACCGGATATAGGCGACGACCCCCTCGCGGTCGTGGATGTCCGTGCCGCCGGCGAAGGCCGCAGCGACGCGCTCGGGGCGGTCCGGCCAGACCATCTTCTCGACCCCGACGATCAGGGCGATATCGCCCGCGCCGGCCTTGATCCAGTGGATTGCCGAGAGGAGCGCCGTAGAGCCGGAGGCGCAGGCGTTCTCGACGTTCACGACCGGAATACCGGTCAGGCCCAGCGGCCGCAGGGCGATCTGGCCCCGTACCGTGTTCTGGCCCTCCAGCATCGGCTGGCGCGTGTTGGAGAACCAGGCCGCCTCGATGTCGCTGACGGCGGCGCCCGCGTCGGCAAGGGCCGCCTTCACGGCCTCGGCGGTCAGCGACTTGACGCTGTCGTCCGGCCGCTTGCCGAAGCGGGTCATCGAAATCCCGGCGATGAAGACGTCGCCGCTCACGCCCCGGGCCGTCTTCGTTGGACTATGCGGAAACGCGAAGCGACGAAGGCGAGGTCCGCGAGGCAGGCGTTGCCCGCCGGGTTCAGCCCCGTGACGTGATAGTCGCTGTAGGCGGCGGCGAAGTTGATCCACATCGCGCCGGTCAGGTTGATCGACAGGTTCGCTCCGGCGGCCTCGTAGGCGGGCGTGGCGCTGTCGATGAAATCCTCGTCGGTCGAATAGAGGTAGGACGAGATCGACCCCTTCGTCTTCGCCAGCCAGGTCGCCTCCATGACCGCCTCGCCGGCGTCCTTCCTTACCAGGAACAGGACCGGACCGAACCGTTCCTCCGCATACAGATCGCCGTGTTGGCCGTCCTCCACGGCGATGACCAGCGGGGT
This sequence comes from Brevundimonas sp. DC300-4, assembly GCF_049897365.1. NCBI lineage: Bacteria > Pseudomonadati > Pseudomonadota > Alphaproteobacteria > Caulobacterales > Caulobacteraceae > Brevundimonas > Brevundimonas sp. DC300-4. The sequence continues at coordinate 277,053 of NZ_JAFCWC010000002.1, forward strand.
CAGGGTGCGGGCGGCCGGGAACTGCGGATGGGCGTAGGGTGCGGGTTCGCGGAGCGTCCGCACCCCGGCCAGGTCCGTGACGGCGGCGCGCGCCTCGGCCACGACCGTCAGGGACACCTCGCCCTGGATCGCGCCCATGATGCCGGCCGCCTGCGCGGGGTCGGAGGCGATGGCGTCGATCTCTTCGACGATGGCGGCGGACATGGGCTCGAACAGATCGGGCGCGATGTAGATCACCTGCGGGCTGGTGCACATCTGGGCCGAGAACAGGCTGGACGAACGGGCGACGGCGCGCGCGACGGCGTTGAGATCGGCGACACTCTCGATGACCACCGTGTTGACCCCGGCCGTCTCGGTGAACAGCTGCTTGCCGACGACGGTGCGTTCCAGATAGCCGCCGTAGCGGGGGCTGCCGGTGAAATCGATGATCTGCACGCGCGGGTCGTCGACCAGCGTCTGCGCGACCGGCTCTGTGAGGGTATCGGCGGCGAGCGTCACCAGGTTGGGGTCGAAGCCGAACTCGGCCAGGACCGCGCGGCTGGTCTCGACCACGATGGCCATGGGCAGGATGGCGATGGGGTGCGGCTTGACGATGACCGGATTGCCGGTGGCCAGGCTGGCGAACATCGCCGGATAGGCGTTCCACGTCGGGAAGGAGGCGCAGCAGATCACCAGCCCCACGCCGCGCGGGACCAGCACATAGGTCTTCTCCAGGGTGACCTGTTCACCGGCGAAGGTGCGGCGCCAGGTCGCCGACGGCGCCACATCGCGCATCGCCTTGGCAGCATAGGCGAGCGCCTCGACGCCCCGGTCCAGCGCATTGGGGCCGGAGCCGCTGAACGCCTGGGTATAGCTCTGGCCGGCGACATGCATGACCGCGTGGGCCATCTCGAAATTTCGGTCGTAGAGACGGGCTGCGATCTCCAGGCACAGGGCGATGCGCAGTTCGAAATCGGCCTCGCGCCAGTCGCCCATGGCGCTGACGGCCGAAGCGACCAGGGCCTCCGGATCGCTCTGCGGATAGCGGATGCCGAGCGGCTTCTGGGTAAAGGGCGAGACCTCCTCGCCGACCTCGCCGACGCCGCCGGGCTGGCCCAGGTCGAAGGCCGTGCCCAGACGCGCCTCGAACGCCGCCTTGCCGGCGCCCGGCTTGTCGGGGCCGTGGATCTTCGTGGACGGACTGTCGCTGTAGGGGCTCCAGCTCTTGCGGGTCTCGACCGCGTCGATGGCGCACGCCAGCGTCGGGGCATGGCGCGCGATCAGCGCACTGCGGCGGTCGTCCAGGCTGGTCGCGGACCCGTCCATCAGCCCAGTCGCTCGACAATCATCGCCGAGCCGACGCCCTGAGCTCCGTGCGCCACGACGATGCCGTAGCGTCCTTCGCAGGCGTCGAGCGCATCCAGCAGCGACGACAGCAGGATGGCGCCGGTCGCCCCCATCGGGTGGCCCTTGGCCATGTGGCCGCCGCCGACATTGACCTTGTCGGGGTCGACCTTTCGCTCGCGCATGAACTTGACGATGGTGACGGCGAAGGCCTCCATGAACTCGATCCGGTCCATGTCGTCGAGGCTCAGGTTCGCCCTGGCCAGCGCCCGGTCCATGGCCGTGAACCCGGCGGTCAGGGACGCGGCCGGGTCGCCGCCCGCCTCGGCATAGGCGACGATCTTCGCGCGCGCCCCGGCCGCCTCGCCGGTGACGATGGCGAGGCCGGCGCCGTCGCACATCGGCGGGGCGTGGGCGACGGTGTGTCGGTGGTCGATGACCCTGCCTTCCAGAGCCTCGGCATACTGTTCGCCCAGCGCGCCGAAGGCGGCGGGCATGGCGGCCAGGCTCTCGGCGGTGGTCGAGCCCCGGGCCGGTTCCTCCTTGTCGAGGCCGTTGAGCGGGATTCGGGATTTGACCAGCGGCGTGCCCTCGGCGGCGGCCGTCCTTTGCTGCGAGGTGAGGGCCGCGGCGTCCATCTCCTCGCGGCTGACGCCGAGGTCCTCTGCCAACCGGTCTGCGGCGATGACGACGGGGATGTAGCGGGTGCGCGGCGGGAAGCTGGCGTCCTCGTAGTAGTCGGCCTTGTCACCCATGAAAGGCACGCGCGACATCATCTCGACCCCGCCGGCCAGAGCGGTTTTCGCCCCGCCCGCCTCGACCATCTGCGCGGCCTGCCCGATCGCGGTCAGACCCGAGACGCAGTAGTTGTTGATCGAATAGGCATAGGCCTCGTCCGGCAGGCCGGCGTACATCTTGGACACCAGGGCGACGTTCGCGCCCTGCGCCCCGACCTGGCCGACGGCTCCCAGAATCAGGGCGTCGACCTTCCGCGCCGCGCCGCCGTTGCGGGCGTCGAGGGCGTCGATCAAACCGCCGATCAGCTCATGCGGCTTCATCGAGGCCAGGCCTCCGTCGGGGCGGGCCTTGGCGCGCGGCGTGCGCACGGCGTCCAGAATGTATGCGGTCACAAGCTACTCCCCGAGGTTCGGATCAGGACGCGATCTGGTCGCCGGGCGCCCAGGTTCCGTGGAATCCGGCTGGAACGCGGACGGGCAGGGGGATCCGTGCGATCGGGCCCTTGTCGAAGTCCTGGGCGTTCAGGACCTGAACCTCGGAGGTTCCGTCCGGCGCCGTGGCGAAGACCACAACATAGCCTTCGTCTTCGGAGGTCGATCCGACGCGGGGTGCGAACACGGGCTCGGACCCGCCGATGCCGCCGCCGAACTTGTATTCCTGCGCCTGACCGGTGCCGAGATCGTATTTCAGCAGACCATCGAACCGCTGCAGTTCCTCGGGCGCCATCGACACATGGTAGGACCATTGCGTCTTGGCGCCGGTGTGGTCGAGGTTGATCACCGGGAACTCGCCGATGCGGTCGTCGAGCTGGCGTTTCTTCACCTCGCCCGTGACCATGTTCATCCGCCACTCGACCGGCACGGCGTTCAGCGCCAGAACGTTGACCATCGAGGCGTAGGGGCCATAGGCCGGGTTCGGCGGGAAGCCGTTCGGCTGCATCATACAGGCGGTCATGACGACCTCGTCGCCGTCTTCCCAGGCATTGACGACGTGATAGATGTAGCAGGTGTCGGTCTCGAACCATTTGATCTGGTCGCCCCTGCCGTTCTTGGGCGCGACGCCGAACCGGGCCGGCTGATCGGCGACCTTGATCTGCCACATGTGGTTGCGCAGCCCGCCCTCGGTGAAGACCACCGGCAGGTCGTGCAGGATGACGTAGTTCTCGGTCAGCCCCATGTCATGCGGCAGGCGCGGACCGGGCAGGTCGACGCGCTGGAAGTTGGTCAGGACATTGTCCTTCGACACGACGCCCCAGGTCATCCAAGGCTCTGTCAGGGAATAGTCGAAGAAGCAGAACTCACCGGTCCTCGGATCGACCTTTCCATGGGCCGAGACGTGGCGTGACAGGCCGCCGCCGAAGGTCTCGTTGCCGAGCGTCTCAAGGGTGCGCGCATCGACCCGCACCGGCTTTCCGGAGATGTACCACAGGGCCATCAGCGAGCCGTTGTGGAAGACCAGGTCGGTGTTGGCCGTGTCCTTGTAGACAAGCTCGCCCCGCGTCGAATCCGGCCGCGACTTCGACGACGGCATCAGGACACCGCCGGCGCCGATCGCCTTGCCAGCCTTCTCGGCGCGATAGTCGTCGGTGCCGATATAGCGGTTGCGGTACTCCGCCTTGCCGTTCTCGAAATAGACGGCGTGGATCATGCCGTCGCCGTCGAACCAGTGGTGCATCCCCTCGGCCGCCTCATGTGGATTCGGGCCATTGCGGACGAAGGACCCGTGCAGATCCTTCGGGATCTCGCCGATGACCGGCAGTTCCAGCGCCGTCGTCTCGGCCGCGACGGGCTCGTACAGGCCCTGCAGATAGGGATTCAGGGTGTTAAGGCCGGTCAATTCGCCGGTCGAGATCCTGCGGGCTACGGCGGCGTCGTCGGCCATGGCTCAAGCTCCATCCATCCAGAAAGGCAAGTTACGCGCGGCGGTATCTTAACGCAAGTCAGGTCTCACGCCCCGGGAGGCGTGGCGGCCAGGAACTCCTCGAAAGCGGTGTTGCCGTCAGAGGGACGCGTCCAGCTCTCGACAGACATCATCGCCTCGCGGCCCGCGTTGAACCGTTCCAGCGGCATGTCCGGATCCCGCCCGAAATCCAGTCCCGGCCCCTCGATCCGATGTGCGGGCCGTACCTTGCCGGCCCCGGCGACCAGGGTCTCGCCGTTCAATTGACAACCTGCGCTGACCAGCCAGCTGACCACGGGCGCGACCAGTTCGGCGGGCATGGCTGCGGCGGTGGCGTCATTGACGTATTTCTCGGTCATGGCGGTCAGGGCGTAGGGCGCGACGGCATTGGCGTGGACGCCTTTGGACGCGCCCTCCAGGGCGATGACCCGCATCAGGCCGATCACTGCTGCCTTCGACGCCGAATAGGCCGCCATGCCGTGCACCCCGTGCAGCCCGGCCGCCGAGGTGGTCATCACGATTCGGCCCGCCCCTTGTTCGCGCATGTGCCGATAGATCGGCAGGGTCGCCGTCAGGGTTCCAAAAAAGTTGATGTCGAAGACGCCCCGCACCTGTTCGACGCTCTGTTTGTGCAGGCTCATCGCCTCGGGCACCCCGGCGTTGTTGATCAGCCCGTCGATGCGACCGAACCCGTCCAGCGCCGCCGCAAGGAGCCGGTCTCCGGCTCCGTCCTGCTCGACGGCCAGGGCGCAGGCCACAGCCTTGCCGCCCTCCGCGCGGATTCGGGCGGCCACCGCATCCGCTGAGGCCGGTTGGCCTTGAGCCCTGGGTCGGGTGTTGACCACCACACTCGCGCCCCGCGCCGCCAGATCCAGCGCATAGGCCAGACCCAGGCCGCGCCCTGCGCCCGTGACGATGACAACACGGTTCTCCAGCGATCGGTCGGCCATGAACTCTCCTCGCTCAACACTTGCGTAAAAGGACTTGCAAATCTGGTCTGTTGGCGCAAGCCTCTCGGTAGAGCTTCCGGCAACAGGGGGCCAATCATGGGAACGGGACCGCCAACATGAAGACCATCATCGAGAAGACCGCGTCCGCCGCCGTGCTGATTCTGGCCGCCGGCCTGGCTACGCCGACCTTCGCCCAAAGCACTGGAACGCCCGCACCGCAGGACGAGGCCGCCTCGCTGGACGACATCATCGTCACCGCCCAGCGTCGCGCACAGTCGCTGCAGGACGTGCCGATCGCCATCACCGCCTTCGACGCCGAGACGTTGGAGCGTACGGCGGCACAGGGCATCCAGGATGTGGCGTCCAAGGCGCCGGGCGTGACCCTGACCCAGTTCAATATCGGCGAGCCCCAGCTCTACATCCGCGGTGTCGGCACCACGAGCGACTCGGCCGCCAGCGACCCCTCCATCGGGGTCTCCATTGACGAGGTGTCCATCGGTCGAGCTGGAGCCAGTTCCCTGGCCTTCCTCGACATCGAGCGGGTCGAGATCCTGCGCGGGCCCCAGGGCACCCTCTACGGCCGCAACGCCTCGGGCGGCGCGCTGAACGTCTATACCCGCAAGCCCCAGCTTGAAGACACGACGATGGCGCTGCTGCGCTATGGCAGCTTCAACGAATGGGGCGGCGAGGCAGTGATCAACCGCATGATGGGCGAGGCTTCGGCCGCCCGCCTGGCCGTCCGCGTCAACTCCAACGACGGCTATGCCGAGAACGTACCCTCAGAGCGAGGGCTGGAGGGCGGCAACCAGTTCGGCGCGCGAGTCTCGCTGATGACCGAGGCCGGTCCCTGGACCCTCACCGGATCGGTCGATGTTTCTCGCGACCGGATGGACGGTCACGCCCGTATTCCGGTCACGACGTCGAGCACGGCTCCGGCCTTTGTCGCCCTCATTAACGGCCTTCGCACCGGGCTGGATGTTCGCCAGAGCTATTCCTCGCCCGACAACTATCAGGACCGCGACAACTGGGGCGCCACGGTGCGGGCCGAGTATGCTGCCGAGGCTTTCGACGTCGTCTCCCTGACCTCCTATCGCAACAACGAATACAGCTGGCGCGATAACCTGGGCGGGCTGCCGTTCCCGAACTTCCCGCTGATGGTCGATGACCGGGCCACAGAGGACGCCAGCCAGTTCAGCCAGGAGGTCCGCCTGGTTTCCAAGCCGGACTCAGCGGTCAGTTGGGTCGCCGGTGTCTACTACTTCAGCGAGGACGTGGACCGCTCGGAGCGCTTCATCGTCCAGGCCGCCCTGCCGATCGCGCCGCCATCGTTCGGCGGTGACACCACATTCAACCAGACGGCCGCGAACTCGAGCTACGCCGCCTTCGGTCAGGCGACCATTCCGTTCGCCAATATCTGGGAACTGACTCTCGGCGCCCGCTGGACCCATGACGAGCGCGAGATTCATCAGGTCGCCCTGGACAATGACCTTGGTCTCAACCCCCCCGTCGGCATCCCCCTGGGGCCGACCGGGTCCCCCTACAACGTCCGCGCTGAGGCCAGCTTCGAGGAGCCGACCTGGAAGATCGCCCTTGCGGTCGAGCCGTTCGACAACGTGCGCCTCTATGCCTCCTACGACCGGGGCTACAAGGCCGGGTCCTTCCCGTCAGGCGCCCAGACGGGCGTCCAGGCCGGCACGCCGCTGCGCTCGGAACTGCTCGACAACTACGAGCTCGGCCTCAAGTCGACTGTGATGAACGGCCGGCTGCGCTTCAACGCCGCTGCCTTCAAGCTCGAGTACGACGATCTGCAGGTCTATGAACTGCTGGGTCTAAACCTGGTCACGTCCAACGCCCAGGCCGAGGTCAATGGCTATGAGATCGAGAGCGCCTTCGCGGTCACGAACAACCTGACGATCGGCGGTTCCTACACCTCGCTGGATGCCCAGTTCACCTCGAACGCTGTCTCGGGCGCTTCGATCCTCCGCTACGACGGCCTGACCCTGCCGCGTTCGCCCGAGAGCCAGTACACCCTGTACGCCGACGGCGAGTGGGACATGTGGGGCGGCGAGCTGGCTGCCCGCATCGACTATCAATGGACGGACGACTTCTTCTTCGACCCGTCGAACAATCCTGAGGTCCGCTCGCCGGCCCACAGCCTGGTCGGCGCCTATGCGTCATGGGAGGCCGCGAACGGGGTGAAGATCGCCGTCTACGGCAAAAACCTGGGCGACGAGGAATACCAGCAGCACATCATCAAGAACGTCGGGGTGGGCTTCAGCGTCTTCGGTCCGCCACGCTCCTACGGCATCGCGATCAGCCGCAGCTTCTGATCGGACTCAGGCGGCGCTGGTCTCGACCGGCGCCGCCGCCTCGACCTCCCAGCGGATGTTGCGCGGGTCAATCTTCCGCCCGGTCGCGATGTCGCAGACCACTGCCGAGATCGGATCGCCCGTCCCGGTTTCGATCAGCCGCAGCGGCGAGCCGTCCGGGCACAGCCATCGCTCCGACCAGCCGTGCATGGCCATGATTATCGGATAGAGGTCGCGGCCTGCCTCGGTCAGCCGGTATTCAAACCGCGGCGGCGCCTGCTGATAGAGGCGCTTCCCCAGCACCCCCTGCAACACCATGGTTTTCAGCCGGTCGGCGAGGATGTTGGTCGCCACGCCCAGCGCTTCGTGGATTTCGTCGAACCGGCGCAGGCGGAAGAAGGCGGCGGCCAGCACGGCCCAGCTCCAGTAATCGCCCATGATGTCGGTCGAGCGATCGATGATCGCCCGGTCGGTCTCGATCGGCTGGGTACGACGCCGCCGCGAGGTCGGCGGGGCGATGGGGACCAGGCCCTCGCGTGCCTCCCAGCGGACGTGATGCGGTTCGATCGATCGACCGCCCTCATGGTCGAAGACCGCAGGCGTGACCCGCGCGCCCGTCTCCCTGTCGAAGAAGGCCATGGCGTAGCGTTCCTGCAGCGGCGAACGCGCCCATTTCCGCTCCCACTGACCCTGCATGACGGCGACCCCGAACATGTCGAGACCCATCTCGGTCAGCCGGTATTCCATCCGCGTCGCCGACCCCTTGGCCTCGCGCTGTTCCAGCAGGCCCGCCGCCGTCAGCCGGTTCAGCCGGTCGGTCAGGACGCTGCGCGGCATACCCAGCCGATCGCGCCAGTGCGAGAAGCGCCGCGCGCCATAGAAGGCCTCGCGCAGGATCAACTGGGTCCAGGCGTCGCCGGTAACGGCGAAGGCGCGGGCCACGGGATTGCCCATGATCAGGTTGCGGGTGGAAGGAAGCGTCACGCGGACTGGTCTTTGTCTTCAACCCGATCTGCGTTGGGCCGAGTCGATCCTAGCATCAGATCGCGCCACACGTCGCCCGTCGATAAATCCTTATTTGCAAGTGACTTTGCCGGGCTTAGGATCGCCCCATGATCGACACGCTTTCCGCCATCGACCTGACCGCCGCGCCCTGTCGCCCGGTGCGGTTCGGAGAGGTGGGGGTGGAGATCGAGCGTCGTCCCGACGGGGTGGTCATCGTCTCTGGCAGGGCGCCGCTGAAACCCTACGACCCCAATTTGGCCGCTGCCTTCCGGCGTCATGCCGATGCGACGCCGGACAGGCTGTGGCTGGCGAGGCGAGAGGGTCCGGAGCGGGACTGGACCCGGTTGACCTACGGCGAGGGTTGGGCGCGCGTGGCTTCGGTCGCCGCCTGGCTCATGGTTCGCAGGGTGACCGCCGACCGGCCGATCCTGGTCCTGTCGGAAAATTCGCTGAACCACGCGGTCCTGATCTTCGCCGGAATGGTGGCGGGCGTCCCGGTCACCTCGGTCAGCGTCAACTATTCGTTGCTGTCGACCGACTTCGAGCGGCTGCGTCATGTCGTCGACCTGATCCGGCCAGGCCTGGTCTATGCGGAACAGGGCGGGCTCTTCGCCGCAGCCATCGCCGCCGTCGCACCCGATGACGCGATCATTGTCACCGCCGCGTCCGGGATTCCGGGCGCCGTCGACTGGAGCGAGGCTGTCGGCTTCCCGACGCCGGACCTGTCCGCTCACATCGCCGCCCTCGATCCGACGAAACCCGCCCGCTACCTCCTGACTTCCGGATCGACCGGACGGCCCAAGGCGGTGATCCACACCATGGCCATGGCGACGGGCAACACCCATTCGGGCTTCCAGGCCATGGGTGACGCCTTCGCCTGGGACCGTCAGGCGCTCGACTGGCTGCCCTGGAGCCACATCGCCGGCTCGTCGCTGATGACCAATATCACCTGCCTCGGCGGCGCCCTCTACATCGACGACGGGCGACCGATGCCCGGCAAGTTCGACGAGACGATCCGGAACCTGAAGGAGCTTCCGCTTCGCTACTACGGGACCATGCCGAACGGCTATGCGATGCTGGCCGATGCGTTGGAGGCCGATGGCGACTTCGCCCGCCGCTTCTTTACCGAGCTGCGCGCCATGTTGTTCGGCGGCGCGGGCCTGCCCCAGGCGCTGCATGACCGGCTGCAACGGATCGCGGTGCGCGCCACGGGACGGCGGTTCGTCTTCGTCTCCGGCTACGGCTCGACCGAGACCGGTTCGGCGATCAGCTACACCTGGTGGGAGGACACCCGCGTCGGCATCGGCCTGCCGGTCCCGGGTGCGGCGTTCAAGCTGGCGCCCTGCGACGGCGTCTATGAGGTGCGGGTCAAGGCACCGTCCGTCACGCCCGGCTATTTCGCAGACCCGGACCAGACCGCTGCGGCCTTCGACGAGGAGGGGTTCCTGCGCATGGAGGATCTCGCCGATTTCCACGACCGTGACCGGCCGGAGGGCGGCCTGTATTTCGCCGGCCGCCGTGCGGAACAGTTCAAGCTTATGAACGGCACCTTCGTCATCGCCGGTCGCCTTAGGGATTCCCTGCTCGGCCGGCTCGCCGGCGTGGTGCGCGAGGTCGTCATCTGCGGTGATGGCGAGGCCGAGGTCGCCGTCCTTGCCTGGGCTGATCCGGAGGGGCTCCGTCGCCTGACCGGCGGGGCGGACACCGGACACCCCGCCGTCGTGTCGGCCGTCGCCGGGGCGCTTGCCGCCCACAACCGCGACAATCCCGGCCAGTCCAGCCGTATCGGTCGTCTGCTGTTCCTCGCCGATCCGCCGGACCCCGAGGCGCACGAGGTCTCCGACAAGGGCTCGATCAACCGGCGGATGGTGCTGAACCGTCGGGCGGAGGATGTGGCGCGGCTGTTCGCCAACGCGGCTGTCTGCATCTCGCCAGCGCCCTAGATTTTCCGTGCATCCCCGCGAAGGCGGGGACCCAGGTTTCACCTGCACCTCGGTGCTCGGGATCGAGGTTTGCGCGCGCCGGGTGAAGGTCATCGCCCAAAGCCCTGGGTCCCCGCCTTCGCGGGGATGCACGGACTGACAGGGCCTACCCCAGCTCCGGTCCGCCCGTCGGGTCCCTCGGATCCAGCGGCAGCCCCGCCGCCTGTCTCGCCTTCAGCACCCGCAGCCAGCCGTGCATGGCCTCGCAGTCCAGACCGTGCATCATCAGCCGGAACCCCGCCTGCAGCGTCGACAGGGTCACCAGCGGGTGGCCGTTCTTGACGAAATGCATGTGGTAGTCGGTCCCGAGAATCCGCCCGATATAGATGCCGACGATTTCGTCCAGCTGCAGCGAATGGCTGGCCCGCATGAAGTCGGCGCGGGGCAGCATCAGGGCATACAAGGGGGTGTAGAACTCCACCGCCGTCTGGATGTCGATCCGATTCAGCAACCCGGTCGGGAAGGTCTCGAACGCCGGTTCGATGTCCGACAGCATGGAGAAGTCGACGCGCTCGGGTGGCGTGATCTCCTTGCCGGCGGCCCGCAGAGCCATGTTCAGCTCGATGATGAAGTTGAAGATGTTCAGGTCGTGCTGGAGGAAGACATTGTCCTCCAGGTCCTTCAGCGTCAGCGGCTTCAGCGGCACGGTCTTGACCATGGCCGGGTCGATCCCCGCATTGGCCTTCATGAAGGCCAGCAGCTCCGTCCCGACGTGGAAATGCCGCAGGATCAATGTGTTGCACTCGGGAGACCCGAAGGTTCGCAGGCCCCAGTGGATGGACTTGTGCAACAGGCCGTTCAGGTTCGGATACCTCGGCGAGATCGCCCGCAACACCTTCACGAGGCCGAAGAAGAGGAAGACCAGCGGCCGCGAGACCGGGAACAGCCAGCGCCGGGACCATGACCTCGCGCCGAGCAACAGCGCCCGCTTGGCCTGCGGATCGATCGGCAGGGAGTGGTCGAGATAGAGCGCCAGCCACGGGTCGGGATCGTTGGCGTCATAGCGGCGCGCGTCGAACGGATCGGTCTTCCACCCGGCCGTATCGCCGCCGTCGGACAGGCTCACGCTGCGATCTCCTCGATCTGCAGCGCATAGAGGCGAGCGGTCACCTTGGCCGTCATGACGATTCGCTCGGCCACGGCGTCGTCGGGCAGGACCATGCGCAGCATCTCCTCGAACTCGCGCATATGCTCCGCGTCGTTCTCGCCGTGATAGAGCAGGAAGCGCACCGCCTCGTCGGGCAGGCTGAGCCTTTCCTTGACCAGCCGGCCCCAGGGCGCGGCCTTGATCGAGCCCAGTCCCTCGATGATGAACATGGCCCCCAGCAGACCGAACGGATCGGGCTTCGACGCCTCATGGAACATCCAGGCCGAGATGGCCTCGGAGCCGACGTTCTTGGGCGCCGAGCGGATCTCCTCGACCTCGCCGCCCGAACAGACGAAGTCGGCCTCCAGCAGGCGGAAGTCGCGATGTTCGGTCACCGCATGGCGCATGAGGGTCGAGCGCAGTTCGAGGTGGCTCTCGCCGACGTTCGACGCCGCGCGCGACATCCACAGCGCGCCGTCCTTCACCTGCTGGCGCAGGTTGATCAGGAACAGCTGGTAGTCGGTCAGTTCGAACCGTCCGCGCGTCAGCTTGCGGATCAGGGGCGTCGCCTCCAGCCGCTGTTCGAAATCGGCGAAGACCACCGCCAGCTTCCGAAGGGTGTCCGCGACCTGGTCGTCCCCCCGTTGCTCAATGCGCGCTCCGTCCGCCATCACACCACCTCGCACATCATGAAACCGACCATGGCTCGTCCGCTCTCGGGCACGATCAGCAGGACCTTCTCGCCTCGCTTCGCCCGTCCCGACCGCATGAAGGCATCCAGCATGACCCAGATCGAGGCCGCGCCGATGTTGCCCACGGTCGGCAGGTTCGAAAACCACTTTTCCTCGGGAATCATGGCGGCAGTGCTCTTCAGGACCGAGACGATCTCCTCCCGCAGCGACCGGGCCGAATAGTGACACAGCAGGTGGTCGACCTCGTCCGGCACGATCCGCCCCTGATCGACCTTCTTCAGCCAGACCCCGATCCAGGCGCGGATGACGATCTTCAGCAGTTCGAAATCCTGTACCAGGGCGATCGACCCCGACGCATGGGCCGCGACCGGCCCCGCATGGCTCCAGGCCGACTTCATGTCCGCGCGGTCGGCGAAGGTGGAGCCGGCCCACATGCAGGGATCGAACCGCCCGGCCAGGGAGGTCAGGTCGATCCAGTCGACCTTCAGCGACAGGCCGTCCGGTCTGGGTTTCCGCTCCATCACCACCGCGCCCGCGCCGTCTGACAGGGTAAACCTGAGGAAGTCCGCCTCGACCGGCACCCTGCCCTTGGCGTCCAGCAGCGATGTGCCCTCATAGAACTCCGGCCGGAACCAGCGCGACGAGAACTCCCCCGCCGCCGCCGCCGCGACCTCGGCTTCTCCGGCCCGGATCTGCAGCCACGCCCCTTTGGCCGCCATCAGGGCGGACGCGCAGACCGACTGATAGCTGGCGATCTCTATGGGGCCCGCCCCCAGTTCCGCATGCACCGCGCTGGCGTGACCGGGCACGATATAGTCGCCCTGGGTCGTGGCCGTGGCGAGGTGGCCCAGCTGGCCGATCGACAACCCCGCATCCTCCAGCGCCGCCTTCGTCGCCTCCGCCGTCATCGAGGCGTTTGAATGCAGCGGGCGCCCCTCTGGCGTCAGGGCATAGTGGCGCGTCTCGACCCCGTTCCAGCGCAGGGCCCGCCGACCGACGGCGGAACTGCGCCCGCCGATGCGGCCGATGAAGTCCTCCATCGCCTCGACGCCGACAGGGTCGCCGGGCAGGAACGCGCCGGTTCCCGTGATGTAGACGTCGCGAAGCAGACCCGGAGACATGGCTCCCAATGCGCACGATTGCGCGTCCGCCCGCAAGCCGACGATCCCTGACGGAACGCAGGTCGGGGTCCGGACGCTGTTCTATAAACCGCCAAGGGAGACGAACATGCTGAAGGACAAGGACTCCGCCGCCATCGTCGGCGTGAAGGATCTGGACCACGCCAAGGCCTTCTACGGCGAGACGCTCGGCCTGAAACTCGAGCCGAAATCCGGCGACGACGTCGCCATGTACAAGACCGGCGGGACGGTGATCTGCGTCTACGTCTCTGAGTTTGCCGGGACCAACAAGGCCAACGCCGTCGTCTGGGGCGTCGGCGACGAGATCGAGAGCATCGTCGCTGCACTGGCCGGCAAGGGCGTGACCTTCGAGCATTATGACATGGAGGGCGCGACCTACGAGAACGGCGTCCACCAAATGGGCGACTTCCGAATGGTCTGGTTCAAGGATCCGGACGGCAACATTCTGCTCCTGAACTCGGGCGACTAAATCCTCCCCCGATGGGGGAGGGGGACCGCGAAGCGGTGGAGGGGGCCAATGGCTCACGCCGGCGTTCGCGGATGCCCCCATCCCTCTCTGCGCTGCGCTTCGAGCCGCCTCCCCCGATGGGGAGGATTGCGGCTACCCCTCGATCGAGACCACCGCGCCCTGTTCGACCGGCCGGCGCGAGGTCCGACCGCGCGCTAGCCGGCGCTTGATCCAGGTCTGCATCGGGTCGTCGATCAAGGCGTGGAAGGCGAAGGCGAAGCCGACGGCGGCCAGGACGCCTGCACCCCAGATGGCCCACTGAGCGTCAGTGGACAGGGCGTACTTGGCGATCAGGACATTGGCGACGCCGAACCAGGCGATCCGCACCACCTCATTGGTGATGAACATCGAGAAGGAGACGACGCTGGCCCGCTCGATCAGCTTCGAGGGTCGCAGCACCGGGATCGCGCCTGCCGCCAGGATGATCAGGGAGATGAAGGTCAACGAGATCAAGGCGTTCTTGCCGTCGAACTGCACGATCGCCAGCCCCACCGCCGCCGCGACACCGATGATCCGGGCCATGCGCGGCGCCACGAACACCTTCTCCGAAAACACCGCCAGCCCCATGCCGAGAATGAACAGCGGCAGGGCCCGCAGGAAGCCGAACTTCAGGGGCATCTGATAGACGGGATAGCCGAGGAAGGCGTGGCAGGCTTCGTTGGCGACGAGATACAGCAGGATGACGCCCGCCAGCGCGCCCCACGGCCCGACGCTCTTCAGCGTCCGCAGGACATAGGGGAACAGGACATAGCAGCCGACGAGGGCCGAGATCGACCAGCTCGGTGCGTTCCAGCCCAGGCCGCCGTGAATGCCGAACGCCTGGGTCAGGGTCAGCTGTGCCGGCAACTGGTCCCAGGCGAACCATTCCGGATTGCGCGGCGACATGCCGAACGCGGCGCTCAGCAACACCAGCGCCACCAGCGCCAGACCCATCATCAGATGCGCCGGATAGACGCGCAGGAACCGCTTGATGAAGAAGTCGCCCGGCGACATCGCGCCGCGTCCGACGGCGCCGCCATAGACGCGCATCAGCACATAGCCGCTGTCGATCAGGAAGAAGTTGGTCAGCAGAAAGCCGCCGCGCTCGAACACCGGATGCAGGCTTTCCGCCAGCGGAACCGGGCCCGCCGCCTGGAAGTGATGCAGGATGATCATCGAGGCCACAATGAAACGCAGGGCGTCGAGCCACCCGCCGCGCGCGATGGGCGGTGTCTCGTTTCGGGTCGAATTCGCGGTCCATGCCATGGGAAATCTCTCTTCCGAGGCGAAATCCGCAAGGATCGGGCCGCTTTGCCCTCAGCGAACATCGGTCTAGTCTGGCGCCTTCAGGGGGCTGGATGACCGACGAAGATCCGCGCGAGGGACGCATCCGGCTGGGCCGGCGTCGCGACAAGGCGACCGAGAGCCTCGACGCCATCGAGATGGCCGAGAACGTCATGGAGGCCACGGAAGAGGCCATGGGACCGCCCGACCCTGCCGTGCTTCTGGTCGAGGAACAGCGCCGCCTGATCAAGGCCCAGGTCTCAAACGAGCGGATGGGATTCGTCCTGCGCGTGATGACCGCCCTGGTCGGAGTCGTCTTCGTCGCGGGCCTGGCCATGATGGTCTGGACCGCCGCCAACTCGCGCGCGGTGGTCGTGGATCCGTTCGACAGCCCCTATGGCCTCACCCGCAGGGGGCACACGGGCCAGGTCATCGCCCGCGGCGTCGCCGACGTGGTCACGACCATCGGCACGGACGCTCGAAATTCCGCCGAGAGCCGCGCCGTGGCCCTGAACTGGACCCGCGACGTCGCAGTCGTCGTGCCTTCGACCGGAGTCTCGCTCGGCGAGATCGACAAGCTGCTGCGCGGCTGGTTCGGCAAGGAGACCCACATCGGCGGCGCCGTGACTGTCAGCCAGGACGGCGAGGTCTCCCTGACCATCCGCGCCGACGGCGTGCGCGGCCGCACCTTCACCGGCCCGGAAGCGGAGATGCCGCGCCTGATCACCGAGGCGGCGGAATACATCTACGGCCGGTTCGAGCCCCAGCTGTTCGCCAGCTACCTGCTCGAGACCCGGCGCTACGAGGATGCCGAGCGGTTCATCCCCGTCGCCTATGCGGCCCATCCGACGTCCCGGGCCGCGCTGGCCTATGACTGGGGCATCCTGCTGGCGACCCTCGGCCGCCCGGCGGAAGCGGCCGACAAGCTCCGGCTCTCGCTCAACATCGAGCCTGGCGACCCGGATGTCTGGGAGATGCTCGTCACCACCCTGTTCGACGCGGAGGGCGAGGAAGCCGCCGCCCGCGCGGCGCGCCAGATGGCGGCGCGATCCACCCCCGACGGCGAGCCGATGTTGAGCGCCAATGGCCTTTTGCTGACCCAGGACTGGACCGGCGCCATCGAGCGCGCCGAGGCCGACATCGACAGGACCGGCGGGGAGGGCGCCCTGGGCGGTCAGGAAATCAGCCTCGCCGATTCCGAAGGCCGCCGTCATGACTACGCCGGCGCATTCCGCCATCTCGCCGGCGCGGCTCCCGACGCTCCCCTGACCCTCGCGGCCCGGCGCATGATCGAGACCTACCGCGCTCTCGGCTCAGGCGACCGCGCCGGGGCTCTCACCGCCGCCGAGGCGCTGGATGCGATCTGGCAGTCCGATGAGGATGTCGCCTTCACCTTCTATGAGGCGCCCTGTTTTCTTGGTCTCGCCGAGGGGCTGTCCGGACGGTATGCCCAGGCCGAGGCCGCCTTCGTGCGCGGCGACCGCTACATGTCCTGCGCCGCCTTCCGCGCCGATGTGCTGGAGGCGCGCGGCCTGCACGCCGAGGCTGACCGCCAGTATGGCGTCGCCATCCGCCTCGCTCCGTCATTGCCGTTCGCCTATCAGCGCCGCGCCCTGACCCTGCTGGCGCGCGGCGACGCGGCCCGCGCCGTCACCCGCTTCCGCGACGCCCACCAGCGCGGCCCGCGTTGGGCTGATCCGCTCAAGGGCTGGGGCGATGCCTTGGCCGCCCAGGGCCGCTGGGCCGAGGCCGCCGCGAAATACGTCGAGGCGGAACCCTTCGCTCCCGAATGGCGGGAGCTGCATCTGGCTCACGCTGTGGCGCTGGACCGGCTGGGGCGACGGCAGGACGCCGAAGCGCAGCGCGAGAAGGCGGCGACCTAGAACCAGGCCTTGAGCCCGACGACCTCGCCGGTGTCGTCGGCCTCGGGCGTCGACATGTTCGTCGCTGTCTCAGACCGCGGGGCTTCATTCGACGCCGGGATCGCCGTCGTTCGACAGGACGGCGGCGGCGCCCACGGCTGGCGCGGGCGGGAATATACCCGTCTAAGACAGGGGTTCCGTCGTCACGCTAACCCCCCGTTAACCACGCTCCCGGCATTTTCTGCCCAGTAGTTACCAGGGTTGGACAATGAGCGGCGCGGAAGTTCTGGATGTGGGCCGCGACGCCCTGTGGCTGACGATCCAGCTGTGCGCGCCCGTGCTCCTCGTCGGTCTGGTCGTGGGCGTCGGCATCGGTCTGTTCCAGGCCCTGACCCAGATCCAGGAACAGACCCTGGTCTACGCCCCCAAGATCATCGCCATCTTTATCTCCCTGCTGCTGTTCCTGCCGCTGATGGGCGGCCTTCTCGGCGCCTTCATGCGGACCATCGCGGCGCGCATCTCGGGCATGTAGCGGGGCTGAATGGAGCCCTACGCCACCGCCGATCAGGTCTGGGCCGGCGGGCTGATCTTCGCCCGCATCGGCGCGATCATCCTGACCCTGCCGGGCATCGGCGAGACCTACGTCCCGCCGCGCATCCGCCTGTCCCTGGCCCTCGTCATCTCGCTTTGCCTGTGGCCTGTCATCGGCGGGTCCCTTCCGGCCCTGCCCGACAGCCTCGGCGCCACGGTCGGTTGGGTCATCCGCGAGGTGATCACCGGCCTGATGATCGGCTCCATCCTGCGGATCTTCACCAGCGCCCTGTCGACCGCCGGCGAGATCGTCTCGCTGCAAACCACGCTCAGCTTCGCCCAGACCGCCAACCCGCTCATGGGCGGCCAGAACACCACCATCGCCGCCTTCCTGATGCTGTTCGGCACGGTCCTGGTCTTCGCCACCAACACCCATCACCTGTTCATCGCCGGGCTGGTGGGGTCCTACGAGTTGATCGCCCCGGCGCGTCCCCTGATCGCCGCCGACTTCGTCGAACTGGCCATCCGCACGGTGGGCGACAGCTTCATTCTGGGCGTCCAGTTGTCGGCGCCGGTGATCGTCTTCGCCCTCATCTTCAACCTCGCTGCGGGCCTGATCGGGCGGGTGATGCCGGCGTTCCAGATCTTCTTCGCCGCCGCCCCGCTCAGCATCATTCTGGGCCTGTCGATCTTCGCCCTGTCGCTCGGCGCGCTGGGAACGGTCTTCATCGACCGCTACCGCAACCTGGCCAACCTGTTCGTCTCGGGAGGGGTCGGTGGCTGACGACAAGGATCCCGACTCGAAGACAGAAGAGGCGACACCCCAGAAACTCGAGGAAGCGCGAAAAAAGGGCGACGTCGCGAAATCCGCCGACGTCGCCCCGGCCCTCAGCCTCCTCGGCGCCACCGCCGTCATCGTCATGGGCGGCGGCTATTTCGCCACCTCGATCGGCGAGGCCTTCATGCCTTTCATTGCCTCGCCCCACCTGTTGATCGGCGGGCTGGAGGCGGGCGCGGGCGTCGAGATCGGCATGAACGCCGTCTGGGCCGTGGCGCCCTTCCTCGGTGCGGTCATGCTGGCCACCATCATCGGCGGGGTGGGCGGCAACGTCTTCCAGTCCGGCTTCCTGTTCTCGGCCGAGAAGATGAAGCCCAAATGGGAAAAGATCAGCCCGATGGGGGGGCTCAAACGCATCTTCGGCCCCGATGGCCTGATGCAGTTCGCCCAGACCTTCGCCAAGCTGGTCGCCGTGTCGGTCATCTGCTGGATGGTCCTGAAGCCGCACATGCGCGAGTTCGAGAACATGGCGGCGATGTCGCCCGCCGCGATCCTGCCGCTCACACGCGACCTCATGATCGCTCTGATGGCCTCGACCCTGGTCTTCCTGGTTCTCGGCGCCGGCGCGGACTTCATCTGGCAGCGGATGCGGTTCGCCAAGCGTCAGCGCATGACCAAGGAAGAGGTCAAGGAAGAGTACAAGAACACCGAGGGCGACCCCCACGTGAAGGCCAAGCTGAGGCAGATCCGCATGCAGCGCAGCCGCCAGCGGATGATGCAGAACGTCCCGAAAGCCACGGTCATCGTCACCAACCCGACCCACTATTCGGTGGCCCTGCGCTATGAGGCCGGCGACGCCGCCCCCGTCTGCGTCGCCAAGGGCGTCGACGCCCTGGCCCTGCGCATCCGCGAGGTTGCGCGCGAGCACGACGTCCCGATCGTCGAGAACGTGCCCCTGGCCCGCGCCCTCTACGCCGCCGTCGATATCGACGAGACCATCCCGCGCGAACATTTCGAGGCGGCGGCCAGGATCATCGGCTTCGTCATGCAGAAGCGGAAGCGGCGATAGCGCTGTATGATCAGCCCACTGATTCGCGGGGGCTGACTTGCCATGACCGTTTCCAACGCGCCGTCGGCGCCGAAGTTCGACATCACCGTGATCCTGATGGCGGTCGGTTTCGCCGTGGCCATCGCGGCCCTGGCCTGGCCCGCCTTCCAGGCCGGGCCCCTGACGACGCCGCACATGATCCTGCTGGTCACGGTGGCCGCGGTCGCCCTGATGGGCCTGTTCGCCTTCAACCGGATCGATGTCCACAGCCGCAGCGACCGGCCCGCCGGCGACGTGGCGGTGGAGATGCTGGACGCCATGGCCGAGCCCGCCGCCCTGGTCTGGGCCTCCGGCGCCGTGCTGGCCTATAACGGCGCCTGGGCCTCCCAGAATGGCGCGACTGTCAATCTGCCCAAGGGCAAGTCGGCCCAGGCCCTCTATATGGCCTTCGCCCAGGCCCGCAAAGGCGAGCAGGGTCGCGCCATCGTCCTGATCGGCGACCGGGAGATCGAGGTCCTGATCGGCCAGGCCGGGGAGGGGCGTTTCCTGGTCCGTGAGGCGCCCGAGGCGACGCTCAGCAACACCCCGACCGCCGTCCCCGCGCCCGCCTATGCCGCCTCGAACGGAGACGCGCGCGCCATGGCCGCCGGCGCTCCGTTCGGCTCGGCTGTCATCGCGGGGGACGACATCTTCGCCGGCCGCGCGGAGGAGCCCAATCCGGCGCTGGCGACCCTGACCGGCCCCGCCTCGGCCCGTGACGCCGCCTTCGGCCATCTGTTCGATCCCGCCGGAGTGACCGAGGCCCGCGCCCGCATCGCCGCCGGATCGACCGGCCCGATCGAGCTGGTCGCTCGCGCCCATCCCGACAGGATGCTGCACCTCTATGTCGCCCCGGAAGGCGACAAGCGGCGCGTCTGGCTGTTCGACGTTTCGGCCCAGAAGTCGATGGAGCTGCAGCTGTCTCAGGCCCAGAAGATGCAGGCCGTGGGTCAGCTGGCCGGCGGCGTGGCCCACGACTTCAACAATCTGCTGACCGCGATCCAGCTCCAGCTGTCCGAGCTGCTTGAACGCCACCCGGTCGGCGATCCGTCCTATGATGGCCTGAACCAGATCCGTCAGACCGGCATCCGCGCCGCCGACCTGGTGCGCAAGCTGCTGGCCTTCTCGCGCAAGTCCACCGTGCGTCGCGAGCGGCTCGATCTCGGCGAGCTGGTCGGGGAGTTTGCGGTCCTGCTGCGCCGCCTGCTGCGGGAGGACGTGCGGCTGGAGACGGACTATGGGCGCGACCTGCCGGTGGTCATGGCCGACAAGTCCCAGCTGGAGACGGCGGTCATGAACCTTGCCGTCAACGCCCGCGACGCCATGCGCGGCGTGGTCGAGCCCGGCGCAGGCGTCGTCACCATCAAGACCCTGCGTCTGACCCAGGCGGATGCGCGGACCCTCGGCTGGCTTGAGGCGCCCGACGGCGAGAGCGCCCTGATCGAGGTCTCTGACACCGGCCCCGGCGTCCCGCCCGAACTGCTGGACAAGATCTTCGAACCCTTCTTCACCACCAAGGCGGTCAATGAGGGGACCGGCATGGGCCTGGCCACCGTCTACGGCATCGTCCAGCAGGCCGGAGGCCATATCGGTGTGACCAATCTGGAGGGGGCGGGGGCGGCCTTCCGCATCTTCCTGCCCGCCGCCTCGGAACAGGAGCTGATCGAGGTCGGCCCGGTCGTGGCCAAGGTCAAGAGCGCCCCCCGCGACCTGTCGGGCAACGGCCGCATCCTGTTCGTTGAAGACGAAGCCGCAGTGCGCGGCATCGCCGCCCGCCTGCTGCGCCAGCGCGGCTACGAGGTCATCGAGGCGGCCGACGGCGAGGAAGCCCTGTTGCTCGCCGAGGAGTGGGCCGGCCAGATCGATATGATGATCTCGGACGTGATCATGCCGGGCCTTGATGGACCGAGCCTGCTGAAAAAGGCCCGCCAGTACCTCGGCGACGCCCCGGTCATGTTCATCTCCGGCTATGCCGAGAGCGACTTCTCCGACCTGCTGCAGGACGAGGCTGGCGTCTCCTTCCTGCCCAAGCCGCTGGACATCAAGACGCTCGCCGAACGGGTAAAACAGGAACTGCGTCCGGGCTGACGCGATACTTCTGTCCCTCCCCTTCGGGGAAGGGTGGTCGGAGCGCAGCGGAGACCGGGTGGGGGCGGCAAGGCGAAACTCCATTGTCCTGTGTCCGCATCACCGGCCGTTCCCACCCCGTCGATGCAAGCGCATCGACGACCCTCCCCCGAGGGGGAGGGAGAATGAGCCACCCCTTGCCTCCCGGCCCCGCTTGCGCCCCTATGTGCCCGTCCCAGTTCCGGAGTTCCCATGTCCGTTCGTCGCCTGCTGACCGCGTCCGCCTGCTTCGCCGCCCTGACCTTCGGGGCCGGCATCTCACAGGCCCAGGATTACGACGTCAGCTTCGACAACGCCGTTCACCACGAGGCGCGGATCACCGTCACCTATCGCGAGGTCGGTTCGGCCCCGGTGCGGTTCCAGATGTCGCGCTCCTCGCCCGGCCGGTATGCGATCCACGAGTTCGCCAAGAACATCTATTCCGTTTCCGCGGTCGACGGGCGCGGGCGTCCGCTGACCATCGATCGGACCGATCCCTACGGCTGGACCGTTCCGGGCCATGACGGCACGGTCAGCCTTTCCTACACCCTGTTCGCCGATCGCTCGGACGGCACCTATTCCCAGATCGACGCGAGCCACGCCCACCTGAACATGCCCGCGACCCTCGCCTGGGCGACAGGCTTCGACGACCGGCCGGTTACCGTGCGCTTCAAGCCGTTCTCGCCCGACTGGATCGTCGCGACCCAGCTCCAGCCGCAGGCAGAGCCCAACACCTTCGCCGCCCCGAACCTGCAGTATCTGATGGACAGTCCGACCGAGCTCAGCGCTCACATGGTGCGCGAGTGGACGGTCGATGACGCGGGCGTTCCCCGCACCATCCGCATCGCCATGCACCATGCCGGCACGGACGCGGAGATGGACACCTTCACCGAGCGCGCCCGCCGAATCGTGGACCAGCAGATCGCCGTCTTCGGCGACGTGCCCGACTACGATTTCGGGACCTATACCTTCATCGCCGACTACCTGCCCTGGGTGAACGGCGACGGGATGGAGCATCGCAACTCCACCATCATCAACGACACCCGTTCCCTGAAGGACGCAAACTTCGACCAGCTGGGAACCCTCAGCCACGAGTTCTTCCACTCCTGGAATGTGGAGCGCATCCGCCCCGACGAACTGGAACCGTTCGACTTCACCCGCGCCAATCCGACCCCGTCCCTGTGGTTCGCCGAAGGCTTCACCAGCTACTACGGCCCTCTGACGATCCGCCGGGCGGGCGTGGCCAATACCGACGCCTTCCTCGGTGAGATGGGCGGCCAGCTGGACTTCGTTCAGAACGCGGCCGGCCGTCGCTTCGGTTCGCCCCAGGAGATGAGCCTGCGAGCGCCGTTCGTCGATGCGGCCACGTCCATCGACCCGACCAATCCGAACATCTTCGTCTCCTACTATCCGTATGGCGCGGTCATCGGCTTCGGTCTGGATCTGACCTTGCGCCAGCGGTTCCCCGGCGTGACGCTGGACGACCTGATGCGCGCGATGTGGCGCACCCACGGCGTGCCCGAGCGGCCCTATGCGCCCGCCGACATCGAGGCTGCTCTGGCCGAGGTCACCGGCGATCCCGCCTTCGCCCGGGACTGGTTCGCCCGCACGATCGAGGGCAGCGACCTGCCCGACTTCGGCCCGCTGCTGGCCCAGGCGGGCGTCCTGATCCAGCCCGTCCGTCCGACCGCCGCCTGGGCGGGAGCGGTCCGCCTTCCGGCAACGGGCGCTCCCGTCATCGCGGCCGCCCTCGCGCCCGGCACGCCGCTCTACGCCGCCGGCCTGGATCGTGGCGACCAGATCGTCGCGGTGGGCGACAAGGCCATCGCCGGCCAGACGGACTGGACCGCCGCGCTCGCCGCCGCGAAGCCCGGCGACGAGGTCTCGATCCGCTTCCTCCAGCGCGGGGTGGAGCGATCCGCCATGTTGCGCTTCGCCCCCGATCCGTCGTTCACCCTGGTACGCGTCGAGGCTGGCGGCGGGCTTGTTACGCCCGCACAACTGGCCTTCCGCGAAGCCTGGCTCGGCGTCGCGATGGAATGACGGTCAAGGACTTTATTCCGGCCCCGCCCTTGCGCCGAATGGGACCGACAGCCATCTGAAGGCGAGTCATCTTTGAAACGTCCCAGGGTTTTCCGTCGGTCCGTTTCGACCGAAAATTTCGGATAATCCCGCCGCCGGCCCCTTCGGGCTCAGGCGAATCTTTGATTTTACTAAAACGGCTCGTCAGTTCGTCCGTTTCGTCACCCTGTTTTTGGTCCGGATAAAGCCGCCGGACCCGCGTTCTGGAAGGTTCTACTATGCTCGATCGTCGTAGCCTCATGCTCTCCGCCGCCGGCGCCGGCCTCATCGCCGCCCTGCCGGTCGCGGCCTTCGCCCAGTCGCAACAGGACGCCGCGCTCGACGCCCTGCTGACCGAGTGGTTCTACGACAACGTCGAGCGCAGCCCGACCTTCGCAACCAGCCTGGGCATCGACAAGGACGACCGCGCCCACCTGGCGGGCCGCCTCGGCGATCTCAGTCTTGAGGCCGAGCGCGAGGACAAGGCGCGCGACCTCGCCCGCTGGGAACGCCTGAAGGGCTGGTCGACCGACGGCCTGTCCGACAGCATGAAGGTCACTCTGGCCGTCTCGCAGTTCCAGGCCGAGACCGCCGCCCTGCGGGCCGACCTGCCCTTCGCCGGATCGCCCTATATCGTCGCCCAGAACGGCGGCGCCTATTTCAGCGTCCCCGACTTCATGACCAACCAGCACCGGCTGGAGACCCCGGCCGACGCCGAGGCCTTCCTGTCGCGGCTCAAGGCCTTCGCGGTCCAGCTGGATCAGGAGAACGCCAGGCTTGAGGCGGACGCCGGGGCGGGCATCACCCTGCCGGCCGTGATCATGGACAAGACCCTGACCCAGCTGAAGACGCTGCGCGATACGCCCGCCGCCGAGATGGCCATGGTCCAGGCCCTGGTCCGCAAGGCCGGCGAGAAGTCGCTGGCCGGAGACTGGGGCGCCCGCGCTGGCGTCATCGTCGACGCGGAGATAAAGCCGGCTCTCGGCCGTCAGATCGCGGTGTTCGAGGCCCAGCGCCCGACCGCCTCGAACGATGTCGGTGTCTGGCGCCTGCCGCAGGGCGAGACCCTCTACAATCTCGGGCTTCGCGGCTACACGACCACCACCTACACCGGCTCGGAAATCCACGAGATCGGCCTGCAGCAGGTCGCCTCGATCCAGGC
The DNA here is from genome assembly GCF_049897365.1 of Brevundimonas sp. DC300-4. Taxonomy (NCBI): domain Bacteria; kingdom Pseudomonadati; phylum Pseudomonadota; class Alphaproteobacteria; order Caulobacterales; family Caulobacteraceae; genus Brevundimonas; species Brevundimonas sp. DC300-4. The sequence goes on from NZ_JAFCWC010000002.1 coordinate 301,535, forward strand.
CGAGATCGACACCATCCTCAAGAGCCTCGGCATGACCGAGGGCACGGTCGGCGAACGCGTCAATGCGCTCGGCCAGGACCCTCAGCACCTGTGGCCCAACACCGACGAGGGCAAGGTCGCCCTGATCGCCTCGCTGAACGACATGGTCGCGGCCATCACGCCGCGCCTGCCTGAGGTCTTTTCGACCCTGCCCCAGGCGCCGGTCGAGATCCGTCGCGTGCCGGTGTCGATCCAGATCGGGGCGCCGGGCGGCTACTACCAGGCGGCGTCGCTGGATGGCTCGCGACCGGGCGCCTATTACATCAACCTGCGCGACACGGCGAACCGGCCGAAATGGTCGCTGCCGACCCTGACCCATCACGAGGCGGTGCCGGGTCATCACTTCCAGATTTCGGTTGCGCGCGAGGCCGGGACCCTGCCGATCTATCGTCGGGCCAGCGGCTTCTCGGCCTACAATGAGGGTTGGGCCCTGTACTCGGAGCGCGTCGCTGCCGATGACCTCAACATGTACGAGGGCAACCCGCTGGGCCGGATCGGCTACCTCCAGGCCTACCTCTTCCGCGCCGTCCGCCTGGTCGTCGATACCGGCCTGCACGACAAGCGCTGGAGCCGCGGACAGGCCATCGCCTATATGATCGCCGAGGCCGCGACCCCGGCCAACTCGGCCCAGTCCGAGGTCGATCGCTACATCGTCTGGCCGGGTCAGGCCTGCTCCTACAAGCTGGGCCAGACCGTGATCGAGGGCCTGCGTCAGGAGGCCCAGGCGAAGCCCGGCTTCGACATCAAGGCCTTCCACGACCGGATGCTCCTCAACGGCTCGGTGCCGCTGGCGGTGCTTCAGGGCATCATGCGGGCGTAAGCGCGATCTCGGCGGCGATGTCGGGATCGGCCGCCGCCTCGGCCAGCAGCCAGTCGCGGAAGCGGGCGATCTTGGGCGACCGCCTGCGGTCCTGCGGCCAGGCGATGAAATAGCCTTTCGACAGTCTCACCGTCTGGCGGAACGGCCGGACCAGCAGCCCCGCCTTGATCTCCCGGGCGAACAGGATGGGCGACCCCAGGGCGACCCCCTGACCGCCCATGGCCGCCGCGACCTCCAGGCCCTGGATATCGGCCCGCAGCCGGGACGCTGGCGTCGCCGCCGTCGTGACCCCGGCGCAGGCGAACCAGGCCGCCCACTCCTTCTCATCCCCGACCCGTGGCGCATCGCCCAGGTCGGCCGGATTCTCCAGCGCCAGCCGCTCGCACAGGGCGGGACTGCAAAGGGGGGTGAAGACACTGGGCATCAGCATGGCGCACTCGACGCCGGGCCAGTCGCCGTCCCCGGACCTCAGGGCGATGTCCATGTTTTCGCGCGCCAGGTCGATGATCGTTGGACTGGTGTCCAGCCGCACCGCCAGCCCCGGATTGGCGACCTGGAACGCCCCCAGCCGGGGCGCCAGCCACTGGGTCGCCAGGGTCGTCAGGGTGGTGATCGAGAGCACCCCCTGATCCGCTTCGGTCACTTCGGCGAAGGCCCGCCGCAGCAAGGTCAAAGCCTCGGTCGCGGCCCGCGCCAGCCGCTCACCGGGCTCGGTCGGCTGCACCTCCCTTGGCAGGCGCCGGAACAGGCTGAAACCCAGCCGCGTCTCGAGCGCCTTGATCTGCCAGCTGACCGCTGCCTGGGTCATGCCCAGTTCCTCCGCCGCGCGGGTGAAGCTGGTCAGACGCGCAGCCGCCTCGAACACGCGGATCGACGACAGGGGGAGGCCGGCAAGCGGATCAGGCATAAGGGCACCTAGGGCTAACCTGTCATACTACTGGTTTGCGAACGGGTGTTGTCAAGCCGATACGTCCAATATCGAAGGCAATCGGAACGGGAGACCGCCATGGAAGAGATCCATCATAAACATAAGGGCACCGCGTGGGGCTGGTTGGCTGTGGTCGTCGCCGTCCTCTACGGATTTCCCCGGCGCCGTACGCGGACGCCGGCGGCGCGACGCCGTTCGACGGACGTAGTGACGCCCTGGAGCCACCATTCGCCCAGCGGCTGGTCCGCCTGACGGATTTGTAACGACAGAGCGCTTGTCCAGGCGGCGCGGTTGGTGACCAATGCGGGTCGTTGTTTTCGGGAGCCCGCCATGATCGACCGCCGCCGCCTGATGTTCACCGCCGCCGCCGGAGCCAGCCTGATGGCGGCCGGTCAGGTCATCGCCCGGCCCCAGGCCGGAACGGCATCGGCGGCCTTCATGGCGGTCATGAATTCGATCGTTCAGGAGACGCTGATGACGTCTCCGGAGCTGCTGACCTCGCTCGGCTTCGACAAGGGACCCAACGCGGCGAAGAAGGCTCTGCTCGACGACCGGTCCCAGGCCAAGATCGACGCCGACAAGGCGACGTTCCGCCGCCAGATGACCGATCTGAAGGCCGTCGACCGCGCCGCCCTGAGCACCGATGAGAAGGTCTGGTACGACTCGCTCGAGTATTTCGGCGACACGGCCATGATCGGCTACGACTTCCCCTACGGCGGCGGCGGGTTCGGCCCGTCTCCCTACAGCGTCAGTCAACTGACCGGCTCCTATCAGGGCATTCCCGATTTCCTCGACAGCCAGCATTCGATCGAGACGTCCGAGGACGCCGAGGCCTACCTCAGCCGCGTCTCGGCCTTCGCCACGGCCCTGGATCAGGAGACGGCGCGAATCGAGGCCGAGTTCGAGGCCGGGGCGGTCCCGCCCGACTTCATCATCGCCCGCACCCTGAGCCAGATGGAGTCGCTTATGTCGCCTGGCGCGGCGGGGACGACCCTGGTCCAGTCGGTGGTCCGCCGGACGGGTGAGAAGTCGATCTCCGGCGACTGGGGCTCACGCGCCGAGACCATCGTTAACGACGCCGTCTTCCCGGCTCTGGCGCGTCAGGCGGATGCGCTGCGAGCGCGTCAGGCCGGGGCGACCCATGACGCCGGCGTCTGGCGGCTGCCAAGCGGCGAGGACTTCTACCGCTATGGCATTCAGAGCTATACGACGACCAATCTGTCAGGCGACGAAATCCACGAGATCGGGCTGGCTCAACTGGCCGAGCTGTCGGCGAGCGCCGACGAGCTGCTGAAGGCTCAGGGTCTGACCCAGGGATCTGTGGGCGCGCGGATCAAGGCGCTGGGCGAAGACCCGGCCCAGCTCTATGCCAATACCGACGAGGCCAAGGAACAGCTTCTGGCCGACCTGAACGCCCAGGTGATCGAGGTCCGCCGGCGGATGCCCGATTATTTTGGCCGCCTGCCGCAGGCCGCCGTCGAGATCCGGCGCGTCCCCAAGGCGATCGAGGCCGGGGCGCCGGGCGGCTACTACAACTCGCCAGCGCTCGATGGGTCACGGCCCGGCATCTACTATATAAACCTGCGCGACACGGCGGAGTGGCCGAAGCTGCAGCTGCCGACCCTGACTTATCACGAGGCAGTGCCGGGCCATCACCACCAGATCAGCCTGGCGCAGGAGAAGGCGAATACGCCGCTGCTGATGAAGGTGCTGGGCTTTTCGGCCTATTCGGAGGGCTGGGGTCTGTACGCCGAACAGCTGGCCGACGAGATCGGCATGTACGAGAATAATCCGACCGGGAAGATCGGATACCTGCAGTCGCTGATGTTCCGGGCCACGCGTCTGGTGGTCGACAGCGGCATGCATGCCAAGCGCTGGAGCCGCGAACAGGCGATCCGCTTCATGGTCGATGCGCTGGGCGACGCCGAGAGCGCGGTGACGACGGAGATCGAACGCTACTGCGTCTGGCCGGGCCAGGCCTGCTCCTACAAGCTGGGCCACACCAAATGGGTCGAGCTGCGCGAGACGGCAAAGGCGACGCTGGGCGACAAGTTCGATATCAAGGCCTTCCACGACACGGGCATGAACACCGGGGGGGTTCCCTTGACGGTGCTCGAGCGGGTCATCACCGAATGGACGGCGGCCCAGGCGGCCACCTGACCCTCGAAACTCAAGGATACCGACATGATCGACCGTCGCCGCCTGCTCGGCTCCGCCGCCGCCGCTGCGGGGCTCGCCGCCCTGCCGACCCTGGCCTTCGCTCGTCCTGCGGATGAGGACGCCCGCCTGGACGCGATCCTGTCCCGCCAGTTCGAGGCCGACCTGAACGACGCCCCGCAACAGGCGACATCGCTGGGTCTGGATGTCGGCGCGCGTGCCGGCCAGCGCGCCCGCCTGAACGATCGCTCCCTCGCCCATGCCGAGGCCGGCCGGTCCGTGGCGCGGGCGCAGCTGGCCGAACTCCAGACCATCGATCCGGCCGCCCTCTCGAACGCAGGGCGACTGAGCTACGACATCCTGGGCTTCCAGAAGGAGGTCGCCGCGGCCGCGGCAGACTTCCCGTGGCACACGGCCAGCGGCTGGCGGCGCACCCCCTACGCGGTCAGCCAGATCAACGGCGCCTATATCGACGTGCCGAGCTTCCTCGACACGACCCATCCGGTGAAAACCCGCGAGGACGCCGACGCCTTCATCGAGCGGCTGAACGCCTTTGCAGGCGCGCTGGACGGCGACACCGAACGCAGCGTCGCCCACGCCGGGATGGGGGTGGTCGCGCCCGACTTCATCCTCGACACAACGATCCGGCAGTTGACGGCGCTGCGGGACCAGCCGGGCGCAGACCAGGCCATGGTCAGCAGCCTGGCCCGCAAGATGTCGGAGGCCGGGATCGAAGGTGACCACGTCGAGCGGGCGACGACCCTGCTGGACGGACCGGTGCGCGTCGCGCTGGAACGCCAGATCGAGGCCCTGAAGATCCAGCGCGAGAGCGCCGTCCACGACGCGGGCATCGGACGGCTGGAGCGTGGCGACGCCTACTACGCCCTGAACCTGAAGGCCTTTACCACCACGACCGCGACCGCCGCCGAGATCCACCAGCTGGGCCTGGACCAGGTCGCCGAGATTCAGGCCCAGGCCGACTTGCTGCTGAAGGGCGAGGGCTATTCCCAGGGGTCGGTCGCCGAGCGGATGGCGGCCCTGCGGACCGAGGCCCGGTTCGTGTGGCCTAATACCGACGCCGGTCGTGCGGACCTGCTGACTTACGTGAATGCCGAGATGGACCGCGTCCGCGCGCGCATGCCCGAGGTCTTTGCCCGGGTTCCGACCAGCGAGTTCCTGGTCAACCGGGTCCCGCCCGCGATCGAGGCCGGGGCGCCCGGCGGCTATGCCCAGGGCGGCAGCCTGGATGGGACGCGGCCGGGCATCTACTTCATCAACCTCAAGGACACGGCGGACTGGCCGCGCTGGACGCTGAAGACCCTGACCTATCATGAGGCGGCGCCGGGTCACCTGTTCGAGGGCGCGCTGGCGCTGCAGTCGTCGGACCTGCCGTTGTATCGCAAGACGGTGGGCTTCTCGGCCTATGGCGAGGGTTGGGGTCTGTATGCGGAGCGGCTGGCCGATGAGCTGGGCCTTTACGACGGCGATCCATTCGGCCGCATCGGCTATCTGGAGAGCTTCCTGTTCCGTGCCTGCCGTCTGGTGGTCGACACCGGCCTGCATTCCAGGGGCTGGAGCCGCGAACAGGCGATCCGCTACATGGCCGAGAACGTCGGCGATCCGAACGAGACGGAGATCGACCGCTATTGTTCAGCGCCGGGCCAGGCCTGTTCCTACAAGATGGGCGAGATCGCGATCACGGCCCTGCGGGAGGACATGAAGGGGCGACCGGGCTTCGACCTGAAGCGGTTCCACTCGGCCGTTCTGGACGGCGGCCGGATGCCGTTGACGGTCCTGGAGCGCCGGGTGAGGGCAGCCTTCGCCTGATCCTGTCCGGATCGTCCGGACCCAAAACAGGATGACGAAACGGACGAACGGGTTAGTCGGTTGAGAGAAATCAACACCTTGTTCGACCCGAAATGTCCGGTTCGACCGCAGTCCAGGCATTCGCCTCCGGTGCCGGATTTAACTGTCAAACATCCGGCCCGGACGTGGGAAGCAGGGTCATGCTGCGCAAGGGGAGGATAAGAATAAATGCTTCATCCCGCTTTTGGCAGAGAAACTAGACGGTCTGCCCATCCTGCTGACGCAGGGTGTTGTGGATGTCCGTTGCGGCGACGGCGGCCTCGGCGGTGGCGACGGCGATCTGGTTGAGGCCGCGCACGACGTCGCCAGCGGCGTAGAGGCCGGGGACGCTGGTCTTCTGATGCAGATCGACCTCGAGGCGGCCATCGTCGGCCAGTCGAGCGCCGAGCGCCTGGGCCAGCCCGGCGTTCGGCGACGTGCCCAGCGCCGAATAGACGAGGTCGAACGATCGGTCGGCGCCGCCCCAGCAGAAGGCGGTGACCCGGTCGCCTTCCAGCCGAACGGCTTCGATCGTCGTCTCGACCAGTTCGATGCCCAGACGCACCAGCGCCTCGCGCTCGGTCAGGTCGCCGGGCGGTCCGACGTGGATCAGGGTCACACGGTTCGAATAGGTGCGCAGAAAGGCCGCCTCGCTCGCGCCCTTGTCGCTGTGACCGAGAACCGCGACCGCCTTTTCGGTGGCTTCATAGCCGTCGCAGATCGGACAGATGCGGACGAGCGCCCGCTCGATGGCGCGCTCGACGCCCGGCAGATCCGGGTGATGATCGACGACGCCGGTCGCCAGCAACACAGCCCGCGCCCGGACCTCGCGGCCGTCTATCGACGCGGTGAACCCCGCGCCGTCGCGGACGAGGCCATGCACCCAGCCGGGCTCGATCCGCGCCCCATATTCCTCGGCCTGTTCGCGCATCCGGGCGAGGATGGCGTCGCCGCTGATCCCGGCGGGAAAGCCCGGCGTGTTGTGGCTGAGGGGGATCCAGCTCGCTCGGGGACAGCCTCCGTCCGCGACAAGGACCGAGCGCCGGAAGCGGGCGAGATAGTTGGCGGCCGTCAGCCCCCCAGGGCCGGCGCCGACGACGAGGACGTCGATGTCCGTGCGATCGGTCACTTGCTGACCCAGGTTGTCGGCCAGTACTCGCTGGGCACGCCCCAGCATTCGGACATCTCCGACGACGACTTGAGAACGAAGCCCTGGCCGGTCCAGGTCCAGCTGTCGGCCATGCCGCAGTCGCCGAGGCCTCGGCCCTTGTTGAAGGCGTCGATAACCCGCGTCGCCGGGTCATAGGCGGCATTGACCAACTGATCCTGAGCCTCCCCGGACGCGGTGGGAAAGTTGACCCGGCGCGGGTTCGCGCCCTGGGGCGTCGCCGTGAACCAGGCGCTGGAGAAGTTGTAGGCCCCGGCCCCGCAGGGCACGCTCCAGAGTACGGTGTTCGCGTCCAGCCGGGCGGAAGAGATCACCCTCTGCAGGTCGGGGTTGAAATCGGTGTCGGCTCGGCACTGGACCACGGCAGGCAGGGCGTCGATCGCGGCCGGCAGGGTCTGGCCCTCCTGGTCGCCGTATTCCGTCTGGGACACGGCCGGCGCCGGCGTGACGCGGGGGACGGGTGCCGCAGCGGGGACGGCGGAGGCGGGGCGCGACCCCTTGCGGATCAGGGCGGTGGTCGTATCCAGCCGCCCCTGATGTTCGTCGATCCACAAGAGGGAGGCGGCGGCGCCGCTCAGGGAGATCGGCACGGTCTCGGCGCCGGCATTCAGGGTCATGGTCTGGCCCCGAGCCATCTCATCGACCAGGGCGCGGGCCATCCCGGAACCGACCGTGGCGAGGGAGGGGGCGTCTTCGCCGGTCGCCGCCGTCAAGCCGTTGAAGGTGGTCGTGTCCACGCGCACCGTCACCGGCCCGCCGAACGTGCCGTTCTCGGGCCAGAAACCGACGGCGATCCGGGGCGTCGCCTCCGGTCCGGCGGTCATGGTGATCCGGACCCAGCCGGTTCCCTCGGTCGCATGGCCGAAGGCGTGGCAGGTCCGGATGTTGTCGCAGACGACCAGCCAGTCGCGGAAGGTGCGCTGGTTGGGGTTCTGGGCGTCAGCCTCGGCGCCGGCCGACGCGCCGCGCACGCCCGTTGCGGGACCAGCCATGGCGGACTGGCCATCGCCACAGGAGGCCAGCAAGGCGGCCACGGCCGTCAGTGCGATCATACGCATCGTTCTTCCCCCCAATGCGCAGACGCTGCCTCAGGCCTCGCGCAGTTCCGATGTCTTGTGCGCGGCGCGGGCGCCGGTCTTGCCGCTGTCGACCAGATAATCGGAGTTATCGGGGGAGGCCGCAACCGTGTGGGTCTTGATGGCTGCGGGACTGGTCAGCTTGTGGACGATCCTGCCGGCCGTGGTCCCCCGGCTGTGGCTTATTCTACCCGTTCGCCGGTCTGAAGGTCTTTTCAGTCATGGGTTCGGTGTCTCCTGCTTCGCTTCTACATCAGCAAGGACCGTCCGCATCAGTTCCGCGTCGACCAGGATCGGCACTTCACAAAAGGCGGTGATCCAGCGTTGAATCAGGCGTTCGGTCTCTGTGTCCACGTCGCGTATCCCTCTGGAGTAGGGCACGCCCTTCCACCGCGGAGAACCCTCCTGGCAGGATCGGGTTCAGCTTGACCGCAGGCGGCTTTTTTCAGGCAGGGTTAATCGCCGGCGTCTGCCCCTTTGCCTCGCGCGCCCGCGCTCGCTATACCGCCGCCACCTCCGGAAACTTGCAGAACAGGACGAAGCCGCATGGCCAAGATCAAGGTCGCCAATCCCATCGTGGACATCGACGGCGACGAGATGACCCGGATCATCTGGCAATGGATCAAGGACAAGCTGGTCTTCCCGTTCGTGGACGTCGAGCTGGACTACTACGACCTGGGCATGGAGCACCGCGACGCCACCGATGACCAGGTGACGATCGACGCTGCCTACGCCATCCAGAAGCACGGCGTCGGCGTGAAGTGCGCCACGATCACGCCTGACGAGGCGCGGGTCGCCGAGTTCGGCCTGAAGAAGATGTGGAAGTCTCCGAACGGGACCATCCGCAACATCCTGGGCGGCGTGGTCTTCCGTGAGCCTATCATCTGCCAGAACGTGCCCCGTCTGGTTCCGGGCTGGACCCAGCCCATCGTCGTCGGCCGTCACGCCTTTGGCGACCAGTACAAGGCCACCGACTTCCTGGTGCCCGGCCCCGGCAAGCTGACCATGAAGTGGGTCGGCGCCAATGGCGAAGAACTGAACTATGATGTCTTCGATTTCCCGTCCTCGGGTGTCGCCATGGGCATGTACAACCTTGACCACTCGATCCGTGATTTTGCCCACGCCTCGTTCAGCTACGGCCTGGCGCGCAACTATCCGGTCTATCTGTCGACCAAGAACACGATCCTGAAAGCCTATGACGGCCGTTTCAAGGACATCTTCCAGGAGATCTTCGACGCCGAATACGCCGACAGGTTCAAGGCCGCCGGCCTGACCTACGAGCACCGTCTGATCGACGACATGGTGGCCGCGGCCATCAAGTGGTCCGGCGGCTTCGTCTGGGCGTGCAAGAATTACGACGGCGACGTGCAGTCCGACATCGTCGCCCAGGGCTTCGGCTCGCTGGGCCTGATGACCTCGGTCTTGCTGACGCCGGACGGCAGGGTGATGGAGACCGAGGCCGCCCACGGCACCGTGACGCGCCACTATCGCCAGCACCAGAAGGGCGAGGCCACCTCGACCAACTCGATCGCCTCGATCTTCGCCTGGACGGCCGGCTTCAAGCACCGCGCCAAGCTGGACGACAATGCCGAGCTGGCCCAGTTCGCCGAGACCCTGGAGAAGGTCGTCGTCGACACCGTCGAGGCCGGCTTCATGACCAAGGACCTGGCCCTGCTGGTCGGCGATCAGCAGTCGTGGCTGACCACCGAGGGCTTCCTCGACAAGGTGGCCGAGAACCTGAAGAAGGCGCTGCCGTCGGTCGGCTAAGCGAACCCGGTTCGAATCTTTCGACCCCGCCGGAGCTTCTCCGGCGGGGTTTCGTTTGAGCGGTGAGCCTCGACGTGCATTGATGGCGTCTGCGTCGGAGGAGGGGAGACCACCGCGTGAAAAACGTATTCGGCAAACTGGTGCTGGTCGCTATGGCCCTGGCGGTGGTCAGCTTCTTCGCGGCCCCGGCCGTGGCGTTGTTCGGCATCCGTTCGGCGGCTCAGTCGGACGATGTTGCGGGGCTGCAGAGACTGGTCGATTTCGACGCGGTGCGCGCCTCGCTGCGGCCCCAGCTGTCGGGGCGGCCGGAGGCCCTGACGCCGCCGCCGTCCTTTATGAACGACCCCATCGGCGCCGTCCGCCGCCAGTTCGAGGAGGCCGCCGCGCCCCAGGGGCCGAACCCGGATGCCTATCTGACGCCGGACGCCATCGATGGCCTGACGCGCGCCGAAGGCCGCTACGCCGCCGTGCGCACGGCCCGGCCGGGCACGGATGACGCCTCGGCGCCCTGGCCGAGGCCGATCTACTGGGGGATCAACCGCGCCCGGATGGCGGTCACCGACGAGGGCGGGTCGGACACGGTCTTCACCTTCGAGCGCAAGGGGCCGTTCGAGTGGAAGCTGGTCCACATCGGCCTGCCGGACGGCGCGACGCCGCAACCTGTCGCGGCAGTTGCCGCGCCTGTCACGCCCGCTCCGGAGACGACACGATGAAAGGCTTCATCAAGGGGGTTGTCGTCCTGGCGGTCGTCGCCTTCCTCGTCGCCTATCTGGCCTCGCCGACCCTGACGGTGAACGCCATCGTCGCGGCGGCCAAGGCAGGCGATGAGGCGGCGCTGGAGCGGATGGTCGATTTCCCGGCCTTCCGCGACAGCCTGAAGGACGGACTGACCGCTCGCTTGATGGCGGAGGCCCAGGCTGATCCTGACGTCCGCGACAGCGCCCTGGGCGGTCTGGGCATGATGCTGGCGCCCATGCTGGTCGGCGGGGCGGTGGACGCCCTGGTCAACGCCCCGACCATCGCCGCCATGGTGCGCACCGCCGAGACGCCCGATGCGATCGACGCCGCGACGGCGACGGCGACGACGCCTGAGCCAGAGAGCGAGGACAGGGACATACGCCAGAGCTACGCCTATCGCGACCTGAACACCTTCGTGCTGGGCCTGACCGATCCGGACCGGCCGGAAGAGAAGCTGAAGCTGCTGTTCAAGCGCCAGGGCCTGTTCGGCTGGAAGCTGGCGGGGATCGACCTGCCCAATCCTCCCCCGTCGGGGGAGGTGGCACGGAGCGCAGCGGAGTGACGGAGGGGGCTCGCCCCATACTCCGCGTCTGCGGCTAGCCCCCTCCACCGCTTCGCGGTCCCCTCGTTGGCTCGCATGCGAGCCCTCCTCGACCCCCGATGGGGAGGATTACTGCTGCGTCGCGATCCAGGCGTCCATGCGGCGGTCGAGCAGGTCGAGCGGCAGGGGGCCGTCGACCAGCAGGGCGTCGTGGAAGTCGCGCAGGTTGAACCGTTCGCCCAGGGCCTGTTCCGCCCGGGTGCGGATGGCGCGCAGGCGAATTTCACCGATCTTGTAGGCCAGGGCCTGACCCGGCCAGCCGATGTAGCGCTGCAGCTCGGTCTCGATGTTGTGCGGCGACAGGGCGGAGTTGTCGGTGAAACAGGCGCGGGCCTGTTCGATGGTCCAGCCCATCCAGTGCATGCCGGTGTCGGCGACCAGGCGGCAGGCGCGCCACATCTCGTAGCTGAGGCGGCCGAACCGCTCCTCCGGCGTGCGGTAGAAGCCCATCTCCTCGCCGAGGAATTCCGAATACAGGCCCCAGCCCTCGGTGAAGGCGGTGACGCCCGCATTGCGACGGAAGGCCGGACCCGCAGCCGCCTCCTGCTGCAGGGCGATCTGGAGATGGTGGCCGGGGACCGCCTCGTGCAGGGTCAGGGCGGGCAGTTCGTAGAGCGGCCGCTGGTCCAGCTTGCCGGTGTTGACGATATAGCCGCCGGGCACCCCCTCCTCGAGCGAGCCGCCGTTGTAGCGGCCGGTCGTGTAGTTGTCTTCGATGTCCAGAGGGACCGGCCGGACGTTGTAGGTCAGGCGGGGCAGGGTGCGGAACAGGGCCGGCAGACCGCCGTCGGCCCGCTTGGCCATCTCCGAGGCCTTCTCCAGCATGTCTTCGCGCGAGGTGGCGTAGAACTGCGGATCGGTGCGCAGGTGGTTGAGGAAGCCGGGGAAGTCGCCGGTCCAGCCGGAGGCGATCATCTCCGCGTCCATGCGGGCGCGGATGCGGGCGACTTCGTCCAGGCCGATCTGGTGGATCTGGTCGGGGGTCAGGTCGGTTGTGGTGTAGCGGCGCGCCTCGAAGGCGTAGAACTCGCGCCCGCCGGGCCGTGAGCCGATGCCGACCTCGGCCGGGGCGGCGGGCAGGTATTCACTGGCGGTGAAATCGACCCAGGCCTGGCGACGGGGGACGATCCGCTCGGCGACGATGGCGGCGGCGCGGGTGCGCAGAGCGTCCTGATCGGCCGCAGGAATGGACGGGGGCAGGCTGGCGAAGGGCCGCAGCAGGGGGTCGGTCGCAGGCGTGAAGGCCGCCTCGTTGCGGAAGATGGCGAGGGCGCTTTCGACCACGGACTTCGGCTGGACGAAGCCGGTCGCCAGACCCCGGCGGGCGTCGGCGAGGCCTTCGTCGTACCAGGCGGACAGGCCTTCGAGGCGACTCAGCCAGGCGTCGGCGTCGGCGCGGTTGGTGATGCGCGTCCCGGCAGCGAGGAAGCCCGCGCTCTGGCCGGGCCCGCCCTCGGAGTTGAAGGCGAGACGGCCGCCGTCGAGAGCGATGGACTCGATCGACCGGTCGACGATGATGGCGAGGAAGTCGCGGTTCAGGGCGTCGTTCGAGGACAGGGTCGAGACGTCGACGGCGGCTAGGCGGCGCTTGAACCCGTTCAGGGGCTCGAGGCGCGCGAGCTCGGCGGCGCGGGACTGGTCGGACAGGCGGGACTTGGCGGCCTGGTCGCCCTCGCGGCCGGCCTGGATCGGGTTCAGGCTGAGCTGCCAGGCGTCGTAGTCGGCGATGATCGAGGCGAGAGCGGGGTTCTCGGCCATGGCGGCCGGCGGTGCAGGGGTCTGGCCGGAGGCGGTCATCGCCGAGGTGGACAGAAGCAGACCCGCGCCTGCGGCGACGACGAAGCGATTCATGGAGATCCCCGAACTGAGGGCGGCATGGGGACCCGAACGCGGGCGGGAGGTCAATGGGGCGTGTTCCCTTCTCCCCTTGCGGGAGAAGGTGGCAGCCGAAGGCTGACGGATGAGGGGTCACGCCGGCGGGTGGAATGAGGGCGGGGTTCAGCGGAAGGGCTGGTGTGACCCCTCACCCGATCGCGCAAGGACGACGGCTGCGCCGCCGTGCGCGAGCTCCCTCTCCCGCAAGGGGAGAGGGGGCTTGTCTTACCCCGCCAGCGCCGCGCGAACGGCCGCGAGGCCTTCCTCGGCTTTCGACCCGTCCGGCGCGCCGCCCTGGGCGAAGTCGGCCTTGCCGCCGGCGCCCTGGCCGCCCATCGCGATGACGGCGGCGCGGGCGAGGTCGGCCGAGTTGACGCGGTCGGTGACGTCGGACGTCGCGGCGACGGTGACCGCCGCCTTGCCGTCGGTGACGCCGATCAGGGCGACGACCCCGGAGCCGACCTGGGTGCGGAACTCCTCGGCCACGCCGCGCAGGCCCTTGCCGTCGACGCCGTCGAGGATGCGGACGATCAGCTTGATGCCGTTGATCTCCTCAGACGCGGCGTTGGCCGATGCGCCGCCGCCGCCCAGGGCCAGTTGCTTCTTCAGGTCGGCGACCTGTTTCTCCAGCGATTTGCGTTCGGCCGACAGGGCTTCGACGCGGGCGGGGACGTCCAGCGGCTGAACCTTGAACGACTGGGCGAGCGTCCTGGCGACGCCGGCCTGGGCCAGCAGGTATTGGCGGGCGGCCTCGCCGGTCACGCCCTCGACGCGGCGGATGCCTGCGGCGATGCCGGTCTCGCCGGTGATCTTGAACAGGGCGATGTCGCCGGTGCGGGCGACATGGGTGCCGCCGCAAAGCTCGACGGAGTAGGGGCCGTTGTTGTCGCCCGTCAGGGCGCGGCCGAGGGTGACCACGCGGACCTCGTCGCCGTATTTCTCGCCGAACAGGGCGACGGCGCCGGCGTCGATAGCGTCCTGGGGCGTCATAAGCTGGGTCGTGACCGGGACGTTCTGGCGGATGACCGCATTCACCTCGGTCTCGATGGCGGCCAGCTGGTCCTCGGTCACCGGGGCGTTGTGGCTGAAGTCGAAACGCATGCGTTCGGCGTCGACCAGCTGACCCTTCTGGGCCACGTGCGGACCGAGCACATTCTTCAGCGCCGCGTGCACAAGGTGGGCGGCGGAGTGGTTGGCGCGGGTGGTCAGACGCTGTTCGGCATGGGCGCGGAGCTGGGCGCGGGCGCCGATGGTCAGGGTCCCGGACTCGATCTCGATCTTGTGGGCGTAGAGGTCGCCGCCGGCGTGCTTCTGCACGTCGAGCACCACGCCGAAGCCTTGCTGGCCGCTCGCATCGGTCCATTCGACCTCGCCGCGATCGCCGGTCTGGCCGCCGCCTTCGCCATAGAAGGGGGTCTGGTCGAACAGGACGTCGGCCGTCTGACCGGGCTCGAGAGCGTCGATGGATTCACCGCCGCGGACGAGAGCCAGGACCTCGCCCGAGCCCTCGATGGCGTCATAGCCGGTGAAGACGGTCGGTCCAAGGCGGTCGCGCAGGGACAGCCATTCGCCGGCCGAGGCCGTCTGGCCGGAGCCCTTCCAGTTGGCCTTGCCGCGTCCGCGCTGCTGGGCCATCGCAGCTTCGAAGGCGTCGTTGTCGACGGTCAGGCCGCGACGGCGCGCCTCGTCCTGGGTGAGGTCGAGGGGGAAGCCGTAGGTGTCATAGAGGCTGAAGGCGGTCTGGCCCGAGATGACGCCGCCTTCGGACAGGCCCGAGGTGGCCTCGTCCAGCAGGCCCATGCCGCGGCCCAGGGTGGTGCGGAAGCGGATTTCTTCCTGCTTCATCGTGTCTTCGATGGAGGCCTGGGCGCGGGCGAGTTCGGGGAAGGCCTCGCCCATCTGGTCCACGAGGGTCGGGACGAGGCGGTGCATCAGGGGATCGGCGGCGCCGAGCAGGTGGGCGTGACGCATGGCGCGACGCATGATGCGACGCAGGACATAGCCGCGCCCCTCGTTCGACGGGGTCACGCCGTCGGCAATCAGGAAGGACGACGAGCGCAGGTGGTCGGCGATGACGCGGTGGCTGGCGGCCTGTGCGCCTTCGGCCTTCGTCGAGGTGGCGTCTTCGGAAGCGGCGATCAGGATCTGGAACAGGTCGGTGTCGAAGACCGAGTTCTTGCCCTGGAGCACCGAGGTCATCCGCTCCAGGCCCATGCCGGTGTCGACCGAGGGTTTGGGAAGGCTGCGAACGATCTCGTCGTTCTCCTTCTCGAACTGCATGAAGACGTTGTTCCAGATCTCCACATAGCGGTCGCCGTCCTCATCCGGCGAACCGGGAGGGCCGCCGGCGATATGGTCGCCGTAGTCCCAGAAGATCTCGGTGCAGGGGCCGCAGGGGCCGTTGTCGCCCATGGCCCAGAAATTGTCCGAGCCGGCGATGCGGATGATCTTGTCGTCGCCGAAGCCCGTGATCTTCTTCCAGATCGCTGCAGCCTCGTCGTCGTCGATGTAGACGGTGACCAGCAGCCGGTTCGGGTCGAGGCCGTAGTCCCTGGTGACCAGGTTCCACGCGCGCTCGATCGCGTGTTCCTTGAAATAGTCGCCGAAGGAGAAGTTCCCCAGCATCTCGAAGAAGGTCAGGTGGCGAGCGGTGTAGCCGACATTGTCCAGGTCGTTGTGCTTGCCGCCGGCGCGGACGCACTTCTGCGAGGAGGTGGCGCGCGGGTAGGGCGGCACGGCGGCGCCGGTGAAGTAATCCTTGAACGGCACCATGCCCGCGTTGACGAACATCAGCGTCGGGTCGTTCTGCGGCACCAACGGGGCCGAGTGGACCTTCGTGTGCCCGTCGGCCGCGAAATAGTCGAGGAAGGTCGAGCGGATCTGTTTCAGGCTGGCCATGGTCGGTTCAGTCGTTTGCGCGTCGAGGATTTGGGAACGGGCATATAGAGACCGGCGGGGCCGTGAGCCAAGGTTTTCCGGCCAAGGCGGGTCAGTCGGGCGTGACGGTCTCGTCCACCGCGTCGTCTCCGTCCGAGAGGAGGGCGTCGAGGGCCTCCATGATGGCGCCGATCTGTTCGGCGCTGGCGGCGACGCGAAGTACGGCGCCGTCGCTGCCGGCGATCTCCAGCAGGTAGCCGTCGTCGCTTTCGGCGAGGTTGAACTGGGTCAGGGTCGGGTTGTCTTCGGCCACGGGGAATCTCCTCGGCGAATGAACCGCCCGCAGGCGGAAGGCTGGCGTTCTAGGGCGTCGGCGTGACGCGGGGCAATGCCGAGTTGGGGTGCTATGCTGGGGAATGTCCACGCTTGAAGTCTGGTTCGATGGCGATTGCCCGCTTTGCCGGCGGGAGATCGCCCTGCTGCGGCGTCTCGATCGAAAGGGTGCGATCGCTTTCACCGATGTGGCGACGGGTGAGGGACACTGTCCCATCGACCGCGCCGTCTTGCTTAGCCGGTTTCACGCACGGGAGGACGGGCGTCTGGTGTCCGGCGCCGAGGCCTTCGCGGCGATGTGGCGGGCGATCCCTTTGCTGGCCCCTCTCGGCCGCCTGGCGAGAAACCGGCATGTGCTGGGCGTTCTTGAGCGGCTCTATCTGGTGTTTCTGAGGGTGCGGCCGGGCTTGCAGCGCGCACTGGGTGGACGGGGTTGAGCGCCGGTCTGCAGATGTGGGTGCCGGCCTGACTGGAACAGAAAAGAGCCCGCCCGGACGAACCGGGCGGGCGGCTCCGTCCAGCCCGAGCCCCGCGGGGGTCGGCGGCGGGTCGCAGGGACCGGCCGGACGGAGTGTCTTTGGTCCTCCCCCGTCGGGGGAGGTGGCGCGTCGCCTCTTCAGCGACGTGACGGAGGGAGGCGGCCGCGAATTCGGTGTCTGGCGTTGCCCCCTCCACCACGAAGACGCGGTCCCCCTCCCCCGATGGGGGAGGATCTAGCCGTCGAGATCCTGACCTTCGTCCGGCTCGGGTGTGCCCAGGAGCTCGTCGGCGATCCTCGAGGTGGACTTCCTGACCTTGTCCTCGATGGCGTCGGCCATGTCGGGGTTGGCTTTCAGGAAGGCGCGGACGTTCTCGCGGCCCTGACCGATGCGGGTCGAGTCGTAGGAGAACCAGCTGCCCGACTTCTCGATGATCCCGGCCTTGACGCCCAGGTCGATGATCTCGCCGAGCTTGGAGATGCCCTCGCCGTACATGATGTCGAAGATGACCTCGCGGAACGGCGGGGCGACCTTGTTCTTGACCACCTTGACCCGGGTGGTGTTGCCGACGACCTCGTCGCGGTCCTTGATCGCGCCGGTGCGGCGGATGTCGAGGCGGACCGAGGCGTAAAATTTCAGCGCATTGCCGCCCGTGGTCGTTTCCGGCGAGCCGTACATGACGCCGATCTTGTGGCGAATCTGGTTGATGAACAGGACGATGCAGTTCGACTTGGAGATTGAGGCGGTCAGCTTGCGCAGGGCCTGGGACATCAGACGGGCCTGAAGGCCCGGAAGGCTGTCGCCCATCTCGCCCTCGATCTCGGCGCGCGGGGTCAGGGCGGCGACCGAGTCGATCACCACGATGTCCACGGCGCCCGAACGCACCAGGGTGTCGACAATCTCCAGCGCCTGTTCGCCCGTGTCGGGCTGAGACACCAGCAGGTCGTCCAGATTGACGCCGAGCTTCTGGGCATAGCCGGGGTC
Organism: Brevundimonas sp. DC300-4; assembly: GCF_049897365.1. Lineage (NCBI taxonomy): Bacteria > Pseudomonadati > Pseudomonadota > Alphaproteobacteria > Caulobacterales > Caulobacteraceae > Brevundimonas > Brevundimonas sp. DC300-4. The sequence goes on from NZ_JAFCWC010000002.1 coordinate 319,222, forward strand.
GAGTGCGTGTTCGGCGTCGACGAAGGCGGCGGTGCCGCCGGCCTTCTGGATCTCGGCCACGGTGTGCAGGGCCAGAGTCGTCTTGCCGGAGGATTCAGGACCGAAGACCTCGATCACCCGACCGCGCGGCAGGCCGCCGATGCCCAGCGCCATGTCCAGGCCCAGCGAGCCGGTGGACACCGAGGGGATCACGTCGGCGACGCCTCCCTTGCCCAGCTTCATGACCGAGCCCTTGCCGAACGCGCGGTCGATCTGTGCGATCGCCGCCTCCAGCGCGCGCTGCTTGTCGCCGTCGTCCTTGCCCACCAATTTCAGATTCGCCTGAGCTGCCACCTTGCCACTCTCCCTTGCCATGATTCCCGTTGAGACCCTGGGGAGAGGCCCGCCCTCGGTCCGATGACCGTGACCCGCTCCCTGTGAGCAGGACTATGTGCATGGTTTGTTCTGGTTGCCAATATGTTCTTTACGGAACGGTGAACGCAGCCGTGAGGCTACGTCCGTTTCTGACGCCTACTCCTTCAGATGAGCATCCAGCAGGGTGTACCAGGTCGAGGTCAGGCGCTCGAACTCGGCCGGGCACTGTTCGGCGCGTTCCGGGGTCAGCCATTCCTCCTCGAGGAGGTTGGCGTATTTGTCGGTGTCGGAGCCGTAAACCAGGCAGGTCAGGGTATAGTAGCGCTGCTGGCTGAGGGAGTGCTCGTCGGCGAAGTCGCTCTCGTCGACCTCGGCCGCCTCTTCGGGGTCGGTGTAGAAGCTGAGGGCGCCGGCGATGGCCGATTCCTCGCCTTCATCGCCGTCGATCAGCCACCAGGCGGCCAGGCTGTCGGCCGTGTCTTCCTCGCGGCCGGTGAAGGGAATTTCCAGAACGTCGACCAGGGCGTGGCCGACTTCGTGGAAGACGGTGAACAGGAAGGAGCCGTTGACCGCATCCTCGATCTCTTCGTCGGTCTCGTAGTAGGCGCCGAAGGTCTCGCGCTCGCCTTCGAACATCTCGATGCAGATCTGGATCTCGCGATCCTCGGGGATGTAGTAGGCGTTGTTCTCGCCGCACTCGGCGAAGCGCAGGCCGATATCGACGGGCAGGATCAGGCTCTCGTTCAGAACGTCGGCGACGTCCTCCAGCCAGCGCTCCTCGCTCAGTTGGGCGGCCAGATCGGTGTAGTCGTCGCTTTCCAGCACGGCCGGGCGGACGACGAAGTCGCCGCGATCCTGGGCAGGTCGGGCGGCAGAGGCCTCGGCCGAGGCGGTCCCGTCCTCGCAGGCGGAGATGGCCAGGGCCGCGAAGGCGATAAGCGTGAAGCGACGCGCGTGCGTCCCGATCGACATGGACATGGTGTTCCCCCCTGAACGATCATGCTCTAGCGGTCACGAGGGGGCGACGCCAATGGCCAGAGCCAGGTCGTCAGGCGACGTCAGGTCAGCCCTTGGCCGCCGCCAGGATCGGTCCGCCGTTCGGCGCCTGGACGAGGACGGCGGTCAACAGGCCAGCCCGGCTGGCGGCGGGCAGGGCGAACCCCCGTGCCCGGCCGCCGGACCATGGACCCAGCCGAACCAGATCGCGCACGACCGAGGCGTGGGGGAGGGTGCGGCCGCCGTTCTCTCCGCGCGCCACCGGGACCGCGATCGGTCGGGGTTCGTAGCGAACCAGCCAGACGTCGGCGGGGTCGGCGAGCGGCGAACCGCCGGCCAGGCCCACGCCGCCGCTGCGGAAGATCACCGTTGGACCGGTGAAGGGACGATGGGCGGCGATCAGGCGCTCAATGTCCGACATCCGCTGGCCGACGACATGGGATCGGCCGTCGACGACCACCTGGGGCGTCCACACGTTGTCGGTTCCGAGGCCCTGTTCATAGTCTCGCTGGCGTTGGGTGTAGGCGGGTTTGGCGAAGATATCGGGCCAGCCCAGGTCGTCCCAGTAGGTGACGTTGAAGCTCAGCGTCAGCAGGTCGGATCGGGTCGACAGCCGGACCAGATTGTCATTGGCGGGCGGGCAGGAACTGCAACCCTGGCTGGTGAAGAGCTCCACCACGGTCAGGTCGCCCGCACGCGGTGGGGCGGGCACGGCGGCCTCGGCCGAACGGGTGGTGACGTGACCTGCGATAAGGGCGGCGGCGACGACGCCGACGGCGGCAAACAGGGTCAGGCGGCGGCGCAGATCATCCTGCACGGGCATGGTGCGCGATTTGGCGGGCATCGGGTTTTCTCTACGGTTCATGCCCCGGCGTTCGCCGACCGGTCCGCGAAGGTTACGAAACAGGGTGTCAGTGCGAGGTGGGGTCGCGAACCGCAATCAGGGACTTGGTCAGACCGGCCACGACCTCGTCATGGTGGGCCGCGTCGGGATACAGAAAGCGGAACTGGGCCTTGTCCAGCAGGCGGGCGTGCTGGACGTCGCGCATGGCCGCGCCCATGTCCGGCGCCTTCTGCGAGAAGCCGTGGCGGCGTTTGAGCAGGGAGCGAGCGCGGCTCTGTTCCGAACGCCAGTGGAAGAAGGGGGCCGAGAAATGCGGCTCCACCGGGAACCAGAAATAGGGCGTCTGGACGTAGTAGCGCGGGGCTAGGCGGCGGCATTCGGCGGCGAAGGCCTCCATCCGCGCCCAATCGCCGACGTGTTCGATCACCGAGTTGGAGTGGACCATGTCGAACGCGTGGTCTTCGTATTGCGGCAGGGTGCAGGCGTCGCCGTCAATGATGGTGAACAGGCGTGGGTCCGCGACCTCGTCGATGCCGCCCGGATTGACGAGGGTGATCCGGACCCTCGAGGCGTCCAGGAACTGGCGATCGAACAGGGTCCAGTAGTTGGCCTCGCCGCCCAGATCGATGATGTTCACCTCGCCCTTCTCGGCGTGGATCCTGGTGATCATCGCAATGATCCTTCGTGCACGGGCGCGGCGGAACCGCGAGACCAGCGAGTTGGGATCGGTGTTGTCCTGGAGGGCGTGGATCAGGTTCATGCGCCCCTGTTAAAGGACCGGCTTTGCCGTCCGCTTAAGTGGCAGGGTTACCGGAAGCCTAAGTGGGGCCGTCGGCGGCAGGCGGGGGCGCGGGCTCGGCGAATCGGGCGGTCAGCGACAGGCCGCAGGCGAGGATCAGACAGGCCGCCGCCGCCGCCGCCAGCGTGCCCTTCGAGCGCGGGGCGAGCGGGACGAGGAACAGCAGCACCAGCACGGTCATGAGCGCGAGGACGCCGGGCAGGTCCATGCCGACGCCGAGGAAGACCTGGTGCGACAGGTTCAGGATCCAGGCCCCGCCGACGACCGTGGCGACGACCGCCGGGATCAGGGAGCGGGGGCTCTCCAGCCGCGCGCCGATGAAGGCGCAGGCCGCCGCCGCGATGGCCGCGAGCAGGCCCGGCCAGATGAAGATCAGGGCGGCTTCCGGCGCCGCAGCCTGGGCCATCAAGCCGAAGACGAAGATCAGGGCAATCAGGCCGAGCCAACCGCCCCAGACCGTCCTGGGCGCACTCTGCGACCAGACCGTCAGGCCCAGAGCCACGACACCGGCACCGAGCACCACGGGATCGAAACCACCGAGGGTCTGGGCGGCCGCGACCGCCACGATGATGACGCCGGCCAGCAGTTTGGGCCCGAAGGCTTGACGACCCGCCAGCAGGGCGAGGGCGACGGCGGCCATCGCAAGGCCCGTTCCGGCCTCCATCCACGGCAGGCGGCGGAGCAGGGTGTAGTAGACGTCGGCGGACTCGGCGCGTGACAACATCGGCCCGGCCAGCACTCGGACGCCGTGGGCGACGACGATCCCCATGGCCACGACCCACAGGCCCGACAGCATCCCGCGTCCAACGTCGGTGGCGGTCAACCCGGTCGCATGGCGCGCCCCCCAGGCTGAAAAGGCGCCGAGCACCGCAGTCAGGGCCAGCAGGGTCCAGCCGAGGTCGAGCGAATGAACGATGGTGAACAGACCCAGATAGTCGCCGTAGACGACATTGCGGCCCGTGATCGGCAAGGCGTCGGCGCGGAGCAGGGCGTCGGTCGCCTCCAGCGCCTGGGAGCCGATATGCTGGACCGCGCCCTGATCAAGGTTGTCCGGGGTGGCGGTCGGGGAGTGGTACTGGGACGGACGGCCGACGAAGGCGAAATTGACCCCGGCGATGCCCCGGTTCCTGGAGATTGTGAAGTCGGTGCCGTTCGGCATGTTTTCATAGACGAAGATCGACAGGGAGCTGGACGAAGCCCCGCCGTCGGCCCGCCGGGCAGCCCGGCTGAACAGGTCGATGGTTTCCGCGTTACCGCGTCCGGTCTCGAACATGAAGGCGCGGCCGCCGCCGCCCCGGGCCTCCAGATTCACCACGGCGCCGATGCGGTCGCGCAGGGGGTGTTCGGAGAAGAAGATGCGGGCGCCGTCCAGATTCAGCTCTTCGGAATCGGTGAACACCACGATCAGGCTGCGGTCGGCAGGGCCACGCGCCTTGATGGCGCGCACGGCTTCGAGGATCGCCGCAACGCCGGCGCCGTCATCGGCGGCGCCGGGAGAGTTCCAGGCGCTGTCGTAGTGGGCCATCATCAGCACGGCCGGCGCCGATGGATCGCGGCCGGGCAGGACGCCGACGATATTGACGGCCATATTGCCTGCTGACGCCGGATCCCCGCCCCAACGGCGCAGACGCTCGATGGCTTCGGGCGACAGAACCCCGGCCTGCAGGGCCGGGTTGAGCCCCAGCGCCGCCATGCGACCGAACAGCCAGGATTGTACCCGCGCGTGGTCGGCCGAGCCGACGGGGTGGGGGCGGGCGCCGATCGCCCCAACATCGGCCATGGCGCGGACGGCGGAGAAGTCGGCGGCGGGCGTGTCGGTCCCGCGCGCGCCGGGAACCTGAAGGGCCCACACGCCGATCAGCAGAGCGACTGCCAGCGATCCGAGAAACAGAGCCCAACGCATCGTCATCCCCTCCGACGTTGCGGCGACCATAGGGGGCCGGGCGTGGCCGTGTCGACCGGGATCAGGCGGCGCGGCTGAGGGCTGAGGGAGCCTTGACGAACAGGCCCTTGCGGCCGGTCACGGGGCGGAAGGCGACGGTGTCGGCGTCGATTCGCTCGTCGGCTCCCAGAATCAGGACGCCGTCGTCCACCAGTCGCCGCTCCAGACCGTCCACGACCTGGCCGCGCCGGGCCGGATCCATCTCCGAGAGGATGTTTCGGCACAGGATGACGTCGAACCGGGCGGCGTCGGCCGGGGCGTCGAGCAGGTTGTGGCGGGCGAAGCGGACGGCGTTACGCAGGACCGGCTTGGCGACCCAGGCGTCGTCCGCCGGATCGAACCAGTTCAGCATCGTCTGGGCGTGCAGGCCGCGCTGGATCTCGAAGGCGGTGTAGGATCCCGCACGGCCGCGCTCGATCGCGCGCTGTGACAGGTCGGTGGCGACGATCTCGACATTGGCCCCGACTTCGAGGCCGGCCATGGCGAGGGAGTAGGGCTCCTGGCCGTGCGAGCAGCCGGCGGACCAAACGCGCACCAGACCCTCAGGCCGGGCGCGGGCGATGGCGGGCAGTAGCTCGCGTGCGAAGGTGTCGAACACTGTCCGGTCACGGCGGAACCAGGTCTCGGGGTTCAGCAGGGCCTCGATGACCGCCCAGCCGAGACTGGCCACCGGCTTGGCCCACAGGCTGGCCAGCATGTCGTCGACGCTGTCGAAGCCCTCGCGCCGTGCGACAGGGGCCAGACGGTGCTCGGCGAGGTGGATCCGATCACGCCCCAGCCGGAAGCCGGCGCGAGAGGCCATCAGGGCCTGCAGGCGGTCGAAATCGTCCTGGATCATGTGACGGCTACAGCGCGGGTCATGGCTGGGCTTCAGACCGCTCCGACTTCACTGAATTTGGAGTGCAGGATTTCCGAGTCGAACGGCTTCATCACATAGTCGTCCGCCCCGGCCGACAGGGCCTCGGCGATGCGTTCGGGTGCCGTCTCAATGGTGCAGAACAGGACCTTGGGCTTGTCCCCGCCGGGGGTGGTGCGCAGCCGGCGCAGGAAGGCCAGCCCGTCCATGACGGGCATGTTCCAGTCCAGCAGGACGACGTCGGGCATCATGCCGGTGCAGTAGGACAAGGCCTCGATCCCGTCGGCGGCTTCGTCGACCTCGAACCCGAGGCCTTCCACGATGCGGCGCGCGACCTTGCGGATGATCCGGCTGTCGTCGACGATGAGGCAGGTGCGGACGTCCAACGCGGTCTTCTCCAAACGGCTCGAATCAAGCGCCGCTTCAACCGCCAATATCGCTTCCGGGCGGTTAACGAGGCGTTGGGATTCGGGATTAAGACGGCATCCGTACGGTCATCGACACGCGGCCTTCCACAGCTTCGACCGTGAGCGTTCCGCCCGCCTGATCGGCTGTGAGCCACAGCCAGTAAGGCTGAATCCACTGGCCCGCGAGGCCTTCGGTCAGCCGCAGGCCGGCCAGACCCGTCGCCGCCTCGGCCTTCAGCCGGGCCCGCGCGCCCTCGGCTACGCCCTCGATCACCAGTTGGGCGCCCTCGCGCCGCACAGCGACCGTCGCCGCGCCGCCCATCGGCAAGGCGCCTACAGTCAGATAAGCCAGATTGACCAGGGCGCGGGCCTGGGGCTTGCCGAAGTCGCCTTCTCCGAGGTTCCAAGCCAGGGTCGCCCGACCGCCCGAGACGACGTTGTCGACCAGGTCGGTGAGTTCGGCGCCGGTGAACCGTTCGGCGGTCGTCGCGGCCCCGAAGGCGACGCGGCAGAACTGGACCAGGGCGACCATCTTTCTGGCGCTGTCGGCGATCAGGCTCATGGCGTCGTCGCGCATGTCCTGGGCCGTCGGATCGTCCAGCAGGTCCAGCCCCGACATGATCGCGCCTGAGGGCGAGATGAAGTCGTGGCAGAGCTTGGCCGCGATGAGGCTGGCCAGTTCCTGGCCATCGACGGGCAGTTCGCCCAACTGCGAACCAGACTGGGCGGAGACGGCGGCGTCGGTCATGCGGGGCTCGGGCTCGGGAGAGGCTTCAAGATCGGCCCGCACCCTCGCGTGATTTGCGCCGTCGTGAAACCGCCCGCGATGGTCTATCCCCCGGCAAATGACCGACAGACTGTCCTCCGACCTCGCCTCCGGCGCCCTGCACGACACCCTCGCCGACATCGCGGAGGAGGCCGCCGCGGTCATCCTGCCCTACTGGCGGGCGGGCGGAGAGGTGTTCTCCAAGGCGGACGACAGCCCGGTCACCCTGGCGGACCAGAAGGCCGAGGCCCTGATTCTGTCGCGCCTTGCCGCCCTCTATCCCGAAGTCCAGGCCGTGGCCGAGGAGCAGTCGGAGGCCCAGGGCAAGCCCGAGCGCGCCGCTGATCGCTTCTGGCTGATCGATCCGCTGGACGGCACCAAGGGCTTCGTCCAGGGCAAGGAAAGCTTCACCGTCAACATCGCCCTGATCGAGGGAAGCCGTCCGACGGTCGGCGTGGTCTCGGCGCCCGCGACATCGCTGACCTGGCGGACCGCGCCCGGCGGCGGGGCCCAGATGCGCCGCTATGGCGACGCCTGGCGCACGATCCGGGTGCGCAATCGGCCGGACGAGGGCTTCGCCCTGTTGAGCCACAGCGTCACCGATGAAGAAGCCGCTCGTCTCGCCGCCCGCCACGGCTGCACCCGGTGGCAGGGCACGGATTCGTCGCTGAAGTTCTGCCTGATCGCAGAGGGTCGGTTCGACGCCTATCCGCGCACCGGTCCGACCTCGGAGTGGGACACGGCCGCGGGGCAGGCGGTCCTGGAGGCCGCCGGAGGGCGAGTGCTGGGCCCGGACGGTCAGCCGCTGGCCTACGGCAAGCCGGGGTTTCTGAACGGGCCGTTCGTGGCGATGGGCGGGTAGGGCGATACCAAGCTGACGGGATGGCTGGTCGCGGTTTTGCATCCGTGCGGGCCGCGCTCCAGAACTGGCCTTCCCTCTTCGCGCGTGGTCTTGTCGACCGACCAGGTCAAAGGGGCGCCTATGTCATCGAAGCGGCTTCTCATCGTTGTGGCCATGCTGCTGGGCAGTTGCGCGGTCTCGGGCCCGCCCGATAGCTTGGAAGCACGCCAGTTGCTGGTCCGCACCGGTCAGTGCTTCCGGGGCGAAGAAGTCAACAACTTCAACGTCAAGGATGGATACAATGCCTATGTTTCCACGCGGCGCGGTTACGTCTACAGGCTCGAGAGCCTCGGCGATTGCTTCGATGAAGGGGTGATCAGCCTCTCGGTGCCTCACCACCGGCTGAGCAACCAGGGGATCTGCGTGGGAGAGGAGACGGCCGTCTACATCGCGCAGTGGCGCGGCGGGATCGGCCAGCAGTGCGTGGCCCGGGTCTCTGGTCCGATCCGGGACAGCCGCGTCTCGGGACTTTGGTCCCGCCAGAACTAGGCCCGGACGGGCAACCCCATCATCAGTCCCCTGGCGCGGTCGGCGATGACCGGAACCCCGTGTTCGCGGGCGGCCTCGGCGGCCTCTGCGAGGACGAAGGCGGCCTGATCGGGGTCGGAACCCATCAGTTCGCTGCGGGCGATCATCAGCCGGGCCATGGCGATCTGGTCGACGGCCCAGTCGATGACCGATGGGGCGCCGGTGCGGTCGGCGAGGCGGCGACGGACGCGCGTCTCGATCTTCGAGAGTTCGGTCAGGTCGCCGGCGGTCGCGGCCGTCTCGATCTCGCGCGCGACCAGCAGGTCGAGGGCGAGCGCCCCCAGGATCGTGCCGTGGCCGGTCGTCAGCGCAACGGATTGGCGGATCGGCTCGATGGGGGCGGTCGGGTCGATGGAACGCGCGATCTGGATGGCGACCCAGTCGAGGGGGCTGTGGTCGACAAAGAACTGGTCGGCGGCGGCGTCGAACATCTCGTGCCCGGTCTGCATCGCGGCTTCGTCGTCAGCCATGCCGGCGAGGGCGGACAGGCCGGCGGCGCAGAGAGCGAGCGCCCGGGCGCGAGTCAGTGGGCGGGTGTCCGGCGAGCAGGCTTCCACCAGAGCGGTCAGGTCGCGTCCCGCCTGGTCCAGCAGGCGGGCGTCGCGCTGGATGATGCCGCCTTCCAGCGCTAGCGCCGCGCTGTCGAGGCGCAGGTCGTCGGCCTCGAGCGGATTGTGCTTGGTGAGGGCGTGCAGGGCCGCGTCCATCAGGGCCGCGGCGTCCTGGCGGTCGGCCGCCTTTTCGCTCAAACGGGCCTGACGCGCGCGGATCCGGGCATGGACCCCGGCGCAAGAGGCGAGGGTCGGCAGGCGTCTCGACGTCGCTCCGCGGGCCCACTCCGCCGCCTGGACGATGGCGTTGCGGTCTCCGAACAGGTCGAATTTCGTGATCAGGGCCTGGGCGCCGGACAGCAGGGCGCGGGCGCGTTCGTCCTCGGTGCGGGCGGCCTTCAGGGAGTCGTCGGCGGTGACCAGGGCGCGGGCGATGCTGTCGGGGGCGCCGCTGCGACGGGCATGCTCTCGCCACAGGATCGAGGCGCGATGCCAGGTCTGCGACGGCCGCGAACAGGAAACGCGGCCACCGTCGGTGGTCAACGCCTTCGCCTCGCGCGCCAGCAGGTCGATGCCGATCAGCTCCAGCCAGCCCAGGTCGTCGCTTTCGCGCGCCTGAACGAAGAGCCGTCTCAGATCCTTGCCGAACTCGAACATGGCCACGTCACTACTCTCCGGTCGTCCCGCATCGGGACCGTCTCAGGCGTTCACTCCCTTGTCTAGCAAACCCGACGCCGCGACCGGGTTCCATGCGCGCCCTGTTGCGCCGCACAGTTGGGGCGCCTACCTCTTCGCGACCGCAACACCAGGTGTTTCACATGACGACCCTCTTCGACCCTATCGACCTCGGCGCGATCCATCTGAAGAACCGGATCGTCATGGCCCCCCTGACCCGCAGCCGGGCGATCGAGGGCGAGGTTCCAAACCCGCTGGCGGTCGAGTACTACGCCCAGCGCGCCTCGGTCGGCCTGATCATCTCCGAGGCCACCCAGATCAGCCAGTCGGGTCAGGGTTATCCCAACACCCCCGGCCTCTTCACCGACGCCCAGGTCGCGGGCTGGAAACCGATCACCGAGGCAGTGCATGCCAAGGGCGGCAAGATCGTCGCCCAGCTCTGGCACGTCGGCCGAATTTCGATCCCCGACTATCAGCCTGGCGGCGGCCAGGCCGTGGCGCCGTCAGCTATCGCCGCCGTTGGCAACGCGATGAAGCGTGACTTCTCGATGACTCCGTTCGAGATGCCTCGTGCGCTGACGGTCGACGAAATCCAGGGCATCGTCGGCGACTATGTCCACGCGGCTGAACAGGCGAAGAAGGCCGGTTTCGACGGCATCGAGGTCCACGCAGCCAACGGCTATCTCATCGACCAATTTCTCAAGGACGGCTCCAACCAGCGTGACGACAGCTATGGCGGCTCAGTCGAGAACCGCTCGCGCTTCCTGCTCGAAGTCGTGGCCGCCGTCGTCGCGGTCTGGGGCGCCGACCGCGTGGGCGTGCGCCTGTCGCCGTCGAACGGCGCGAACGGTTCGAAGGACAGCGACCCGGCATCGATCTTCCTGCACGCCGCAGGCGCGCTGAAGCCTTTCGGCCTGTCGTACCTGCACCTGATCGAGGGCGAGCCCGGCACGCCGATGGACATCAAGTTCGGCGCGCCGCAGCTGGCCGCTGACATCCGCGATGCGTTCGGCGGTTCGCTGATGCTGAACGGCGGCCTGATGCGCGAAACGGCCGAGAAGGCGCTGTCCGAAGGGCGAGCCGATCTGGTCAGCGTCGGCGTGCCCGTGCTGGCCAACCCCGACGTCGTCGAGCGCTGGAAGCGGAACGCGCCTCTCAATACTCCCGACAAGGCCACCTTCTACGGCGGCGGGGCCAAGGGCTACACCGACTATCCGTTTCTGGAAACGGCGGAGGCGTAGGCCTTCAGAACACGTCCGGCTCCGGCGTCTTCGCGCGCCGGGCCGGGCGGTCGCCGATGCGGCTCCAGGCGTCCGCCAAGGTATCGATCGCTGCTTCTAGCTCCGGCACCGGCAGGCAGTAGGGCAGGCGGACGAAGCGCTGGAAGGCGCCGTCGACGCCGAAGCGGGCGCCGGACGCGATGATGACCCCGGACTTTTGAGCCTCAACAACGAGCGCCCCGACGACGGGGCGGGGCAGGGCGACCCACAGAGAGAGGCCGCCTGTAGGCCGTGTCGTCTTCCAGTCCGGTAGAACATGCTGAAGGCGGGCATGCAGCGCCGCTTCTCGCACGGCCAGGGCAGCGCGCCGTTCCACGACAGGCGTCTGATCCCCGGCCAGCAGGTGGGCGGCGGCGAGCTGTTCGATCACCGCGGCGCCGAGATCGAGAGAGGCCCGTGCGCGGACGGCGGCGTCGGCGACCTCGGTCTCCGCCCGCATCCAGCCGATCCGGAGACCGCCCCACCAGGTCTTGCTCATGGAGCCGATGCGGGCGACGTGCGGACCGGGCCCGGCAGGGGCCGGGGGCGGCTGGTCGAACCAGAGCTCGCGCTGGGTGTCGTCCATGACCATCAGGGCGCCGACGCGGGCGACGGCGCGGGCCACTGTCGCCTCGTCTTTGGCCGTCATGACGTGGCCGGTCGGGTTCTGGTGCGCGCCAACGAGATAGACCAGCCGGGGCCGGACCCGCTCGATGGTCGCGACCAGTCCGTCAATGTCCCAGCCGGCCGAGGTCAGGGCGACGGGCACTGGCCGCATTCCGGCGCGGACGATGGCCTCAATGGCATGGGGGTAGGTCGGGTGGTCGATCACCACCGCGTCGCCCGGTCGCCCGAAGGCGCGGAGCAGGATGGCCAGGCCGTTCTGCGCCCCGGCCGTGACCACGATCTGGTCGGGCGCCGTCGGCAATCCAGCGCGATCATAGGCCTCGGCTGCCGCGCGCCTGAGCGGGAGGAGACCGATGGGGTCGTAGCCGTGGCCCGGCAGGTGGGCCGGCAGCGACTCCAGCGCCCGGGCATAGGCCGCATGGACATGGGCGCCCGCCGGGAGGACTGCTGTCGCCATGTTCACAACCTCAGGGCCCGACGCGACGTGGAACAGGCCTTCCAGCCGCTCGGCCCGACGGAAGGGCAGGGCGGTGTAGGTCCCGGAGCCCACGCGGCTGGTCAGGAAGCCGTCGGCGCGCAGCCGGACCATGGCCGCGCTGACAGTGATGCGGCTGATGCCGAGGGCTTCGGCCAAGCGGCGCTCTCCTGGCAGGCGGGCGTCGAGCGGCAGGCGACCGTCGAGCACCAGCCCCTTCAACGCATCGGCCAGGCTGCGGTAGGCGACATCCTCCGCGCCGGAGGCACGCCAGTCGCCGAGATGGCGGGACAGGCTGTTCAGATTGACGATGGACATGAGGCCACCGTCGCCAAAGTGGCTATGGATTACAAGGCCGGTCGAGTTAGCTTCTATCCATGTTCATCCGTCGTTTCATCCAGCTCCAGATCGGTCTGCTTCTCTACGGAGGGTCGCTCGCCCTCATGGTCCGAGCCGACCTCGGGCTGAATCCGTGGAGCGTCTTCCATCAGGGTCTATCCGAGATGACGGGGCTCAGCCTGGGTCTGGTCGTCAATGTCGTCGGCGCCCTGGTGCTGCTGATCTGGATCCCGTTGAGGCAGAAGCCGGGGGTGGGGACGATCTCCAATGTGCTGGTGATCGGCACGGTGGCGGATGTCAGCCTGCGCTTACTGCCCGAGATCAACGGTCTGGCGCTGCAGATCGGGTTTCTGGTCGCGGCCATCCTGCTGAACGGCGCGGCGACCGGGGCTTATATCGGCGCGGGCCTGGGACCGGGGCCGCGCGACGGCCTGACCACCGGTGGCGTGCGACTGACGGGCTGGGAAGTCCGCTGGGTGCGGATGGCGATCGAGGGGCTGGTGCTCGGCATGGGCTGGATGCTGGGCGGCACGATCGGGGTCGGCACAGTGGCCTACGCCCTGTCGAACGGGCCGCTGCTGCAGATCTTCCTGCCGATGTTCGAGATCCGACTTGAGAGAGCGCCCGTCTCCGCCCCTGCTACGCCCTGATCAGGAACCGAAGCGGGCGTTCTCCGGCACGTCGTCCAGACGGCAGAAATTCCACAGGTCGTCCTCGGCGCTGTCGACATCGTCGCCCAGCCGGGCGGTGCGCTTGATGACATCCGTGCCGATGACCTCATAGGTGACGTTGTAGGCGCCCGCGTCGCCGCCGCGTTCGGTCCTGCAACGCTGGGCCTCGCCCCAACTGTTCGGCCCGGTCTGGAGGAACTGGCCCGGCTCGCAGCCGCCGAAGTCGATGGTGAATGCGGTCGGGGTCACGAAGGCCAGGTCGCCCTCGCCGGGCCAGACCTGGTCGCAGTCCTTGTCGCCCCGAACGTAGTAGCCAAGGGTCATGGGGATGGGCTCGGGCTCGGTCTCGCCGGGCGCTAGGGTGACGCCAGCGGGGCGTTCGGCGACTTCAGGGGTCTGGTCCCGTGTGGAACCCAGCAGGTCTTCCAGAGTGCGGTCGCTGGATGGCGTCGTCGCCGGCCCCGTGGGTTGGAGAGGAGCGGGTTGCGGGCGTTCGGCGACACTCAGTGGCGGCTGGGCATTGGGGCGGGGCGTGAGAGTCGATTGGGCCGGTGCGATGTTCAGCGACCGGGTCGTCGCCGAGCTCTGGCCTTGCTGAGCCGATGCGGCGTTCGCAAGAAGCAGGGCTCCGGTCGCCAGAGCCAGGGTCGTTCCGCAGGTCTTCGCTCGTTCGATCATGTCGTCCTGTCGATCATGCCTGAACGACAAAACGATGGCAGGCGACAGAGGTTCAGCCGCGTTCCTTCGTCTTGGTGAACGCCACCTTCGGGAACCGCTCCATCACATAGCCGGTCTCCCAGCTCGACTTGGCCAGGAAGACCGGGGCCTGGTCGATGTCGCGGGCCATCTGGCCGCGGTATTTGGACATGAAGTCCTCGACGTCGACCTTCTCCCCGTCGATCCAGCGGGCCTCGGCATAGGGGCTGTGTTCGAAGATGACCTCCAGCCCGTATTCCTCGCCCAGCCGGTCGGCCATGACCTCGAACTGCAGCTGGCCCACGGCGCCAACGATGAAGTCCGCGCCGATCTCGGGGCGGAACAGCTGGGTGACGCCTTCCTCGGCCAGGCCGTCGAGCGCCTTCTTCAGGTGCTTGGCCTTGAGCGGATCCTTGACCCGGACACGCTGCAGGATCTCGGGCGCGAAATTGGGCAGGCCGGCGAAGCGGATCAGGCCGCTTTCAGACAGGCTGTCGCCGACCCGCAGGACCCCGTGGTTGGGGATGCCGATCACGTCGCCGGCGAAGGCGTCGTCGGCCAGTTCGCGGTCGGAGGCGAAGAACATGATGGGGGCGTTCACCGACAGCTGTTTGCCGGTGTTCTGGACCTTCAGCTTCATGCCGCGCTTGAAGCTGCCCGAGGCCATGCGGAACATGGCGATGCGGTCCCGGTGGTTGGGGTCCATGTTGGCCTGGACCTTGAAGACGAAGCCGGTGACCTCGGCATTGCCCGGCTCGACCGTCAGTTCCAAGGGGGCGGGGGCGTTGCGGGTCTCTGGCGGGGCTTCCTTGAGCGCCGGCATGGTCTTGGGCGGCGGCGCCCAGTCGCCAATGGCGGCCAGAAGCTCGTCGATGCCGAAGTGGCGCAGCGCAGAACCCCACAGCACCGGGGTCATATGGCCTTCGAGGAAGGCCTGGCGGTCGAACGCCGGGTAGCCGCCCTCGACCAGTTCTTTGGCGTCCATCAGGGCCTGATGTTCGCCCGCCTCGAAATACTCACCGGCGTCGGCCAGCGGCAGGGCGTCCGGATGCGGCACTTCATCCTTCGAGCCGGCCGGCTTCTTGGCGTAGGGCTGGAAGCGGCCGGTGCCCATCTCGACCATGCCGCGCAGGCGGTTGCCGCTCTCGGCCGGCCACCAGATCGGGGAGGGATCGAGCTGCAGGCGCGAGGCGATCTCGTCCAGCAGGGCCATCGGGTCCTGGGCCTCGCGGTCCAGCTTGTTGATGAAGGTGATGATCGGGATGTCGCGCAGGCGGCAAACCTCGAACAGCTTCAGCGTCTGCGGTTCGATACCCTTGGCGGCGTCCAGCACCATGATGGCGCAGTCGGCGGCGGTCAGGGTGCGGTAGGTGTCTTCCGAGAAGTCCTCGTGGCCGGGCGTGTCGAGCAGGTTGAACATCTTGCCGTCGTGCTCGAACGTCATGACCGAGGCGGAGACGGAGATGCCGCGCTCCTTCTCGATCTTCATCCAGTCGGACTGGGTCCGACGGTTCTCGCCGCGTGCCCGCACCGCGCCGGCCGCCCGGATGGCCCCGCCGGACAGCAGGATATGTTCCGTCAGCGTCGTCTTGCCGGCGTCGGGGTGCGCGATGATGGCGAAGGTCCGCCTGCGGGCGGCCTCCTGATCGAGGGTCAGTTTCGACATGGGGGCGGGAGGTAGCGCGCGATGGCGCCAAAGTCACGCGGGCGGGCGCCTTCGCCGGCTCTCGAAGATGTGTCGATAGTGCAGGCTAAATCCCCTCGCTAATGAGGGTCTTTGGGGTCATCCTTCGAATGCGAGACGATCCGGACATGAGCCGGACGCCGCAGGGAAGAAGGAAACGGCCATGGCTATGCTGGATTCAGCACACCGCGTTTCGACCGTCCGGGCGCCGTCCAAGCGGTTCACGGAACGCGAGTTTCACCCCGCAATCTGCCTGCTCGCAGGCTTCGGCGTGATCATCGGGGCGGCGGGCTTCGTGCATGTGGTGTTCAACGTCCTGATGTAGGGACGTCAGTCGGCCGGTTCGGTCTCCTCGACAGCAGGCGGCGCTTCTGTCGATAGCGGCTCCAGACCGGCGCGCTCCCGTGTCTGCGCCAGAAGATCGCGCACCGAGGTAAGGTCGCCGCCGTCGTGCGGGTTGTTCGCCAGCGGCGACAGGAGCTGAACCGCCTCGAGATACTTTTCCTTGGCCATTAAAACCTGCGCAGCCCGCATCGCCGTCGAACCCAGTTGGGGCGCCAGGCGGTAGGCTGACTCCGCGATCGTGAGGTCGTTGTCGCTGGGGTAGCCGGGCGCGCCCTGGCGGTTCCGCGACATCGCCATGTAGATCCTGAAGTCGAACGGATCGGCCTCATAGGCGGCGCCCAGACGACGGAGTGCCTGACGCATCAGGGCCGTGCGCGCGACGGCGTCCTCAGTCTCGTCGGCGACGTCCATCTCCGCGCTGGCCATCAGCCACAGAGCCTCCGCATCAGCAGAGTCCGCAGCGATCACCGGTTCCAGCGTCCTGATCGCCTCTGCGGGCAGTTCGGCCTTGATGAGGTATTTGGCCAGGGTCACTGTCGGCAGCCGCTCGCCCGGATGCCGCGCGGCCATCGCATGAACTCGCTGGAGCAGGGCGTCCTTGTCATCGCCGAGCGAGCGCATCGAACGCAGATCCAGCCAGATCGCGTCCTCCGTGCTCGCCGGCAGGGCGGTCACGGTCACCTCCGCCACCGGGAAGGACTGGGTCAGGGTGTAGACCGTCACGCCGCGCCCCAGATAGGAACGCAAGCTGGTCGTCAGTTGCTCGGGGGTCTGACCCGTCTGTTCCTCGAAGGCTGCGATCGACTCCTCGCCTCGTCCGACGGCGGCCAGATAGGCGCTGAACTGGCGTTTCCGCTCCGGCGTGCCGAGCATGTAGTGGGTCAGCAGCCAGGCCTGGGCGTAGTAGGCGGAACCTTGCCGGGAGCCCAGATTGGGCCGCGCGCTCAGTACGGTGCGCATCGGGATCCAGCCGTTCGTCTGGGCCAGGGAATTCAGTCGCCCCTCGCTCCACAGACCGTACCGCATGCGCCCCATCCGCAGGTCCGAGGGCGCCAGATATTCGGCGAACCCTTCCACGAACCAGGCCGGGTAGGCCTCATTGTGGTACTGGAACATGTAATGGTGGGCGTATTCGTGGAACAGGATCGTGTCGCTGTTCTCGTTGCTCAGATCGACCACCGCGTAGATCCGGCCGTCGTTGCGGCTGTAGAACCCCCCCCACCGTCGTCGGCACACCGGGCCAGACCTGCCGCATCGTCGCGTTGTTGGCTGCCAGATAGATCCACAGCTTCGGCGCCTCGAGCTCGTCAGTCTCGGGCGGCCGGAACATTACCAGCATCTCGTGGAATCGTTCGATCTTGCGGGCGTATTCTGTGATGTCGCCGCGGCTGACCTCGCCCTGGATGACGAAATGCTCGGTCTCGGCGCGCAGGAAGTCGGCGCGAGCCGGCGCGGCGGCGCACAGGACAAGGCCCAGGGCGAGCGCAAGACCTTGCAGGGCGACCGAGATACGCATGACTGAACTCCGAGGAGGTTTTCAACCTAGCGGGGCGTGCGTCCGATAGACAAGTGCAGGCATTGCCGGTCTGGCGTCAGGCGGCCATGCGACCCCAGACCGCGCGGTCGGCGGCGACCGCGTCCAGCTTGCCCTTGCGGCCGCGCGACATCAGCTGGTCCAGCACGGTGGCGGGCAGGGCGCAGAACAGGGGTTCGACGAGGGCTGGGTCGCAGTCGGTCTCGGGCGCCGCGAACAGGGCGGCGTTCACGTCCGGCGAGCGATCGTGGATCAGCCAGGCCAGACGCCGCGCCCGTTCCGGGTCGTTGCGGTGCAGCAGCGGGTCCTCGGCGAACAACTCGCAACCGAGCTCCATCAGGTAGTCGAAGCCCAGTTTCTCGAACCGGCGCGCGTCGGCCGACGTGACCGGGGAGGCCTCGTTCAGGTCGAACACCACGTCGTTCATGAGAAACAGCATATTGGGCACTCGCCTGACGCCGACGTTTCTCGCCGACACCCTGACCCTAGACCCCAGTGGTTTTCGGTTCCGTTCCCGAACGTCGTTAAGGATTTGCGACCGGCGACGGTCGGCTCAGTCCTGGATCTTCTCGGTGATGAAGTGCCGACCTTGTCGGTCCTCGACCTCGACCACCCAGAGGTCGGGGTCATAGGCGCGCTGGCGTTCGATATAGGCGTCCAGCTCGCTCTCGGTCCCGGTCACTGGCTGGATCCACAGGCGTTCGCCGTCCTGGCCGAACGCCTCGCTATAGAGATGCGCCGTCCGCTCCGACGTATTGTAGGCCTTCACGATCACGGTGCCGGCGCGCATGTCGCCCTTGCGCACGACGGTGGCGTTGGCCCCCTCGATCTGGGCGCGGCGGATCAGGGCGCCGACCCACAGGTCTGAGTTCAGAAGCAAATCGGTAACCCTGCTCGGAAACGGGACCGGAACGACGTGGCGTTACGGTGAGCTCATGAGGATAGGCCATTCAACCCGCATCGCCAGAGCCATCACCGCCGCCGTTATGATGGCGGGGATCCCCGTGGCCGCCTTCGCCGACGGCACAGGGACGTTCTACGACCGGACCTTCGTCCTCGCCGCGCACGAGAAATGCCAGCTGTTCCGGGCGCCCGTCGCCGGGGCCCTGTCGGCGGCGACCCTGCAGTCGCGGGGCGCGGCCCTGCGTGCAGGAACCGCCGAGACGACGCTGCAGGCCACCGCCAGTCGGGCCCGGTCGCGGGCGCGTCAGGTATCCTGCGCCAATCCCGAACTGGCCATGGTGCGTGATAGGGTCGCCGACGCCTTCGCCGGCTGGCAGCGTATCCCGCGCATGGATTTCAACAGCGACCATGCGACCTGGACCGCCGACCGCGTCCGCCGCGAGGCCGCGACCTGGCGTCTGGTTCAGACCTCGGTGACCGGCGCCTCACCCGTACGGTTCGGCCTTGGCGCTTCGGCCGAGGGTCAAGAGACCCTGTCCGCCGTCGTCTCCTTCGTCGGACGCCCGCGTCCCTATGCGGCGCGGATGGTGATGCGCGACCCAGCCCTGGCCGCGCGTCCGTGGCTGACCGCCGCCGGCCGCGCGGTCCTGCCGCCCGAGAGCGCGCGCCAGGAAGTCTGGTCCGCCGGAACCGCCCCGGCCGCGGCCACCCTGCTGGCCATGGGCAAGACCCAGGGCGAGACCTGGACCTTCCCCGCCGCTGCCGGCGACCGCCTGTCCCGCCTCGACCCGCGCGAGCCCTTCCTGATCGAGTTCCTGTTCCGCGACGGCAGCGTGGCGACCGCCACCTTCGAGGCCGGGGACTTCGCGGCGGCGCGAGCGTTCGTGGCGCTGGGGACGGTCTAGATCTCAGCGAGAGCCTAAGTCACGCTTTCGACAGAAGCCCGCAGCGCCTCCGTCTCAAACGATCAGGCTCTAACCGCCTGCGTTGAACGGGATGACCTCCGCCCCGCCCTCCGGCGCCTCCGGGCGGACGGCGACGGCCACCGGCAGCCGCACCGTGACCGCCGTGCCTTCGCCCAGGGTCGAGTCCAGGCTCATCCGGCCGCCGTGGAGTTCGGCCAGGGATCGGACCAGCGACAGGCCGAGGCCGGTGCCCTGGACCTTCTGCTCGACGGCACCGGCCTGTTCGAACGGACGACCCAGCCGCTTCAAATCCTTGGCGGCGATGCCGACGCCGGTGTCTGAGACGACCAGCTCCAGATAGGGGCCGATGACCTCAAGGGTCAGGGTCACCGATCCGCCCGCCGGGGTGAATTTGATGGCATTGGACAACAGGTTCAGCGTGATCTGCTTCAGCGCGCGGCGGTCGGCTTCAACGGCCAGGGGTTCGTCCGGGACCAGACTGGACAGACCCACGCCCTTGTCCGTCGCGGTGACCCGCACCAGGGCGACCGCCGCCGAGACCACTTCGCGCGCATCGAAGGATTCGCGCGACAGCTCGTAGCGCTCGGCCTCGATCTTGGACACGTCCAGCACGTCGTTGATCAGGTCCAGCAGGTGACCGCCCGCCTCATGGATGCTGTCGGCATAGTCGGCGTATTTCTGGGGCAGGGGACCGAAGAGGCGCTGGCGCATGATGTCGGAGAAGCCAAGCACGGCGTTCAGCGGCGTCCTCAGCTCATGGGACATATTGGCGAGGAAGCGGGTCTTGCCGGTGTCGCGCGCCTCTGCCTCCGCGCGGGCGGCTTCCAGACCGATCTCGGTGGCGAACTGGCGGGTGGCGTCGAAGGCCTGCGCTATCACGCGCGCGCCGCCGTCGCCGTCGTCCATGCGGCGGATGATCAGATTGACGCGGCGGTCCAGTGCGATGCGAGGGGCGACCTGGGCTTGACCCTCCTGTCCTGCCAGGGCGCGGTCGATGGCGGCGAGGATCGCGGGGCGGTCGGGGGCGTGGACCGCCGCGAACAGACCGGACTGGAACAGGGTCTGAGGCTCCAGCGCGGGCGGGGCCGAGCCGTAGGCGGCCAGCACCCGGCCCGATGGCTCCAGTACGAGGGTCAGCCCGGGCTGGGCGGCCAACAGGGTCTCGACACGCAGGGTCATCGCCTCGGCGGCGTTCAGCTTGTTCTCGCGCAGTCGCCAGGCCAGCGTCACGGCCAGGACGGCGGCGACCGTGGCGAGGATGACGGAGATCGAGGCCGGTAACGGCCCGCCTCCCGGCGGCCCGATCAGCAGGGCCGACAGCTGGCCGCCCAGGGCCGCGACGCCCGCGCCGATCGCGCCAGCCTGTGCCAGCCGCACGCCGTGGCGGGGTCCGCCCAGCGCCAGGGCCGCGACGAACGGCATGATTACATAGCCCACCAGCGGCCCGGCCAGCCCGCCCGACAACATCGCTGCGGCGACGGCCGCCAGGGTCCAGACAACCAGCAGCAGCGCCCGCTCGCCCGTGCCATCTCGCCACAGCAGGGCCAGTCCCGCCAGTCCGGGCAAGACCATGGCCGTCGCGCCGAAAATCGCCGAGCCGCCGAACCAGCCCAGGCCCGCGCCCGACATGGCGGACAGCGCGGCGCCCGCGGCCCAGGCCGCGTGCCAGGCCGTCAGGGCGGACAGGCCCTCGCCCACCGCGCGCGCGGGCCGTGGAGAGGCGTCCGGGTCAGGGTTGGGGACAGGGTTCAAACAGGTGTCCGGGCGGCCTTGGCGAGGAGCCGGTCAGGGGAGCGCGCCGACCGCGCAGACTAGCGTCGCAGCCGAGTCGTCTAAAGCCCGCACCCGTAGGAGGCGACTCCGTCAGTGGGGGGCGAGGCTCGCAACTGGGGATGGACGGGCTGGTTGTCGTTAACCGGCGCGCGGCCTATCTGGCGACCCATGACCGAACCCGCCGACAGCATCGACGCAACTCTGGACGAACTGGCCGAGGACTTCGAGGTGCTGGAGGACTGGGAACAGCGCATCGCCTACGTCATCGACCTGGGCAAGGATCTGGCCCCGCTGCCGGACACCGACCGGACCGAGGCCAACAAGGTGCCGGGCTGTGCGGCGCAGGTCTGGCTGGCGTCGGGGCGCGACGGTGACCGGCTGACGTTCCGCGCCGACTCGGACAGCGCCATTTCCAAGGGCAATGTCGCCCTGTTGCTGAAACTCTATTCGGGCCGTCCTGCGACCCAGATTCTGGCCTTCGACGCCAGGGCGGCGCTGGACCGGCTGGGCCTGCCCCAGGCCCTGACCCGACAGAGGGCGAACGGCCTCAACGCCATGGTGGGGCGGATCCGGCAGGAAGCCATTGCGGCCGGGTAAGCTCCCGCACGCACTCCGCGCGGTCGGCGCAGAGGCGTGGCGACACGATTCAGGGTAACCAAAGGCGCTTCTTTCCGATTATCGGGTCAGCCGATCCGGTAGTGGTCCGCGAGCCTTCGAAGCCCTGCCTTGAGAACCGTCTTCCCCTCACGTCGGCGAAGTCCTGCCTCCCGTTCGGCGAGTTGAAGGCTGCCCTGGCGGATGCAGACCTGTTCGACGATCGCGTGCGTTCGCGGATCCAGTGATGCGAGCGCGCGCGCGAGCCGCTGACCGGCGGCGATGGCCCGGTCGCCGGGTTCGACCCGGGCCGACGAGCCGCTGCCGCCCGTGCGCGGCAGGGCGTCCCAGCGCATCGTCAGGGAGGGGCCGGACCGGGAGAGTTCGTCGTCCAGCCTGAGGCGTTCGCCCGCGGCGATCTCGGCCGGGGTCAGCCATGGGCGACCGTCGGCATCCTTGCGACGGGCCAGCCAGGCGATGGGGCTTTCCCCCAGGTTGGCGCGACGCAGGGTGAGGCGGCCGTCGGGATCCATGATCGGCCGCTCGCCCTCGATCCGGCCGGGTGCTCCCGGGGGCGGCGTCGAGGATACTGTCGGGGCCGCCCGCCCGATCCAGCCGCCGCCGCCGGCGCGTGCCTTCAGGCCGGGGGTCTCGATCAAGTCCCGGAAGGTGGTTTCATTGAGCGTCATCGTCGCACGCGCTCTCCGGTCGCCGCCGACGCGCAGGGCATAGGTTCCTTCGGGCCCCGCGACATCGATCCAGCCGCCGCGCGCCAGAAGGCCTCGCGCCCGCGCCGTCGGGCCGCTCACGCCACCTCCGGCAGGTCGGTGACCGGCGGCGTCTCGCACAGCGTCTGGATGGTCTCGGCCAGCTGATCCAGCAGGTCGTTCAGATGCGGCTCGTCTCGCGCCTGCTCGATCCGGGTGCAGGCCGTCCCGACCGTCTGGCGGTTGATCCCGAAGGCGTGGCCGACCCGTTCCAGCGGCCAGCCGAGCGCCACATGGGCCAGGTAAAGAGACACCCGCCGCGTCCGGAGCGCCGACTGTGTCAGCCGGGCCTTGCGTTGCAGGGTTTCCATCGGCGTGCCGAGCCGCAGGGCCACGATCTGCTGGACCAGGTCGGCCCGGTCGCGATCCTCCGACGACACGATGATCCGATAGGGTGTATTCAAGACGTCTCTCCCGATCCCGATGCGCGCGACGTCCCCATTCTGGGGCGGTAAAACGGGACGGTAGGAACATTATCCTGTTCGACGTCAGAAGCGGTCGTATCTCCAGTCGTGGTGGGGCGCGCATGGCCAGGACCAAGGCGAATCCAGCCTGCCGAACGCCGGCCTTTGAAATAATTCGAATCGTTGAATCGTGACTCTCGACGTCGATTCGCAAATCAGCCTAGATTCGCCTTCATGGGGTGCCGTTAACGGTTCTTAAGGTTTTGACCGGTTAACTCCGGAACAAGGTTACCCGGAACTTCCCATCGGGCCATATGGTCTAGCTTTTGCCTGGAGGGGCATGAATGCGCGTTCTGCTTATCGAAGACGATCATGCGACAGCGCAGAGCATCGAGCTGATGCTGAAGTCCGAAGGCTTCAACGTCTACACGACGGACTTGGGTGAAGAAGGCATCGATCTGGGCAAGATCTATGACTACGATCTCATTCTACTTGATCTGAACCTGCCGGATATGAGCGGCCTTGAAGTCCTGCGCCAGCTGCGTGTCGGCAAGGTCAACACGCCCGTCATGATCCTGTCGGGTTCCACCGAGATCGAGACCAAGGTCAAGACCTTCGGCGGCGGCGCCGACGACTACATGACCAAGCCCTTCCACAAGGACGAGCTGATCGCGCGCACCCACGCCGTGGTCCGTCGCTCCAAGGGCCACGCCCAGGCCATCATCCACACCGGCGAGATCGCCGTGAACCTGGATGGCAAGACGGTTGAGGTGCACGGCCACCGCGTCCACCTGACGGGCAAGGAATACCAGATGCTGGAGCTGCTCTCGCTCCGCAAGGGTACGACCCTGACCAAGGAAATGTTCCTGAACCACCTGTACGGCGGCATGGACGAGCCCGAGCTGAAGATCATCGACGTCTTCATCTGCAAGCTGCGCAAGAAGCTGGCCACGGCCGCCGGCGGCAAACACTATATCGAGACTGTCTGGGGCCGCGGCTACGTCCTGCGCGATCCGTCGGAGACGTCGGCGCCTGCTCCGCAGAGCGCAGCCGCCTGATCCACTTCGGCTCTCGGCGCTGAACACAGAAACACCCGCCGGGAGACCGGCGGGTGTTTTGCTTTCAGGAGCGGTCGGGTCGGCCGTCTGTGCCGAGCCCCGACTCTATCTCGGCTCGACCCTGATCGCGACCTCGTTGCGGCGCATCGGCGGCAGGGTCCAGGGCGGGTCGTAGAACCAGACTACCGGCTCTCCAAGGACGGTCCATCCACTGCCGGCCAGTCCGGCCAACAACTGGGCCTTGTGCGTCTCCACGGCGCGCACTGAGCCGACGCCGCTGAATCTCACCACCGCATAGGTTTCGGCCGGGACGACGACCAGCTCGACTGTCGGGTCGTTCGGAATCGGCAGTTCGGCCATCGCATAGGCAGCCGGCATGAAGAACTGGACTGTCCAGCGGTCGACCCCGGACGGGGTCTGGGCCACGGGCGCGGTCATGGCGATCGTCTGTGAGCCGCCCGTGCCGGCCTGTGAGACCGGGGCTGTCATCGCGATGGAGGCTCGCTCCGCATTTCCGCCGAAGATGTAGCCTGCCAGACGCCGAAAGCCCTGGTTGCGGGCGGCGTCGCTGTTGCCCGTAACCTCGGTCTGGGCGGCTATTCGCTCCCCATACAGGCGGATGTCGATCTCGCCGACGGTTGCGACGCTTTGATAGGCTGGCTCCTCCGTGCCGGATCGCACGCCAACCGTTGAACAGGCGGTCGTCATAAGGGCCGCACCGACGGCGACCAGCCCATGTCTCATGATAGAAGCCTTGTTCAACGAGCGTAGCATCGCTGGTTACCTTAGCGCACGGATCGGCCCAGCGGATGACCCGCGCTCTTTGGCCACGGCGGCCCTTTCCACGAACGGAGTTCGTGGACGGATCATCCAGCCCGTATCGCTTCGGCCACGGCGCCGAACATCGGATTGGCCCGCCCCGCCGCGTCGAAAAGCAGGGGGCTGTCCTTGCCGTCGTCGCGGGCGTCGCGACGCAGCCAGCTATCGGTGTCGCGCAGGCCCCAGACAGTGAAGGCGAAGCGTTGGGCGGGCGGCAGGTCCATAAAGGCCGAGGTCAGTTCGGCGACGCGGGCTGTCTGCTGCTCGATCTTTTGGCGTTGCGACCGGGTGTCGAAACGGGCCTTGGCGCGGAGAGAGGCGTCGAGTTCGGAGACATGGATCGGCAGGCCGAACCGGGCGGCCTCGCGGAAGAAGGCGGCCGTCTGGCCCGCGGGGATCTCGATGTCGAGGTGCGACTGGGTCCCGATGCCGCCGATGGGGACGCCGGCCTTCAGCAGACGCTCGACCAGGCGCAGGAAGGTGGCGCCCTTGGTCGGCAGGTTCTCCAGATTGTAGTCGTTGAGGAACAGGACCGCGTCGGGATCGGCCAGTTTCGCCTGTTCGAAGGCGCGGGCGATGTAGCCGTCCTGGCCCAGGGCCTCGGACCACAGGCAGGAGCGCAGGCCATTGCCGTCCTCCGCGACGGCTTCGTTGACGACATCCCAGCCGGTGGCGCGGCCGCGATACCTCTGGGCGACGGTCTGGATGTAGCGGTCGTATTCGGTGCGGAACCGCTGCGGGTCGAGCGAGCGGAAGAAGGCGCTATCCTGTGAATACCAGATCAGGGTCGTGCCAAAGAGGCGCAGGCCGTGGGTCGTGCAGAACTCCGCGATCCGGTCGGGCGCGTCCCAGCGGTATTCGCCGGTCTCCGACAGGATGTACTCCATCTTCATCTCCCACTCGGGCGTGAGCTGGGAGATATGGGTCAGGCAGAGGTCGACCCAGGCCCGGTCCTCGAACTGGCCGGTCATGGCCGAGGTCCCGATGGGAAAGGGAGCGATCGATTTCAGCGGGGTCGCCGCGATCGCGGGCGCCGCAGAGGCGTTCTTCTCGCAGGCGGCCAACGCGAGGGCGGAGGCGAGGAGGGCGCGGCGGTCGATCATGCCACGCAGGCGATCAGGCGCTGCGGCGACGCAGGCCCATCTCGTCGAAGGCGGCGGTCTCGCGCTTGCCGGCGGCGATGAGGGCGTTCAGGCGGGTGGTTTCAGCGACGTGTTCGAACTTCTTCAGCTCGGAATAGGCGCCGGTCAGGGCGTCGCGGGCGCCTTCCTCCTCGGCGTCGAGGGTGACGAGGTCGCTTTCGGCGGCGCCCTTTCGGGCCTTCCAGCCGGCCATATAGGCTTGAAGCAGGAGGTTGGCCTCGGCGTCGGCCCGGGCGCGCTCGCGTTCCACCTCGACCTCTGCGTCGAGGACAGCCAGGCGCATCTCGGCGGTGACCTTGCGGCTGGAGATCTCGGCCAGGCGCTTCTGCAGCGTCTCGACCTCGTAGTTGGAGATGCGGATCAGCGAGTGGGCCCAGGCGGTCATGCGTAAAATCCAGTCACTACTGCGGGACCATGCCCTGATTCAGAATTGCCTCCAGGCGGGTAAAGGAATCGGAAAGACGCGTGGAGTCGTCCTTGTCCTGACCCAGGAAGGCCTCGAGTGCGGGGTTCAGGGCGATGGCCCTGTCGGTGATCGGGTCGGCCCCGGCGCGATAAGCGCCGATCTTGATCAGCTCTTCCATCGAGGCGTAGGCCGAGAGGCACTGGCGGGCGCGCTTGTTGAGCTCGCGCTCGGGCGGCGTCTGGCAGGCGGGCATGGTCCGGCTGACGGATTTCAGCACGTCGATGGCCGGGAAACGACCGCGTTCGGCGATCTTGCGGTCCATGACGATGTGGCCGTCGAGGATGCCTCGCACGGCGTCGGCGATCGGCTCGTCATGGTCGCCGCCGTCGACCAGCACGGTGAACAGGGCGGTGATCGGCCCGGCGGTGGTGCCGTCGGGCCGGACGGGGCCGGGCCCGGCGCGCTCCAGCAGTTTGGGCAGTTCGGTGAAGACGGTCGGGGTGTAGCCCTTGGTCGTGGGCGGCTCGCCGGCGGCCAGGCCGATCTCGCGCTGGGCCATGGCGAAGCGGGTGACCGAGTCCATCAGACAGAGGACTTCCAGATCCTGGTCCCGGAAATATTCCGCGATGGCCAGGGTCATATAAGCCGACTGGCGGCGTTTCAGCGCGGGTTCGTCGGAGGTGGCGACGACGACGACGGCGCGGCGCAGACCTTCCTCGCCCAGTGTTTCCTCGATGAACTCGCGGACTTCCCGGCCCCGTTCACCGATCAGGCCGACCACGACGACGTCGCAGGTCGCCTGCTTGGCCAGCATCGACAGCAGCACCGACTTGCCGACCCCGGACCCGGCGAAGATGCCCAGGCGCTGGCCCCTGCAGGTGGTGGTGAAGACGTCCATCGAACGGACCCCGAGATCCAGCCGCTCGCCCACCCGGCCGCGCGAATGGGCCGGCGGCGGCGAGGCGCGGAGGGGATACGGGGCAGGGCCTTGCGGCAGGGGGCCCTTGCCGTCGATCGGCTGGCCGAAGGCGTCGATGATGCGGCCCAGCCAGGCCTTGGTCGGATTGACCGCCGCCGCCTGGCCGATGATGTGGATATCAGCGCCGGGGGCCACGCCCTCGACGGGGCCGAACGGCATCAACAGGGCCTTGGAGTCTCGGAAGCCCACGACTTCGGCGGGAAGGGGCGTCGTGCCGCGCCGCCTGATCTCGGCCCGGGCGCCCACGGCCAGTCGCGACAGGCCGCCGCGTGCCTCGATCAGCAGGCCGCTGACGCCCGCCACCTTGCCGGTGACGACCAGCGGATCGATCGCTTCGACGGCGGTGACGAGGTTAAGCAACGGGGGCCTGCAAGAGGAAACGGAGGCGTTAACCTCTGGTCCAACGTGGTTAACGCGGCGTGAAGCCCTGCGGGTCGGCTGTGGACGGTGATCGATGATCAGGCTGGCCGGAAGGTTGCGGCTTGGCCTTGATCGAGGCAAAATCGAACGGCGTTAGGGGAAGGTTGTCATGTACGAATGCGCCAAACTGCGCCGCGTCCTGCGAGCAGCGGCCGGCATCCTGTTGATACTTCTCAGTGCCTTGCCCCCGAGCCTAGCCCTGGCGTGGAAGCCGACCACCCATATGCAGTTGGCGGAGATTGCGCTGCAGGACGCGCTCGACGACGGGCGGGTAACGATCATGCGGGTCGATCCGCGCACGGGGGCGATCCTCGGTCCGCTCGGCGACTTCCCGGTTTCGCCCCAGATCCTCGCCGCCCTGAAAGCCGCGCCGGATCGATATCGGGCGGGCGTTCTGGGCCCCGACGCCTATCCGGACATCATGACCGGCCAGCAGATCATCCACCCCGAGGTCGCGAAGGATGACAGCGGCCGCGTGATCGGCAGCGATGCATGGCTGAACCATATGTGGACCCGGTCCTATGGCGGGGACGCCTCGCCCGAGGTGCGCGCCTTCGTCAGCGGCTTCCTGACCCATGCGGCCGGCGACAGTTTCGCCCACACCTACGTCAACCATTATTCGGGCGGAGCCTTCACCCTGGACCCGCGCCAGAACGCGATCCGGCACATCGTCATGGAGGGCTATCTTGACAAGCGCGCGCCGGAGGTCCGGCATGATCTGGCGGTCAGTATCCGCGGCGTCGACGGCTTCATTCATGACGAGATGGTCGCGGCGCGTCCGGGCAGCGTGCTGGAGCGGCAGCTGCTGCTCGGCGACGAGGAGGCGACCAACGCGTCGGCGCCCCTGATCTTCTCGCGGCTGAGGAACAGGCTGCAGGCCGATGTCGATGCCGGCACGGAGAGCTGGGCGACCCTCGCCTACAAGCGGGCCTGGATCGAGGACATCGACGCCGGCCTGCGCGCCTGGCCGGCGGTCAGCGCCGAGATTTCCGCGAAGATCATCTATTACCCCGACCAGGCCGACTTCGCGGGGGCTGCGAGCATTCTGAATCGCTATGCCCGCCAGCATCTGTGGTCGATGGCCGGGGCTCCGGACTTCGCTGTCGCGGTGGCCTATGCACCATCGCAGATCGCCGAGGCCCTGTTGCCCCAGGTCCTGATCGACGCCCTGGGTGCCCTGCTGCAAAAGCCGCTCGACTATATGGTCAGGGGCGCAACGGGTCTGACGACCGAGGAATGGCGTGACTACATGGCCCGGCCGGACCACTATTTCGACGAGGTGATGAGCGGGGTCTCAGCCCAGCCGAACGGTCATGCAGTGACTTTGGCCGATTTCAATCACCAGCAACTCGGCATCGTCGACGACGCCTATGCGAGCCCGGCCCAGCGGTGGACGGTCGATGGGTTCGCGCCGGCCTTCAATACGGTGCAGCTGACCAAGCTGAGTTTCCTCGACGCCGAGGGCCTTGAGGCGGTGGAACGGGCGCTTGGCGGACCCCGGTCGCGGGGCGACTCCAATGTGATGCTGGGCTGGCTGCACTCGCTGGACGACAGTTCGCAGTGGCGCAGCGGCCAGGCCCGATTCTCCCATCCCGCGGTGTTCAACCAGCTGTTCCGCCCCCAGTTCGGCGCCCCCTGAGCCGCACGACGACCGGCCGCCGTGCGGGTTTCATCCTGGCCGTTCGTCAGGATCGCCCCGACCGAGGCCGCGACGATGCAGGCGACCGCCGGCCCTTGCAGACTACTCAGTTGCTCCTGCAGCCGGGGCGGCCCCGCCACTGCGGCCGAAAGCAGGACGCAGAAGGTTGAAGGCGGGTGCCGAAAGGCGCGTCTTTTGGCCAGCTTCTCCTTCGCTTGACGCGGGTCACCCCAGACAAAAGTCAGCGAAGTTGGGTAAAGATCGTCACGACCGATGCGGCGAAGACGGCGGCGCCGGCGATCATGAGCACGATCGATGGGCTGATGTCGAACGTGGCCCTGGCCTGTTCTCCCAACCGTCCCATCAACTCGGGCCAAGTATAGCTGACGAAGTCGCCCTGGCTCATCATACTGATGATGATGCCCTGGTCATCGACGATTGGCAGGTGGCGGAATCGCTCGTTGGACATCAGACGCAACCAGTCAAGCAGGTCGTCGTCGGCCCCCGCTATCTTCAGGTCCATCGTCATGATCTGTTCGAGCGTCGTTTCGTCGGGGTTCAACCGCTTGTTCAGCAGACGGCGCATGAAATCGCGTTCCGTGACGATGCCGAGCGGCCTCCGATCAGCGTCAACGATCACTGCGGCGCCGTAATTCTTCTCGCTCATCACCGCGATGGCTTCGGAAACCATCGCTTTTGGACCAAAAGTCAGCACCGCTGCCTTGCTTCGAAACTCCGGTCTATCCTTGATTTTCATGTCTCTCTCCAGTGGGGCGCCCATTTCAGGCGGTTGGGTTGGCAATCAGCAATGTGTCCTGGCGGGACAGTCGGGCGGCGATCAGCGGGGCCAGCATGTGCGGCACCGTCAGGATCGACAGCGTCATAAAACTGGCCGCCATGACCCGGTCCGGGAGCGCGGTTCTCAGTTCCAGCCCGAAGATCAGAGCGGCGACCGCTCCCGCCGCCAGACTTAGCGGCAGAACCACGCCCCACCACTGTCGAAGGTTGACCCACGACAGGGTCGTCAGGCTTTCGTGAAAATGGCGGGGCGAGTGGAACAGGCAGAAGTAGAGTGCGAACCCCAAGATGGGCGGCAAGACGATCATGGCTGTCAGTGCAGCCAGTCCGCCCAGGGCCTGGGTACGCCGGCCAGCGCGCCACAGGGACGCCACGGCGATCAGGCCCACTCCGATCGTGATGGGCAGGACCAGCATCAGGGCATCCGTCACGATGGTTGCCTCGACCCGGTCGGTCAGGCCAATGAAGATCGTGTCCAACTCACCCCGGTGAAACAGGGTCGGGGCCGACAACAGGGCCAGGGCGAGACCGGCTCTCAACAGGACCGAGCCCGCCCCCTGCCAGTCTTCCGAGAAATGCACGACTGCGATCCCGATGAAGGCGGCCAGGGCCATGACGGGTTCGACCCGCCACAGGCCGTACATTGAGGCCGCCAGCGCCAGATAGATCGACACCAGCGCCAACATCCCCGTCCAGGGACCCGACGAGTGAGCGCGAATGAGTTCAAGATCCAGGGTGCCGTGAGGCAGTCCGAAGACCAGCAAGGCCAGACAGGCCAGGGTCGTTGCCGTCGGTCCGGACAGCGGCACGCCGAGCCACAATCCCACCAGCATCAGAACCAGTGCGCCGAGCATAAGCCGCGCCCCGGGCGGCGTCTTCGCTCCAGAGCCTGGGTGGCCCGATGACGAGATCATGACTGTGCCTTCCGTTGTGACAAAGCCCGGGCAGGCGCTCAGCCTGCCCGGGCCTGTCATGCTTGGGTCAATCAGACCGAAGCGGTTTCGTGGGTGGCTTCACCGTACTCGACCCGCGATTTGCGGACGGCGATGATGTAGATCATCACGCCGACGCCGGCCTTGGCGATGATGTCGGCGATCGTATATCCGATCTGGACATAGGTCTCGGCGGCGGCTCCACCGATGTTGGTGTAGGGGATCATGTAGACCATCGGATAGAAGCCCCAGGACGCGAACGTCACCAGTCGGGCCTTCTTGATCAATCCGCGCACGCTTTCAGGCTGACGCTCGATCGAGGCGCCCAGACCCTTGAACAGTTCCCAGACGATGTAGACGAAGGGAATGCTCGACAAGGTGCCCCAGATGGCCCGGGTCGTGTTGTCATCGGCGATCTCGCCGGGATAGCCCAGAATGATCATCAGGGCGGCGGCGAAGCCGAGCTTCAGAGACTTCGACATCGTCTCTTCCTGGCTGAGGCGCATGACCAGGATCAGCTCGATCAGCAGCAGCGGAACCGTCAGGAGCCAGTCGACGTAGCGATAGGCGTCGTTGAACGCCAGACCCGTCACGGTGATGACGCCGTTACGGACTTCGTAGGCGGACTCCCAGCTCTCGAAGATGCGGAAATAGTGATAGGCCGCAATGGCTGTCACCAATCCGGAAATCGTCAGGGCTGTCTTGTAGGCGGGGCCAACCTGGGACCGGCCGAACCACAGGAACAGCGTCGCCGCCGCCATGGTTGCGAATGTGAATGAAAAAGCATTGTAGACGAGCAGGTATTGCCCGATTTCGACAGTCGGCATTGAAGTCATCCTCTGCTATCGGCGTTTCTGGCTCCGGATCAGAAACTGCGCGAAGGCAGCGAACTCCGGATTTTGGCCGTGGCAGAGGGTTAAGCAGTTGGGCGATGTCGCACCATACGGCCTTTAGGCCGTATTCCGGTCCCAATCGGGCGGCTCTTTGCTAAAGGCCGGCCTCGACCGCCAGCCGAATGGCATCAGCGATATTGTGGGTGCCGATCTTTTCCAGGATCAGGGCGCGGTGCATCTTCACCGTCTTCTCGCTGAGGTTCAGGCTGAATGAGATCTGCTTGCTGCGGTAACCGGCGGCGATCTGCTGCAGCACCTCGCGCTGTCGAGGCGACAGGGTCCGCACCACCTCGACCGCATGGTGGTGACGACTGGACGAAGGTCCGACGGCGTCCCGATCCAGTTCGACCTGAGAGCCAATGAAGTATTCCAGCTCTCCATCCGGCAGGAAGACCGGTGCGACAAGGACGGCGTTGCGGAACGGTTGTCCATCGCGCTTGTAGTTCAGGATTTCGACCAGGGTCGGCTTCCGGTCCCGCGTGCCCTGACGGATGCGTTCTGTCAGCCACGGCTCTGTCGCCGGTCCGGCCAGGAAGCGGCAGTTCCGCCCCACGATTTCGTCGTCGCGATACCCCGTCAGGTCACAGAACGCCTGATTTACCGCGATAATCGGATTGTCGGGCAGGCGGGGATTGCTGATCACCGAGGCGATCGGACTGTTGACGATAGAAAACAACAGCGCGCTGCCGTCCTCGTCCAAATCATAGTCGATCACCGCGTCGCCGTCCCCATGGTCACAGCATAGGCCCGGGTAGAGCAAAAGCGAAGCTGAACCAGTCGTCGCAGGTTGGGCGGAATCAGAGAGCCGGTCAGCATTCGCTCGGGCGGTTCCGTGAGGAAGCGGTTCGAGCATTTCGCATGGTGGGGATCAGATATTCTGGCTTGTGCACCATGGACTACGGCCTATGTCACGGGGTGCGCGGTCTCGGTCGCGTCCTGTCGAACCGCATGATGCGCTCGAACCGCACCCTGTTTTCGATGGTGCATATTTCCAGCCGGAGACTCTCCCCCCATGTCCGACTACGACGCCCCAAACGGCCGCACCACCCAAGGCCGCGGCAAGGTCTATGCATCGATCATCGACACCATCGGCGACACACCTCTGGTCGGCCTGCCGCGCCTGTCTGCGGAGTATTCGCCAAAGGCCCGGGTGCTGGCCAAGCTGGAATTCTTCAACCCGATCTCGTCGGTGAAGGACCGGATCGGCGTAGCGATGATCGAGGCGCTGGAGGCGGAGGGCAAGATCTCGGCGGGCAGTGTCCTGATCGAGCCGACCTCGGGCAACACAGGCATCGCCCTGGCCTTCGTGGCCGCCGCCAAGGGCTATCGCCTGATCCTGGTCATGCCGGAGTCGATGTCGATCGAACGTCGCAAGATGCTGGCTCTGCTGGGGGCCGAACTGGTGCTGACCCCGGCGGAGCAGGGGATGAAGGGGGCCATCGCCATGGCCGCCGAACTGCTCGAACGCACGCCGGGCGCCGTTAGCCCGGCGCAGTTCGACAACCCCGCCAACCCCGCTATCCACAAGTCCACGACGGCGGAAGAGATCTGGAACGACACGGCGGGCGCAGTGGACATCGTCGTCGCCGGGGTCGGCACAGGCGGCACCATCACTGGCATTGGCCAGGCGCTGAAGGCCCGCAAGCCCTCGATCCGCATGATCGCAGTGGAGCCGACCGCCTCGCCTGTCCTCAGCGGCGGCGAGCCCGGGCCGCACAAGATCCAGGGCATTGGCGCGGGCTTCATCCCCTCGATCGTCGATCGCTCGATCATCGACGGCGTCGAACAGGTCTCCAATGAGGACAGTTTCGAAATGGCGCGCAAGGTCGCCCGGGTCGAAGGGATCCCGGTTGGCATCTCGTCCGGCGCCGCCCTGACCGCCGCCTTCCGCCTGGCGACCCTCGACGAGAATGCCGGAAAGACTATCGTCGCCATCATCCCCAGTTTCGCCGAACGCTACCTGTCGACGGCACTGTTCGACGGATTATAGGCCGTCACCGGCGGTTAACCCGTCCACCGCTAGGCTGGCGGCATCATGACCGATCCGGCGCCCGTTCCAGACCAAGAGGCTCCGCAGCCGGCCTTCCGGGCGCGGCATGCGTTGCTGAAGCGCCTGGCCGATGTCGTCTCCCTGCCGGGCAGTCGGGTGAACGCCTTCGAACGCGCGGTGACCGGCGACCTGCTGGTCGAGATGCTGAGATTGGCGGCTCCGCGTGAACGCCAGCGGGTGGCGGCGCGACTGGCCCCGCTGGCCGAACTGCCGAACAGCCTGGCGCGGATGCTGCTCAGGGACGAACCGGCGATCGCGGGGCTTTTGCTGGAGCAGTGCGCGTCGCTGACCGACGCCGACCTGGTCGCCTGCGCCCGGGACACGGGGGCGGAGCACCGCTTCCTGATGGCAGGCCGCCGCGGCCTGACCGAGGTGGTGACCGAGACCCTGATCGGCTTCGGTGAGCAGGGTGTTCTCGAATGCCTGTTGCGCAACACCACCGCCCGCCTGTCGCAGAGCGGAGTGGAAGCGATCGTGGGACTGAGCCGCCAGATGCCCCTCCTGTGCGGCCACCTGCTGCGCCGGCCCGAGCTTCGTCCGTCCGGCGCCTATGTGATGTTCTGGTGGGCGCCGGCCGAGGACAGGAAGACCATCCTCCAGCGTTTCGCCGTCAGTCGTGAGGTCATGCAGGAGGTCGTCGAGGACGTCTTCGCCATGGCCGCCGAGGAGGGCTGGCAGGATCCGGTGTCCAGGAAGGCCCTGCAATTTATTGAGCGCCGCCAGCGGAACCGTGCGGCCATCGACAAGAGCCCCTACGACAGCCTGGAACACGCGGTCACTGTCGCGGCGCGGGAGGGGCTGAACCGCGAGGTCGCGGCGGAGATCGCCTATCTGGCGGGCATCAAGCCTCTGACCGGCGCCAAGATCATGGGCGACGTCGGTGGAGAGCCCCTCGCCATCCTGTGCAAGGCCACCGGCATGTCGCGGATCGATCTTCAGAACCTCTGGCGCTCGGTGCGTCGCCCAGAGACCACGCCGGACGGCCGGGTCCATCCCGACTGGGACCGCGTGCAGGTCACCTTTGAGATGTTGGCTGTCGATCGGGCCCAGACGGTGCTGCGTTACTGGAACTGGTCTCTGTCCTCGGCCCTGTCACCGGACCTGCTGAGAGCCATCCGCGAGGGTGATGAACTGGCGCTGGATGACTATTCAACGCCAGAACGCGCGGCCATGATGGCGCTGGCGGAAAACTTCGGTCGTTAAGCGGGTTCGGATCGAAGTGAGACTATAGTTCGCCAGACTGTCCGGAACATTATGACGCCCGATGTCTGGAGGCGCATTGCTTTCATCGCCGAACATCCGTATTTCCCAAAGCCACAATCGCCACTGTCCGGCAAGATTAGGCAAGGAAACGCTCGTGGACGCTGCAAGACTGGACGAACGGTCCGAACTGCTCGAAATGACTGCTGACATCGTGTCGGCCTATGTCGGCAACAACAGCGTGTCGGCGAACGATCTGCCGTCGCTGATCTCCAACATCCACGCTGCCCTGTCCCAGGTTTCGACCGGCGTCGTCGAGGTCGAGCCCGAGGTCAAGGAACCGGCGGTGCCAATCCGCAAGTCGATCAGCCCTGATTTCCTGATCTGCCTGGAAGACGGCCGCAAGTTCAAGTCGCTGAAGCGGCACCTGCGCACGAAATACGACATGAGCCCGGAAGAATATCGCGCCAAATGGGGCCTGGCCAAGGACTACCCGATGGTCGCCCCGAACTACGCCAAAGCTCGTTCGGACCTGGCCAAGCAGATGGGCCTCGGCCAGGGTGGCCGTAAACCCGCCCGCGCCGCTCCCCGCGCCGCCAAGAAGTAGTCTTTAAAGGTTCGAAGATCAGGACGCCCGCTCCCGCAAGGAGGCGGGCGTTTCTGTTTCAGGCCGCAGCAGCCGTGCCTCGGCGCATTCGCCAGAAGCGGAGGGTACGGAGAGCGGCGTCGCGCTGCAGCTCGGCATAGAGTTTGGCGTAACTGTGGGCCTTGCCCATCGCATTGTCCTCACCGCCCATGATGACCACGGCGAAGGTCAGGAACAGGGAGCGATCGAGGTCGGCGGCCTTGCAGATGACCGCCAGGGCGTCGAGTTCCTTCTTCTCCACGATCTGGCTGGCGGTGTGGAAGTCCACATCGGCAAGCTGGGCCAGGGCGATCAGGAAGGAAGTCCGGCTGCCGGAACGCAGGAAGCGGGCCAGCATGGTCGGGTTCAGCTGGTTGGCCGCCTTCAGCTCTTCCACATAGGCGAGGCATTCAGAGTAGTCGGCGGGAAGGGCGCCGTCCCCGGTGGCCACGCGGGCGCGTCCGGCGGCGAGCGCGCTTTCCAGCAGGACCGGATCCATTGCGGCGTTCTGTTCGAGGATCTGCTGACGCAGCCGGCCCTCGACGACGAAATACATGTCGTTCAGGAGGTCAGCGGGCAGGCCCTTGCGCTGGACAGCCGCTTCATGAAGGTCAGGATTGACCTTGGCGCGCTCGACAGCGGTCTCGGTCGCAGCGCGCGACAAGCGGGCCCCGTCGTTGCGCAGAAGCGTGCCCAGGGTCTCGTCGTCGCCGCGTTCCACGATCACGTCGGACACGGCCTCGGACACGGTGGCGCGTTCCGACACGGCGCGCAGATGGGCTTGGCCCCTCGAGCGGACGACACCCAGCAGATCGTCGTCGGTGAGTACGGTGGAGGCGCGCAGGACGGCTTCGGCCACCGCGACCTCGTCGTTCGCCAGCCGCCGGATCAGGCCGCGCGGTGCGTCGGGCGACAGGGCGAATCGGGCCGAGAGCTCGGCGCGGACGGCGGTATCCATCTCGGCGGTCAGGTCCGTCAGGACCGAGTCGTAAAGGGCGTCCTCGCCTGCGCTGCGCTTTCCGGCGCCGAAGAAATGCTCGGTCAGCTCACGCAGCAGGGCGCGCCGTTTCTCGCTGGAGGTTTCCTGGGCCAGGACGATCAGATCGGGCAGGCGCGATCCGGTCTCGACCGGGGCGAAGGCGGCGTCGGTCATGGCAGGCTCGGATCGGCATTGGGAACCGCTCGGCGGCGGCCTTGGGGGTCCCGCATCAGGGGCTCGTTCTCGGGCGGTTCGGCGAGGTCCAGGGTGACGCTGTCGAAATAGACGGGTTCGGGCAGGACCGTGGGATCGGGGCGATGGCCCGCGTCGCGGTGCACCGAATAGTATCGGGCGCCCGACTGGCCGGACTGGACCGAGGATTGGCCGGAGGGCGCGGCCTGGGTCGGCGCAGGAAGCGAGGCCTGTTCCTGACCCTGGGGCTGGCCCTGTTGCATCTGGAAGATGCGAGCATCGCGGCGCGGGGCCATGGGGTCGCTGGTGTCGGCGACGGGTGACGGCGCCTCTTGCGGCATCGGGGCCTGCGCGGCCGAGCCTTGGCGCGGGAGGTTGAAGACCGGGGCGTCGCGGCGGGGCACCATGAGATCGTCGGCGACGCGTTCGACCGGAGCGCGCGCGGCGTGCTCGACGGGGGCGGGCGGGGGTGGCGAATAGATCGGGGCGGAGGCTATCTCGGTCGTGGCGTAGCTGATCGGGTCAGGTGAGCCCGGGGCGAAGGCGGGCGCGACGCGGGGGCCCAGCCAGGCGCTGGCGGGGGTCAGGCCGCGCGACGCCGGCAGCGGCGTCGACGTTGGCTGCATCATGGGCCGGTAAGGGGCCTGTGACGGCGCGACGCGGCGTGGGATCATGGCGTTGCGGGCGCGAATCTGCTCGGCAACGACATTGGCGGGAGTCGTATTGGCCGGGCGGTTGGCCCAGGTCAGGTAGCGGCCCGGCGCGGGAGCGGGGTCGGTATTGGACTGGGCCTCGGTGCCCGAGGCGGCGAGGCACGCGCCCGCCGTCGCCAGGAGCAGCGTCAGAATTCGGGCGGTGCGGTGCTGCAAAGGCGGGGCTCCCGTTCGAGGCGAACATCGCGGAAACCCTAGGCAGCCCGGGCTTAACCCCGCGCTAACATGCGTAAAGACTTCAGGCCCGGTCGCGTAGCAGGCGGCGCTCGATCAGCCGGGTCGCGCCGTTGAGCGAGAGGCCGAGAAGAGCGAGGCAGACGAGGGCGGCGAGAAGTTCGGCCGTGCGCAGACGATTCCCGGCCTCGAGCAGACGCCAGGCAAGACCCTGTGCCGCGCCGGAACCAGAGACGAACTCGGCCACCACGGCGCCGACCACTGCCTGACCCGCCGCGACCCGCAGGCCCTCCAGGGCGAAGGGCAGGGCGGAGGGGAGACGCAGTCGCCACAGGCGCTGGAGCGGGGAGGCGGCATGGAGGTCGAACAGCCGCTCCAGATCCGGGTCGGCGGACTTCAACCCGGTCAGGACGCCGGAGAAGATAGGGAAGAAGGCAATGGCGGCGGCGAGCGCCGTGACAGCCCGGTCGGCATGGTCGAGCCCGAACCAGATCAGCACCAGAGGCGCGATGGCGACGACCGGCGTGACCTGGAGCGTAACCGCCAGCGGAGCCACGGCGCGTTCTGCCGGGCGGCTGAGGGAGACGCTGATCGCCAGACCACCGCCGATCAGGGCCGCCACGATCAGGGCCTTCAGCGCCATCCAGAAGGTTTGCAAGGCCGAGCCGGCAAGGATCGCGCCGTTTTCGACCAGGGCGCGGGCGACGTCGCTGGGTGGCGGCAGGAAATAGACCGGCACATGCAGCAGGCGGCACGATGCCTCCCAGATCGCCAGCAGGACGGCGGTCAGGAGGAGGGCGGGCAGGGCGTCTATGAGGTGGCGTTTCACGACGCCAGTTCCATCGAGCGCGCCAGTGCCTCGGCGACCGCCTCGACCGCCGCGCGATGAGCGGGGTCGCTTCGCCAGCCTTCGGGGCGGGGCAGCGCGCCGGGCATGGCGATATCGGCGACGGCTCGGCCGTCGGCCCGGGACAGGACGACCACGCGTCCGGCCAGGTAGGCGGCCTCCTCCACGTCGTGGGTGACGAAGACCATGGCCATGGGGCGGGCGGCCCAGAGGCGGTGCAGGTCCTCGATCAGGCCTCGCCGGGTGATGGAGTCGAGCGCGGCGAAAGGTTCGTCGAGCAGCAGAAGGTCGGGTTCGACCGACAGGGCGCGAGCGAGCGAGACCCGCATGGCCATACCGCCGGACAGCTGGCGCGGACGGGCTGTGGTGCGGTCGCCGAGGCCGGTGGCGGCGAGACTGTCGTCCGCTCGGCGGCGGGCCTCGACGGCAGGCACGCCGGACAGCTCCAGCGGCAGGGCGACGTTGGCGCGCGCGTCGGCCCAGGGCATCAGGGTCGGGTTCTGGAAGACGAAACCTGTGCGGAGGGGTTCGGCGGGGCGAACGACCGTCCCGGCGGCGGGGTGTTCGAGTCCGGCGAGCAGGCGGAGCGCGGTCGACTTGCCGGCGCCGGACGCACCGACGATGGCGACGATCTCGCGCGGACCGACAGTCAGGTCCAGCGGACCAAGCGAGGCGCGGCCGGGATAGTCCACCCTGACGTTTGAAAGGCCGGCGACCGCCGCCCCGTCCCCGTCAGCCACGGCCAGGGAGGAATTCGTCGGTGAAGGCGTCGCGCCAGCGCAGGTCGGCGGGATAGACGTTCGCCTGTGAGGTCACGTCGAAGAAGGCCCGCCATCGGTCGGCGGTCATGGCCCCGAGGCCATAGAGGGCCGCATCGCCCGAATCGACGATGCCGTTCTCGCTGAGCTTGGTGCGGGCCTGGTCCAGGATGTCCTGGGTCATCTCGGGGTTGGCCTTCCTGATCAGGGCGTTCGCGGCGGCCGGGTCGCCCCGGATGTAGTCGCGCCAACCCTCGGCCGAGGCGGCGATGAAGCTGCGCAAGGCGGCCGCATTGTCGCGGGCGAACCCGTCCGGCGACATCACCATTGTGGCGTAGGAGGGGTAGCCCTCATCGGCGAGGAGGAACACGCGCGGTTCGAAGCCCGCCTCCTTCTCGATCGTGTAGGGCTCGCTCGTCAGATAGCCCTGCTGCACGGCCCGTTCGTCGGCGAGGAAGGGGGCGGGATTGAAGTTGTATTTGCGGACCTGGTCGTCAGTGAAGCCGTATTTGGCCTTCAGCCAGATCCAGAAGGCGGTGATCGAGGCGTCGGCCAGGAGGAAGGGGCGGCCGACCAGGTCGGCGATGCCGGTCAGGTCAGGGTCGGGGTGGGCGATCAGGACCTGGGGGTCCTTCTGGAAGAAGGCGGCGACCGCCTTCACCGGCGCGCCTTCCGCCACGAGATTCAGGGGAATGAAGCTGTTGGAGCCCATGCCCAGTTCGACGGCGCCGGAGGCCAGCAACTGGGGCACATTCACGCCGGGGCCGCCCTGGATGATCTGGACGTTCAGGCCGCGCCGTTCGTAGGCGCCCGAGGCGAGGGCCTGATAGAAGCCGCCGTGCTCGGCCTGGGCGCGCCAGTCGGTGGCGAAGCGGATACGGACGCGGCCCTCATCGTCGACAGGCGCCTCGGAGCTGCCGCAGGACGCCAGGCCTGTGACCGTGACGGCGACGCCGCCGGCAAGGACGAGGCGGCGGCTGACGACGGAATGAGTCGCGCGACGTTGCATCGCCGCAAACTAGGGCCGGAGGGGTTGCAAGGGAAGCGTGACCTATTGACGGCTTACGCGGCAGACCGGACGGCCAAGCCCAAAAAAATACCGTCCGAAGCTTCCGAAGCTTCCGAAGCGGTCGGGGGCAACTCTGAAAACTGGAGTCTGGATCGTCCGTAGAGTCGGGTTTGAAGCTTTAATGTCAAAGACCAGGAGCTGACATTTGGCACACGCCTGCGTCAGGCCCGGTCGTAGACTTCCCGCGAATGCCGCCAGGACCCAGAATTGAGCGAGGGGACGCAAGTCCGGACGAACCGGTGCTTACGTCCCCCCACCAAGTCCGGGTTGGGACTTGGCCATTGAGGTTATGGACCCTGGCGTCAGCGCCGGCGGGCGAACCCGGCGACGGTCGGCTGTATCCTGGCGACTCCTGTCCGGTGGCGTCTCGTCCGGGCTTTTGGCCCTCGCGTCGTCCATCGATCCCGGTCTGGTTCTCCGTCCCCCCGCACCGAAGCGCTAAAGGCTGGGAGCCTGGACCCTGCCCGGGCTTTCCGCGTCCACCGAAGTGGCTTGGAACCCTTGGTCAGAGAGCCGGACCGACCCGCTTGAAACCCCGGTCTCCCTAGGTTTCCGCGCCGCCGTGGCCCTCGGCCTGATCAAGCTCGCTCCAAACGCGGGATCCAGCAAGGGGTCGATTCGCGCGGTCTGTGCAGGATCGCCCCGGGGCCGGTGCATAACCGCGTTAACCTCTGTGGACGGACGAGATTTCTGTTGGCAGATCAGCGTTCTGGATTGTCCACAGAATCCGTTTGCCCAGGGCAGGACCGTCATCAGATATGAGCGAGAGCCTGAGTCACGCTTTCGACAGAAGCGCGAAGCGCTTCCGCCTCAAACGATCAGGTCTATCCTGCCAGCGCTTCCCGCTTGGCTTCCAGTTCCAGCC
This sequence comes from Brevundimonas sp. DC300-4, assembly GCF_049897365.1. Taxonomy (NCBI): domain Bacteria; kingdom Pseudomonadati; phylum Pseudomonadota; class Alphaproteobacteria; order Caulobacterales; family Caulobacteraceae; genus Brevundimonas; species Brevundimonas sp. DC300-4. The sequence goes on from NZ_JAFCWC010000002.1 coordinate 360,396, forward strand.
ATTCCTCTTCGGCGGCGTGAAGCTTCTGCTGGGTAGCCTCCAGGGCCTTCATGGTGGAGGCGAAGCCGGACGGGTCGCGGGAATAGAAGTTGACGTCATCGAGGCGCTTCTGGTGGCCGGCGATGTCCACAGGCAGGGCGTGGATCAGGGCGTCCAGCTCCTTGAGCCGGTGCTGGTCCTTGAAGGACAGCTTGCCCTTGGCGGCGGGAGGCGGCGGGGGCGCAGCGACGACCGGCGCGGGTTTCGACCCGGCCTGAGCGGCGGTCCGGGGTTTCAGGAAGCCGGGGTTCTGGCGGATGAAGTCGGTCCAGCCGCCCGGGGTTTCGACGATGTCGCCCCGGCCATTCATGCCGATGGTTGAGGTGGCGAGGCGATCGACGAAATCGCGGTCGTGGCTGACCAGGATCAGGGTGCCGTCGTACTGCTCCAGCAGCTCTTCCAGCTTGTCGAGCGTGTCCATGTCGAGGTCGTTGGTCGGTTCATCAAGGACCAGCATGTTGGCGGGTTTGGCCAGGGCGATGGCCAGCAGCAGTCGGTTCCGCTCGCCGCCCGACAGGGTCGAGATCGGCTGGCGCAACTGGGCGTCGGTGAAGAGGAAGTCCTTGGCGTAGGCGGCGACGTGCTTCGAGAAGCCGCGAACGATGATCGAGTCGCCGCCGCCCGGCGTCAGGGCGTCCCACAGGGTCATGTCGGACTTCAGGCCGTCGCGCGACTGGTCGAGATAGACGGTCTCCAGGCTGGCGCCGAGTTTGACCGTGCCCTCTGTGGGCTCCAGCTCGCCGAGCATGATCTTGACCAGGGTGGTCTTGCCGGCACCGTTGGGGCCGACGATGGCGAGGCGATCGCCGCGGATGATGCGGCTGGTGAAGGGCTTGATGACGACGCGGTCGCCGAAGGATTTGGTGACGCCCTTCAGGTCGGCGACCAGCTTGCCCGACGTGGAGCCGGAATCGACGCCGAGCAGCATCTCGCGCGGCCGATCCTTCGCCTGTTCCGCCCGTTCAGCGCGCAGGGCGTCGAGTGAGCGGGCACGGCCTTCGTTGCGGCTCCGGCGGGCGGTGATCGAACTGTAGAATGTTACAGTCTCGCGCTCGATGGTCTTGGTCAGCTTCTGGAAGGCGATGGCCTCTTCTTCCATGGTCTTGGCGGCCCATTCGTCAAAGGCATCAAACCCCTTGTTCAGGGTTCGGACCCGGCGGCCTTCCAGCCAGTGGCAGGACTGCGTGACCCGGTTCAGGAAGGCGCGATCGTGGGAGACGATCAGGGCGGCGCATTTGGCGTTGATGATCTCCGTCTCGAGGAGCTCGATCGCCAGGATGTCCATGTGGTTGGTGGGCTCGTCGAGCAGCAGCAGGTCGGGCTCTTCGGCGAAGGCCTTGGCGAGGGCGGCGCGGCGGATCTCGCCGCCGGACAGGCCCCTGGTGGACTTGTGCGGGTCCATGCCGAAGGTCTCGAGCCAGGCCTCCGCCGTCCAGTGCTCGGCGCCGTTCGAGGTGGCGTAGTCCAGCAGGGTGTCGCCGGCGATCAGCGGCTCCTGCGGCACATAGGCGAACTTGACCGAGCCCTGGATCGAGCGGGTTCCGCTGTCGGGCTCGATCAGACCCATGACGACCTTCATCAGGGTGGACTTGCCGGCGCCGTTGCGGCCGACGAGGCAGGAGCGGGTGCGCGGCTCGATAGCCAGGTCGACACCGTCGAACAGGGGACGCGGGCCATCCTGAAGACGGACGTCTTTCAGTGCGACGAGAGGAGGTCTCGGAGACGAGCGGGGGGCCATGGATGCTTTCGGACGCGGAGAGGCGTATGGGGAGCGCGTGGATGTAGAGCGTACGACCCCCGAACCCAAGCCCTTCTGGCAGAGGAAGCGCCTGGATCAGATGACCCGCGAGGAGTGGGAGAGCCTGTGCGACGGGTGCGGACTGTGCTGCCTGATCCGTTTCGAGGATGAGGATACGGGCGAGGTCTTCCCGACACGGGTCCACTGCAAGCTGTTCGACAGCCAGCTGTGCAGCTGCACCGACTATGCGAACCGCAAGGAGCATGTGCCGGACTGCATCAAGCTGACGCCGTGGAATATCCAGGCGCTGGCGTGGATGCCGATGTCATGCGGATACCGGCGAATCCATGAGGGCCGCGGTCTGGCGGACTGGCATCCTCTGGTGTCGGGCGATCCGGAGACCGTGCATACGGCCGGCGTGTCGATCCGGGGGCAGACGATCTCCGAGGAGGAACTGGCCGAGCCCGAGGACGCCATCGACCACGATGCGTCGGACTGGATCGAGGAGCGGGGCGTGGCGCCGGCCAACCCCCGAGGTCGCTAACCAAAACTTTGGACCTCAACGGCAATCTCCGCGGCAGGACGGAGATCCGCACATGACCGCCTCGAGCGCGTTGGTGAAAGAGAGGACTCAGGGAGGAGATCAGGCGGCGTTCGACCGATTGGTGACGCTCGCCTGCTCGATCTTCGACGCGCCGATCATCATGCTGTCCGTGCTGGACGGCGACCGGACGTTCTTCCGATGCAATGTGCCGATCTCAATGGCGTCGATGCCGCGCGAGCAGAGCGTGTCGCACGTCGTCACGACCATGGGCCAGGACGGCTTGCTTGTGGTCGAGGACGCCACGGCGCTGGCTCCTTTCAACACCCATCCGATGGTGACCGGGCCGGACGGGATCCGGTTTTATGCGGGCGCAGCGATATCCACGGCGGACGGCAGGATGGTCGGCGCCTTTTCGGTACTGGACACGAAGCCGCGTCCGCGTCCCAGCGGCCGGATGCTGGACACGCTCAAACTGATGGCGGGGATGGCCGGCGACATCCTCGACCAGACCGCCGCGACCCGGTTGATCGATGAACAACTGGGCGTGCTGCGAATGGCCGAGCAGATGTCGGGCGTCGGCAACTGGCGCCTGGATCTGGCGACCCGAACTGTGTCGTGGTCCGAGGAAGTCTACCGGATCCACGGCGCGTCGCCTGAAACCTTCGATCCGAGCTATCAAGACGCGGTGAGTTTCTATCATCCCGAGGATCGCGAGGTCGTCAGGGCGTCCGTGACGCGATGTATCGACACCGGCGAGGACTATGAGTTCAAGCTGAGAATTGTCCGGGCCGATGGCGATGAGCGGATCGTCATTTCGCGTGGCATGGTCGAGCGGGACGCTGATGGCCGGTCGGTCGCGGTCTATGGCGTGTTCCAGGACGTCACCGAGGTCGAAACGGCGCATGCCCGGATCGTCGTGAGCGAGGCCCGCTACCGAATGTTGGCCGACGGGGCCACGGACATCATCATCTCCTATGGGGTGGACGGGATCGTCACCTATGTCTCGCCCTCTGTTGAGGCCTCCAGCGGGAAGACGCCGGCCGAGGTGATCGGCCGTCCGGTCACCGACATGATCCTGCCCGAAGACGTGCCAGCGCTCACAGAGAGTTTCCGCGCCCTGGTGAGGCTGCCGGTCGGGCAGTCGTCGCGAGGCGTGCGCTATCGTGGGGTACACAGAAATGGGTCGGTGCGCTGGTTCGAGGCCCGGACCAGTGTGATCCGGGACGCCGAAGGCCTGGTGATCGGCTTCCATGACGTGGTCCGGGATATCACCGAGACAAAGCGGCTGGAGGAAGAACTGATCGCTGCGCGCGACGTGGCCGAGGCGGCGGTGCGGGTGAAGTCCGAATTCCTGGCCAATATGTCTCACGAGCTGAGGACGCCGCTTACCAGCGTCATCGGCTTCTCGGGCCTCCTGAAGGAGAGTGCGGAGTTACCGGAGACGGAACGGCGCTATGCCGAGCGAATCGCGACGGCCAGTGAGGCGCTGCTAAGCGTCATCAACGACATTCTGGACTACTCCAAGCTGGAAGCCGAGGCCGTCGGCCTGGACGCGACTGCGTTCGATCCGGCGACAACGGCACGGGGCGCGGCGGCGATCGTGGAGACCCAATGCCGGGCCAAGGGCGTGGGTCTGATCGTCGAGATCGCCGATGATCTGCCCGTCGCGATCATCGGGGACGAAGGCCGGTTGCGGCAGGTGACCCTGAACTTCCTGTCCAATGCCGTGAAGTTCACGGTTTCGGGTGAAATCCGGTTGGATGTGCGCCGCTGTGGCGGGCAGTTGAGGGTCGCGGTGAGCGACAGCGGTATCGGCATTGCGTCTGAGAAGATCGCCGCCCTGTTCGAACGATTCACCCAGGCCGATGCGTCGACGACGCGGGTCTATGGGGGGACAGGATTGGGGCTGGCGATCTCGCGCAGGTTGATCGAGTTAATGGGTGGGGTGATCGGGGTCGACAGTCGGCCGGGCGAGGGCTCGACCTTCTGGTTCGAGATCCCGCTGGTTGAGGCCGAGCGCCCGGCGGACGCGGCAGTCAGCGAGGTGATCGTGCTGGAGCCCGGAACGCGGATCCTGCTGGCTGACGATGCACCGGCCAACCGCGAGTTGATGCGGATCATCCTGTCGGGGTGGGGTGTCGAACTGGACGCGGTGTGCGACGGCGCCGAGGCGGTCGCGGCGGCATCCAGGGAAGACTACGATCTGATCCTGATGGATGTGCACATGCCTGTGATGGACGGGATGGACGCGGCGCGGGCGATCCGCGCGCTGAACGGAGCGAGGGCCAGCGTACCGATCCTTGCCCTGACCGCCAACGTGCAGCCCGAGCAGATCGAGGCCTGTGCGCGGGCCGGGATGGACGGCCATGTCGGAAAACCGATCCACATGGGCGACCTGATCGGGGCCATCGCCGGCGCTTTGACCCTTTGTCGACAAGAGCGACGCCGGAGTGGCGTGATTGTCGAAGGTTCGGCGATAGCCATCAACGGATCGGCCGAATCCGCCCGCGATTTCAACGGCCGGAACTTTTAAGAGCCGTTTTACGCGCCTTGTGACGCTGGTCCCCTATAGTTTGGGCATGGCCGGAAATGGGGACGAAACGGGGTGAGACCCCGGCCCCCCGACGCACTGGCTTCGGCCGCTGATAGAGCCGTCGGGGGAAGCCCCGGGCTCTGACGGACGCTTGACCGCCGCACACCACAATTCACGCCGGGGCTCCCGGCCACGGGAGAAGCCATGCCGAAATTTCCATGGCGGGTCGGCCGAGCCGCGCCCGAAATCAAGGACAGTCGCGTCGGCCCTCTGATCGCGGTGACCGGCGCAGGGCGGCCGCGGTGGACGCCGCGCGACTATGCCAGCCTGGCGGCGGAAGGGTTCGGCAAGAACGCCGTAGCCTACCGCTGCGTCCGGATGATCGCGGAGGCGGCGGCCTCGGCGCCGCTGGTCGTGTTCGTCGACGGCGTGCGCAACGACGCGCATCCGGTGGCGCGGCTGATGGCCAAGCCCAACCCGGAACAGTCGGGGCCGGAATGGCTGGAGGGCGTCTATGGCGCCCTCCAGACGGCGGGCAACGCTTACGTCGAGGCTGTGGGCGACGAGACGCCCGGCGAACTGTGGAGCCTGAGGCCGGACCGGGTGCGGATCGTGCCGGGGCGGGCGGGGTGGCCCGATGCCTATGAATATGCGGTCGGCGGACGATCGGTGAGGATCGGGCGGGAGGCGGACGGCTGGATGCCGGTGATGCAGTTGAAGCTATTTCATCCGACGGACGATCACTACGGATTCTCGCCGCTGGAAGCGGCGGCGTTCGCGATCGACGTGCACAACAGTTCAGGCGCCTGGAACAAGGCGCTGCTGGACAATGCAGCACGGCCGAGCGGGGCGCTGGTCTTCTCGTCGAAAGACGGAGAGCGGCTGACTGAAATGCAGTTCCAGGCGCTCAAAGCGGAGCTGGGCGAGGCGCATGCGGGGGCCGCGAACGCAGGGCGGCCGCTGGTGCTGGAGGGCGGGCTGGACTGGAAGCCAATGTCGATGAGCCCGGCGGACATGGATTTCATCGCTGGCAAGCACGCGGCGGCGCGGGAGATCGCCCTGGCCTTCGGGGTGCCGCCGCAGCTGCTCGGCATTCCCGGCGACGCCACCTACGCCAACTATCGCGAGGCCAATGCCGCGTTCTGGAGAGGGACGGTGATCCCGCTGGCGCGGAAGACGGCGGGTGCGCTGACCGGTTGGTTGAGCGGGCGGTTTGAAGGGATCCGGGTCGAGACGGACCTGGATGCCGTGCCGGCCTTGCAGCCCGAACGGGACGCGCTGTGGGCCCGGCTGTCGGCGGCGAGCTTCCTTACGGACGAAGAGCGCCGCCGGATGGCAGGGGTGGGCGCGTGATGGATGATTTGAAGAAGACGGCGGCGGCGCTGGGCGTCGCGCTGGCGATCCAGACTGTCGGCGGTCTGGTCTGGGCCGGTGGGGCGGCCGCGCGGATCGCGACCCTGGAGGAGCGGGTCGGGGAGCAACGGCTGGTCGCCGAACGGCTGGCCCGGCTGGAGGAACAAGGCGTCGGCACGCGGGCTGCTGTCGCGCGCATCGAGACGCGGCTGGAGGAGATGCGGTGAGTGTACTGGTCCAGGCGGGATTGGCGATCCAGGGCTACGCGTCCCTGTGGGGCGTGGCGGATCCGACCGGGGATGTGGTGGCGAAGGGCGCCTTCGCCGACAGCCTGACGCGGACCGGGGCAGGCGGGGTGCGGATGCTGCACCAGCACGAGAGCCGGGCCGTGATCGGGGTCTGGGACGAGATCGTCGAGGACGATCGGGGCCTGTTTGTTCGGGGCCGGATCGCCGACTGGTCGGCGGAGGCGCGCTATGCCCAGGCCTTGAGCCGGGCGGGAGCGCTGGACGGGCTGTCGATCGGGTTCCGGGCGGCGAAGGCTCGCAGGCACAGGCGGTTGAGAGTGCTGTCGGGGGTGGAGCTTTGGGAGGTGTCGTTGGTGACGTTCCCGATGCTGCCGGGCGCGCGGTTTCAGGTGGCTAGCGTCGGCCCATACAATCGATCCAGGTCAGGGCGCGGGTGACGCCGCCGAGCGCGAACCACGCGGTCGTGGGGCCGGCCTCCGCCAGGTAGGTCCAGCGCATCGAGGTCGAGCGACGGGCGCCAGAGACGATGTCGGCCACGGTCGCGGCGTCGGTGATCTCAAACAGATTCATGTTGTTAGCCTGGAGCGGGGCCTTGCCGGCGAGATTGATCGGACGGCGATCGAAGGCTACGGACATCGGCTGGCCGTCGCCGACGTTCGCCATGGAGGTCCGCAGCATGGCCGACCAGGGCGTCGCCTCAACCACGCGCGGCCGTGAAGGCGAGGGCGACGGCCTCGGCCGCCTCCACCGGGTCGATCGCTGCCCGGTCCAGATCGCCGGCCAGCCCGCCTTCGCCGCCGCCCCGCAACAGGGCCGCGAGCACCGCCATCAGATCCCGCGCCGACAATCCCCTCATCCGTTCCGCCAATCCGGCGATGCCCGACACGTCCAGCGCTGTCTCGATCTCGGCCAGCGCCCCCAATGTCAGGCACAGCCGCCGCTCAGCCCCCGCCAGCACCGCGACCGCCTCGCCACGCACCTTGTTCACCCCGATCATGCGGCCGAGAACCCGACCGCCCCGGCGCTGGCCAGGCTGATCGCGAACGTCGCCTCGCCTTCGTGGTCGCCCGCGTATTCCAGCGCCGAAACAAGGAACGGCCCCTCAAGCGTCCCGAAATCCGGCACCACCAGCCGCCATGCCTTCAGCCCCTGGTCAAAGAAGGCCTCGCGGATCAGGGCGTCGGACGCCGCGTCGCGCAAGATCCCCTGGCCCGACACCGCCGCGGACTTGACCCCGGCGCCGCCCAGCAGCTCTCGCCAGCGGCCGGCGCTGTCCGCGTCTGTCGCATCCACAGTCCTTGCGTTCAGCGAGATTGTCCGCGCCCTCAGTCCCGCCACTGTCGAGAATATGTGACCGACCGGCCGATGCGCACACGCGACGCGCTTGAGCCACTGTTGCACGCGTTCGACATGCAAGCCTGTGAGCGGGGCGGACGGGTGTCGCTGATTGGGGTCGAAGGAGCCGGCGGAACACTGGCGCCGGCTGATCTGGGATTGACGGACGGACGCGCGGGACCGGTGCGGATACGATCACTGAAGGCCCTGCCGGCCATGGCGCGAATCCGTTTCATCGACGAGGGCGCGGACTATCAGACCGGCGCGACGGTGGTGCGGGGCGAGGGTGACGGAGGCAGTGTGGATGCCGACTTGCCGGCCGTCTGTGGCGTGGGGCTGGCGAAGGCCTTGGCCCGACGGCTGCTCAAGGGCGAGGGCGAAGATCGGTTGACGGTCGCCCTGGGGCCGCTGGAGGCGCTGCGGATTGAGGCCGGAGACACGGTTGCGGTCGAGGGTGAGACGGGTATTTGGCGGGCCGAGCGGGTGACGCTGGACGAGACGCCGACGGCGATTTTGGCGAGACGCGATGGTGAGGGCGTCGGTACCGAGCCGGTTGTGTGGCGGCGAGGGTCGGGTATCGCGCCGGCGGGAGCCCCGTTCGTTCGGATCCTTGACTTGCCGCCCCTGCCGGGCGCGGAGCCGGACGATCGGCTGATCGCGGCAGTGGCTTGCGAACCATGGCGGCCGATGACGGTGCATGTCGGGGAGAATGCGGAGACCCTGACCGCCAGAGGAACGGTCGGGGCGCCTGCGACAGTGGGGCGGCTGACACAGACGCTGACGCCCGGCGTGCTGCATCGCTGGGACGAAGCGAACGCCGTGGTGGTGCGGCTGGAGGGTGCGGCCCCGGCCAGTCTGTCGGAGAGCGCGGTGCTGGGCGGGGCGAATCTGGCTGCCGTGGAGACGGCGGCGGGGTGGGAGATCGTGCATTATCGGCAGGCGGCCCTGTTGGGCGCCGGTATCTGGCGACTGAGCGGATTGCTGCGAGGGCAGCAAGGGACGGAAGGAGAGATGGCGGCGGCGTCGCCCGAAGGCGCGATCGTGGTGCTGCTGGACCCCCGAGCGGGACGGTTCGAGACGGCGACGGGGGAACGCGGTCTTGCGCGGCTCGCGCGGGTTGGGCCGAACGGGCGGGCCCCGGGCGGGCTCGGGTTCGTCGATGCTATCTGCACGCCGATGCGACTGCACGCGAGGCCGTGGAGTCCAGTCCTGAGGGTCGTGGAGGAGGGCGGCGGACGGCGACTGTCATGGGCTCCAAGGGTCCGGATCGGTGACGTATGGGACCAGGAGCCAGCCGAAGTCGATCCGCGCCGGTTCCGGGTGCGCATCCTTGACGGCGGCATGCCGCGGCGGACGTTCGAGGTGGAGGAGACGTCGTTCCTCTATGCTGTGGAGGACATGGCCGAAGATTTCCCCGGCGGCGGCGGGCCGGATGCTGTCGTGGCGGTGGCGCAATACGGGCCCGGTTTCGGGTGGGGCGTCGAGGCGCAGGCGCCGCTGATCGTCTGAAAAGCATTGCGCCGCACACCGCATGCCTTAACTGACGAGACGAAGGTCGGTCGCGACGCGCGAGCCGGATTCGACGAAGCGTGACGGAGCGGCGAACGGCGTGGCGGGTGATCCCTACAAGGAACTGGGTGTGTCCAGGGGGGCGAGCGCCGCCGACATCAAAGCCGCGTTCCGCAAACTGGCCAAGGAATTGCACCCGGACAAGAACCGTGGTGACAAGGCGACCGAGGAACGGTTCAAGCGCGTCTCCGCCGCGTTCGACATTCTGAGCGATCCCGACACGAAATCGAAATACGACACCGGCCAGATCGACGCCGACGGCCAGCCCCAGTATCGAGGCTACAGCGGCGGACAGCCGGGTGGCGGCGCGGGTATGGGGACCGGCGGTTTCGGCGGCTTCGGCGCGGGCGGAGGGCCAGGCGGTCGCGCGGCGTTCGAGGATCTGGATCTGGACGACATCTTCGGCCGGTTCGGCGGAGGCGGTCGGGGGCGGGCCGCCGGCTTCGGTCGTGGGCAGGACGTTCGGGCGACGCTGGAGATCAGCCTGGAGGACTCCATCGGCGGGGCGACGCGGCGGATCCAATTCTCGGACGGCCGGACGCTGGACGTCACCATTCCCAAGGGGGCGACCAACGGGCAGACGATCCGGCTGCGCGGCCAGGGAACGCCTGGCAGGACCGAGCCGGGCGACGCCCTGATCGAGCTACGGATCGCGCCGCATCCGGTATTCAAGGTCGAGGGTGCGGATCTGACCATGGACCTGGCGATCTCGGTCCCCGATGCGATCCTGGGCGGCAAGGTCGAGTGCCAGACGCCGGACGGGGCCGTCTCGGTGACCGTGCCGACCGGGGCGAACTCCGGACAGACGCTTCGTCTCAAGGGCCGGGGCGCCTTCGCCGGCGGGGCGCGGGGCGACCTGAAGGCGCGACTGATCGTAACCCTGCCGGATGTGATCGATCCGATTCTGCACCGGGTGGCCGAAGATTGGCGCGCCAACCGTCCCTACAAGCCGGGCAAGAGCTGATGATGTCCAAGCCGAACATTAAACCCGCGCGGCCCTGGTTCGCGGCGGGGCCGACCGCGAAACGCCCGGGATGGTCGTCGCAGGCCTTGCCGCACGACCTGCTGGGGCGGGGCATCCGCTCGCCGGAGGTGGTTGAGCGGTTCGCCTATGGCCTGCGACTGACCAAGGAGGTTCTGGAAATCCCGCAGGACTGGGTGCTGGCCTATCTGCCGGGGTCGGATACCGGGGCGGTCGAAGCCGCCATGTGGAACATGCTGGGCCAGCGGCCCGTGCAGGTGATGGCCTTCGAGAATTTCGGGAAGCAGTGGGCTGTCGATGCCAGGGATCACCTGAAGCTCGACCAGCTTGAGATCCTCGAGGCGCCTTGGGGTCGGTTCCCGGATGTGTCGAAGGTCGATCCGACGAAGGATCTGGTCTTCCCCTGGAACGGCACGACCTCGGGCGTAAAGACGCCGGGCGTGGACTGGATCTCCGACGACCGCCAAGGGATCGTAGTCTGCGACGCGACATCGGCGGCCTTCGCCATGCCGATGGATTTCGAAAAGCTGGATGTTGTGACCTTCTCCTTCCAGAAGGCGCTGGGCGGCGAGGCGGGCATCGGGGTGGCTGCGCTATCGCCCCGCGCCGTGGCCCGCCTGGACGCTTATGAGCCCCCGCGTGCAGTCCCCAAGGTGCTGCGCTTGCGTGACGGCAAGGGCTTCGACCGGAGCCTGGCCACCGGCACGATGCTGAACACCTTCTCGGTGTGGACGCTGGAAGACTGGATCGATGCTTTGGAGTGGGCGAAGGGCGCAGGCGGCCTGGCGGAACTGATCCGGCGGACGGATGCGAACGCGGCGGCGCTGAACGACTGGGTCGAACATACCGACTGGATCGACTACCTGGCTGAGGATGCCGCGATCCGCTCGACGACCTCGGTGTGCCTTAAGATCGTCGATCCGCGCGTCAGGGCGCTGGACGACGCGGGACGGCAGGGTTTCGTCAAGCGGATGAAGACGCTGCTGGAGGCCGAACAGGCCGCGTTCGATGTCGAGAGCCACCGCAATGCGCCAGCCGGCCTACGCATCTGGTGCGGCTGCACGGTTGAGGCCGACGACATCGTCGCCGCCACCCCGTGGCTGGACTGGGCGTTCGAGACGGCTGTCCGCGAACTCTGAGCCGAATTCGTCCCGGTCGGGACGACATTCCCCGATTCCCCCGCTATAGGCTGCGCCCGCATCAGGCGGAGACGAAAACCTTGGCGAACGTAGCGGTGGTCGGAGCCCAGTGGGGCGACGAGGGCAAGGGCAAGATCGTCGACTGGCTGTCGAACAGGGCCGACATCATTGTGCGGTTCCAGGGCGGCCATAATGCCGGCCATACGCTGGTCGTGGACGGCAAGGTCTACAAGCTCGCCTTGCTCCCGAGCGGCGTGGTGCAGGGCAAGCCGTCGATCATCGGCAACGGCGTGGTCGTCGATCCCTGGCATCTGGTCGGGGAGATCGCGAAGATCGAGGCCCAGGGCGTCACCATAAATCCCGAAATCCTGACGATCGCCGACAACGCCTGTCTGATCCTGCCCATCCATCCGGCGCTGGACGTGGCGCGCGAGGCGGCGGCGAGCGCGCCCGGGGCAAAAATCGGCACCACGGGACGCGGCATTGGCCCCGCATACGAAGACAAGGTGGGGCGGCGCGCGATCCGGGTCTGCGACTTGGCCAACGAAGACGATCTGAAGGTCAAGATCGAGCGCCTGAGGTCGCACCATGATCCGCTGCGCGCCGGTCTGGGGCTGGAGCCGATCAATCCGCAGGCACTTCTGGCTCAACTTCTGGAGATCGCGCCGAAGATCCTGCCCTATGTGAAGCCGGCCTGGCGGGTGCTGGATCAGGCGCAGAAGGCCGGCAAGCGGATCCTGTTCGAAGGCGCGCAGGGCGCATTTCTAGACGTCGACCACGGCACCTACCCCTATGTCACGAGCTCCAACACCGTGGCCGGACAGGCGGCGGCGGGGTCGGGCATAGGGCCGCGCGGCGTCGGCTATGTCCTGGGGATAGTCAAGGCCTACACCACCCGCGTCGGCGAGGGCCCGTTCGCCTGCGAGCTGAACGATGCGGTGGGCGAACATCTGGCCACCGTGGGGCGCGAGGTCGGGGTGAATACCGGCCGGGCGCGGCGATGCGGTTGGTTCGACGCTGTGCTGGTGCGCCAGTCGGTAGCGATCAACGGCATCGATGGCATCGCCTTGACCAAGCTGGACGTGCTGGACGGGCTGGAAACGCTCAAAATCTGCGTCGGCTACCGGGTGAACGGCGAAGTGCTGGACTATCTGCCGTCCAGCCTGAAGGACCAGGCGGCGGCCGAGCCGGTGTTCGAGGAACTGCCGGGCTGGAGCGAGAGCACGGCTGGAACCCGCAGCTTCAAGGACATCAACGCCAACGCCATTAAGTATGTGCGGCGAATCGAGGAACTGATCGGTGCGCCTGTGGCCCTGTTGTCGACCAGCCCGGAGAGGGACGACACCATCCTGATGCGGGACCCCTTCCAGGGCTGAGCGAGAGAAAGAACGGGTCGAAAATCCGTTCGCTTTCAACGCGGTCTTAACCGGCGGCAGTTAGCCACAATGCTGACCTCCCCGGAGTTGCCTAGTGTTCGCAGCCGACGCCAAAACCTTGAACCGCATTGAGCCGGTCGTTCGACGGGTGTTGATCGCCGACCCGAACCTGGCGTCGGCGCGGCTGCTGCTGGACATCATGAAGAGTCTGGGCGCGCGCGAGGTTGTGACGGAGTCCGACGAGCACCGCGTTCTGGACCATGCGCGCGAGATGGAGCCGGGCCTGATCTTCACCGAGCGCTCGGGCGCGAGGCTGGATGGCGAACGTCTGGCGAAAAGTATTCGCCGCTCCAATCTGGGCTGCCGTCGGGCGCCGATCATCATGATGACCGCTGATGCGACGGCGTCCTCGATCAAGGGCGCCCGCGATTCCGGCATCCACGAATTCCTCAGAAAGCCCTTCACCTCTGCTGATCTGTTCCGGCGTGTCGAGAACGTGGCGCTGAAGCCACGCGACTGGATCGAGGCGGTCGGCTACGTCGGGCCGGACCGGCGCCGGTTCAATTCGGGGGAGTATGCGGGGCCCCAGAAGCGCAAGGCCGACAAGCCGACGACGGCCGCTGGAGCCGCCTTGGCGGTCAAGGATCAGGCACTGCGTATTCTGGCGGCGTCGCTGGCTCAGTTCGACAGCGATCCGATGCAAGCGGTGCGCGCCGTCAAACAGCAGGCGGAGACGCTCAAGGCATTGGCGATGAAGACATCCGATACGCGGCTGGCGGTGGCCGCCGCCGGGCTTGAGGGCTGTCTCGCCGCGGGCGCTCCGACCAAGGCCGGTCTGGCCGGACCGATCGGAGCGATCCTCGCCCTGGCCGACCCGGGCACGGAATTAACCCGAGCCGGCTAACTCTCAAAATCGAATGGCAAAACAGGCGCGCGAGGCTCTCGTGCGCCTGTTTTCTTGCGCCCGCGTTAAGCGCGCTATGCGTCGACGAGGTTCCGTTCCTCGGCTGCCGCGCGCATGGCCTTCTGAAGTTTCTCGAAGGCGCGGACCTCGATCTGACGCACGCGCTCGCGGGAGACGCCGTACTGGCCGGCCAGCTCTTCCAAGGTGACCGGATCGTCCTTGAGGCGACGCTCGGTCAGGATGTGCTTCTCGCGATCGGTCAGCTCGCCCATGGCTTCCTGAAGCAGGCCCATTCGCAACGACTTCTCCTCAGAGTCGGCCAGAGCCGTCTCTTGTGACACCGCGTTGTCGTCCGACAGCCAGTCCTGCCACTCGCTCTCGCCATCTACGCGCAGGGGTGCGTTCAGCGAGGCGTCGCCGCCGAGACGGCGGTTCATGTTGGTGACCTCTTCCTCCGACACGCCCAGCTTGGTGGCGATGGCGGAGAGGTGTTCCGGATGCAGGTCGCCTTCCTCGAAGGCCGAGATCTGGCTCTTGGCCTTGCGCAGGTTGAAGAACAGCTTCTTCTGAGCCGCCGTGGTGCCCATCTTCACGAGCGACCAGCTACGCAGGATGTATTCCTGGATCGAGGCGCGAATCCACCACATGGCGTAGGTCGCTAGGCGGAAACCCTTGTCGGGATCGAATTTCTTGACGGCCTGCATCAGGCCGACGTTGCCCTCGGAAATCACCTCGCCGATTGGCAGGCCGTAGCCGCGATAGCCCATGGCGATCTTGGCCACGAGGCGCAGGTGGGATGTGACGAGGCGGTGCGCGCTCTCGGAGTCCTGATGCTCGGTCCACCGCTTGGCGAGCATGAACTCCTCGTCCTTGGTGAGCATCGGAAACTTGCGGATTTCCGTCAGATATCGCGACAGTCCCTGTTCAGGCGACATCACCGCGAGTGATTTCAGTGCAGCCATTTGGTCCCTCCGAACCTAGATAAGAGCAGGCTCAGCGCAGACGGCCACCGAATGTGCGCGGTCTCCTCACCCCTCAACATGACAAGTAGCTATGGGTTGCCTCCTTTGTCAGAGGCGGATCGTCACACCACAGCGTGACCGTGACCCTGGCGCCACTTGCGTCCATGACGAGGGGTATAGCGGGTAGTGAGTCTTCTATCAAGACTTACTTTCGCGACGGCGTTTAGATGCCCAGAATGTCGCGATATCGGGGGTGAACAACCTGGGCGAGTTCCGGGTGTTTCTGGAAATAGGCCGAGAAAAACGGGCAGACCGGCAGGATCAGCAGGCCGCGCTCCGTGGCGTCGGCGATGACGTGTTTGGCCAGGCGGCTGGCGATGCCCTGACCCTCCAGCGCCTGGGGCACTAGTGTTTCGGTGATCATCAGATTGGGTTCGGACAGGTTGTAGGTCACCATCGCCACCTGATCGCCGACCGGCAGCTCATAGCGGTGCTGTTCGACGTTGTCGCGGATTTGAGCGTCGGTCATGACGGGCCTCTAGAGCGCGGCGAGCAGGGTCCCGAGCGCCTGCATATCAGGTGGGAGCGCCGTCTCGAATCGCAACGCCTCCCCTGTTACCGGATGGACGAAGCCAAGGACGGCAGCGTGCAGGGCTTGGCGCATCAGGCCGGCTTCGATGATGGCGGCCTTCACGGCGGCGGCGGGGCTGCCCGATCCGTAGACGGCGTCTCCCAGAATCGGCGAACCCTTCGAGGCCAGATGCACCCGGATCTGGTGGGTCCGGCCGGTATGCAGAGTGCAGGCGACACGCCCGGCCTGAGGTGCGGACCCCGCCTTCGCCGGCAAGCCGTAGCGAGCCTGAACGACATAGTCGGTGACGGCGTTTCGCCCGCCGGCCTTCAGCACCGCCATCTTCTTCCGATCCGAGGACGAGCGCCCGATCTGGGTCTCGATCCGACCGTGCTCCGGCGACGGGGCGCCGCGCGTCAAGGCGATGTAGGTCCGTTCGATGTCGTGGGCGGCGAACAGTTTGGACAATCCCGCATGGGCGCGGTCGGACTTGGCGGCGACCATCACGCCGGAGGTGTCCTTGTCCAGCCGATGAACGATGCCGGGGCGAGCGACGCCGCCGATGCCGGACAGGCTGTCGCCGCAGTGATGCAGCAGGGCATTGACCAGGGTGCCGTCCGGTGTGCCGGGAGCCGGATGGGCGGCCATGCCCGCAGGCTTGTCGATGACGATCAGGTCGGCGTCCTCATAGAGGACGGTCAGAGGAATCGCCTGGGGCAGGGGCGTGGCCGAGGCGACCGGAGGGACAGCGATGGCATAGGTCCCGGCTGAGGCCTTTGACGAGCCGTTAGTCAGGACCACTCCGTTCAGGCTGATCGCACCGTCTGCGATCAGGGCCTGGATCCGGGCGCGCGACAGATGGGTAACGACGTCGGCCAGCGCCTTGTCGAGGCGCTGGCCGGGGACCGTCACTGCGACAGTCAGAGTCTCGCCGCCGGACGTATCGTCCGGATCGGTGTCTTCGAGCGGATCGTTCAGGACGCCGCCTTCAGCTCGCGGCCATAGACCGGGTCAAGGTCGCCCTTGGCGTATCGTTTGGCCATCTGGGCGGTGGACATCGGTCGGATCGACGAGGCCTGCCCCTCGCAGCCGAACTGCTGGTAGCGTTCGATGCAGAGCTTGCGCATCGCGTCCTTGGCCGGCTTCAGCCAGGCGCGCGGATCGAACTCGCCCGGCTTTTCCATCAGGATCTTCCGCACCGCGCCGGTCATGGCCATGCGATTGTCGGTGTCGATGTTGATCTTGCGCACGCCGTGCTTGATGCCGCGCTGGATTTCCTCGACCGGAACGCCCCAGGTCTGGGGCATCTGGCCGCCGTATTGATTGATGATGTCCTGCAGGTCCTGCGGCACCGACGACGAGCCGTGCATGACCAGGTGGGTGTCGGGCAGGCGGCGGTGGATCTCCTCGATCACATGCATGGCCAAGACCTCGCCGTCGGGCTTGCGCGAGAATTTGTAGGCTCCGTGCGAGGTGCCCATGGCGATGGCGAGCGCATCAACCTTGGTGCGGCTGACGAAGTCGACCGCCTGATCCGGGTCGGTCAGCAGGGCGGAGTGATCCAGCTTGCCCTCGAAGCCGTGACCATCCTCGGCCTCGCCCATGCCGGTCTCCAGCGAGCCGAGTACGCCCAGTTCGCCCTCGACCGAGACGCCGCAGGCGTGGGCCATCTCGGTGACGCGACGGGTGACGTCGACGTTGTAGTCGTAGTCGGCGGGCGTCTTGCCGTCCTCCATCAGCGAGCCGTCCATCATCACCGAGGTGAAGCCATACTGGATGGCGGTGGCGCAGGTCGCGGGGCCGTTGCCGTGGTCCTGGTGCATGCAGACCGGGATGTGCGGATAGAGCTCGGCAAGGGCGTCGATCAGCTTGGCCAGAACGATGTCATTGGCGTAGCTGCGCGCCCCGCGGCTGGCCTGGATGATGACCGGCGCGTTGACGGCCTCGGCCGCCTCCATGATCGCCAGGCCCTGTTCCATATTGTTGATATTGTAGGCCGGCAGGCCGTAGTCGTTCTCGGCCGCATGGTCGAGAAGCTGTCGCAGCGTGATGCGCGCCATGGTGTGAAACCCCTGAGCCAGTGTCTATTTTGCGGTTGGTTTAGCGGGCGACGGCGGCGAAGTCACGCCGTGTTACAGGTCGCATCAGACGATGCGACGCGGGCCGAGGTCCGCATCGTGGCACTCGGCGAGCACCGCAAAAAGCTGCGGCAGCTGGATCGGTTTGCCCAGCACGCCGTCTGCGCCGGCCGCGAGATAGCGTTCGATGTCCTCGGCGAAGACGTTGGCGGTGAGCATATGTACGGCCGCGACGCCTGCGATGTTTTCGGCGCGAATCTGCCGCACGGCGGTGGGTCCGTCCATCACCGGCATGTTGGCGTCCATCAGGATCAGGTCGAATCGACCGGCTCGAAGAGCCTCGACCGCCTGAAGCCCGTTCTCGACCAGCGTCAGCTCGACGGCCGCGGGTGCCAGCAGGACCTGCAGCACCCGACGGTTGCCGGCGTTGTCCTCGGCGGCGAGCACGCGCAGGCCCCTGACCGGCGCGAAGGCTACGGGCAAATTTTCGGCCGGGGCCGCGTCGCCGACCGGGCAGCTGAACCAAAACCGGCTGCGTCCGTCGTCCGTGCGGTCGGAGCAAATCTGTCCCTCCAGCACCCGCACATTGCCGACGCAGATCGACAGGCCGAGCCCGGCCCCGCCGACGGCACGCCCGGAGTCGGTCTGTTCGAAGGCCTCGAAAATCCGCTCCCGATCTGCCTCAGGCACCCCGGGTCCGCCGTCGATCACCTCGAGACGGAGTTGCTTGTCCGCGGAGGCGGCGACGATCCGGACCTCGGCGTCCGCAGGGGTGAATTTGAGGGCGTTGAGATCAGGTTGACGAGGGTCTGTTCGACCCGGCCCTCGTCCTGCCGGATTCGATCGAGGTCGAGGCGAGATGTGTCCAGCCGAAGATTGACTTCCATCTCCCGCGCCCTCGGTGTCCAGATGGCGATGATGGCGTCAAGCTTCGCGCGGATGTCGAAATCGCTCAACCGGGCCGTTGCCTGGTTGGCCTCAATACGCGACATGTCGAGCACCGCGTCCAGTAGCCGCAGCAGCATTTGCCCCGAGGCGAGCACGCCGTCGTTCAATTCATGCTGAGCCACCGTCAAGGGTTCGCGTTTCAGCGCCTCGGACAGGCCCAGCACCGCGTTCAGCGGCGTCCGCACCTCATGGCTGGTGACGGCGAGGAAGTTGGACTTGGCCCGGTTGGCGGCCTCCGCGGCCTCCTTTTGCCCCTGTGCCTCGGCGTAGAGGGTCGTTAGCTCGGCGTTGTGGATGCGCAGGCGACGGGCATTACGATAGCGTTCCACCACCCGACCCAGTTGGGCTCCCATCTGGTTGATCATATCCAGCAGTTCGGGGTCGGGGGGGATCGCGCTCCGCTGGAAGAATTCGATCACCGCACCCACCTCCTCGCCGATCAGGGCGGGGAAGGCGAAACCGCCGCGAAGGCCGCTGCGGCCCGCGGCCAGCGCGCGTGGGAAGTTCGGTTCCAGCGTCACGTCCTCGACCCAGACTCCCGCCTTTGCCGCCAGCACCTGGCCGGGCAGGCCTACGCCGGAGGTGAAGGTGATATGCGCGGAGGCCTCGCGGAACGGTGCCAGGTGTGGTTCGTCGGCACCGTACCAGACGCCCGAAGACACCAGCCGGGAGGGGTCGTCGTCGTCGAACATGCAGACGTGGCCGACTGGCCAGCCGGTGAAGGCACAGACTTCCCGCAAGGCCTCGCCGAATGCGATGGCCGGATCGTCGCCGAGATTGGCGGCGGTCGCGATGGCCTGGACGAGCCGCAGGCGTTCCTGCTGTTGATACAGGGCCAGAATGCCGCTTTCGGCTATGGCTTCCGCTGCCAGACGCGCCTCGCGCTCGCGCGCGAAGCGGCGTTCCAGCCGCGCGATCTGGATGGCGGGATCGGGCTGCCCGGTTCGCGGCGGGACGATGGTCACGCTGCAGCGACCCCGAGGTCTGGGGCTGCTTTCCAGCTGATCAAGAACGTGCAGTGCGGATCACCGCGCTGGGTACAGGCCGCGTGCTCGAACATGACCTCTTCGCCATACCAGACGGCGGCCCCTTCAACGAAGCCCTGGGCCAGGGCGCACATGTTGCGGGTCGACAGATACTCCATGAGAAGCCGGCCATCCGTCCCATCCGACATACGGAAATAGGGGCAGGCGGCACCGGGATACAGCTTGCGGACCTCGGCGTGGATGATGGTGTTGACGCCGGCCGTGAACTCGCTCGCCGAGCGGGGACCTTCAAAGAAGGCTGGATAGAGCTCGGCCAGAACGGGTATGGCGCTTTGGCCGAACCAGCGCAGCACCTGGTTCCGGTCCAGCGAGAGTGCCTCCATCGCTGCGGTCACCAGCGCCTCGATCTCGCTATCGGGATAGTTGCCGAGCGAGGTGTAGGCCCCCGACACACCGGCACTCTCGATCAGCGTGTCCCAGGTGTCGGCTCCGAATGCGCGCTGCACGGATTGCTCCAGCAGGTTGAAGACAACGCCCTTCATAAAATCCTCCTTCGAACTCGAAGGTGAACTACCCCTGATGCGAAACGAGACCCTTAACGCGCAGCAAGAGGTCCAATGATTTCAAGCGTCCAACAGGACGTTGGCAGCAGGCCGGGGACTAGGCGCGCAGCGCCTCGACCCCCGGCAGGGGCTTGCCCTCCATCCACTCCAGGAAGGCACCGCCTGCTGTAGAGACGAAGGTCATGTCGTCGGCCACGCCTGCGTGGTGCAGGGCCGCGACCGTGTCGCCGCCGCCGCCAACCGCGACAAGATGTCCGCCCCTGGTCCGGGCCGCGACGTGGCGGGCGACCGCGATCGTGGCGTCGTCGAAGGGCGGGACTTCGAAAACGCCCAGCGGACCGTTCCAGATCAGGGTCTTCGAGGCGTCGATGGCGTCGATCAGGCGGGCGACCGAGGCCGGGCCGGCGTCGAGGATCTTGTCGTCGGCCGACAGCGGCTGGCCGGCGACGACGGGGCGGGCGGCCGCGCCGGGCTTGACCTCGGTGGCGACCACGAAGTCCACGGGCAGCAGCAGTTCGCAACCCCGCGCCTTCGCCTCGACGATGATCTCGAGCGCCGTGTCGGCCATATCGCGCTCGGCCAGGGAGCCGCCGATGTCGACCCCTTGCGCGAACAGGAATGTGTTGGCCATGCCGCCGCCGATGGCGAGCCGGTCGAGCTTGCCGACCAGGTTCTTCAAAAGGTCCAGCTTGGTCGAGACCTTGGCCCCGCCGACGATGCCGATGACGGGCTTCCTGGGATTGCCCAGGGCGGCGTCGAGCGCATCCAGCTCACGCCGCATCGACTCGCCGGCATAGGCGGGCAGCAGGTGGGCGACACCCTCCGTCGAGGCGTGCGCCCGGTGGGCGGCGGAGAAGGCGTCGTTCACGTACAGGTCCGCCAGTTCGGCCAGCTGGGCGGAGAAGGCCGGGTCGTTGGCCTCCTCGCCGGCGTGGAATCGGACGTTTTCCAGCAGGATCACCCCGCCGGCGTCGATGTCGGCGATGGCGGCCCTGGCCTCGTCGCCGACACAGTCGCTGGCAAAGCGAACGGGGGCGCCCAGCAGATGCTCCAGATCATCGACCACGAGCCTCAGGCTCATGGACGGCACGACCTTGCCCTTCGGCCGGTCGAAATGGGCCAGCAGGGCGACCTTGGCTCCCGCGTCGCGCAGCCGGTTGATGGTTGGGATGGCGACCCGCAGCCGGGTGTCATCGGTGACCTTGCCGTCCTCCATCGGGACATTGAAGTCCACGCGGACAAGGGCGGTCTTGCCGACCAGGGAACCAGCGTCGTCGAGGGTGCGGAACGTCATTCGAAATCTCCTCCGCTCATCCCCGCGAAAGCGGGGACCCAGTGCTTTCGTGAGACATGATGACCCGGGTCATGAGCGGTGCGCGAAACGGAAGGCGATTGTCGCCCAAAGGACTGGGTCCCCGCTTTCGCGGGGATGAGCGGAAAAGAGCCTACATCAGTTTCGACATCACCAGCGCCGTATCGGCCATCCGCGTCGCGAAGCCCCACTCGTTGTCGTACCAGGTCAGGACGCGGGCCAGCTTGCCGTCGACGACCTGGGTCTGGGGCAGGGCGGCGGTGGACGAGGCGGCGATGTGGTTCAGGTCGGTGGAGACCAGCGGCTCGGTCGTCGTCGCCAGGACGCCCTTCATCGGACCGTCGGCGGCGGCCTGCAGCGCGGCGTTGATTTCCTCGACGGTGACCTCGCGACCGGCGACGACCTTCAGGTCGACGACCGAGACGTTCGGGGTCGGGACGCGGATCGACGAGCCGTCCAGCTTGCCTTTCAGTTCCGGCAGGACCAGGCCCAGGGCCTTGGCGGCGCCGGTGGAGGTCGGGATCATCGACAGGGCGGCGGCCCGGCCCCGGTACAGATCCTTGTGCATCGTATCCAGCGTCGGCTGGTCGCCGGTGTAGGAGTGGATGGTGGTCATATAGCCGCGCTCGATGCCGAACAGGTCGTTCAGCACCTTGGCGACAGGGGCCAGGGCGTTGGTCGTGCACGAACCGTTCGAGACGATGATGTCGTCGGCGGTCAGGGTGTCGTGGTTGACCTTGTAGACGATGGTCTTGTCGGCGTTGTCGCCGGGCGCCGAGATCAGGACGCGTTTGGCGCCGGCCTTCAGGTGGGCTTCGGCCTTGTCCCGGGCGGTGAAGATGCCGGTGCACTCGAAGGCGATGTCGACGTTCAGCGCCTTGTGCGGCAGGTTGGCCGGGTCGCGCTCGGCCGTGACCTTGATCTTGCCGAGGCCCACATCGATCCAGTCGTCGCCGTGCTCGATCGTGCCCGGGAAGCGGCCGTGGACCGAATCGTACTTCAGCAGGTGGGCGTTGGTGGACACCGGCCCCAGGTCGTTGATCGCCACCACCTCGATGTCGCGGCGGCCATGCTCGACGATCGAACGGAGGACGAGGCGGCCGATGCGGCCGAAGCCGTTGATGGCGACGCGAACGGTCATGGGGGCGAGCTCCTGAAGCGGCGTTTTATGGTTGGCGCTTCAATGGGACCGGCGGCGCTGAGTATCAACCCCGGCAGCGTCACAAGGGATGATCGGATGTAACGGTTCAGCTTGCGAGCGGCAGGGACAGCCGGGCCTCCAGCCCGCCTCCGGCGCGGTTGGTCAGGGTCACGTCGCCGCCCGCCGCCCGCGCCGCCTGACGCGCCACGGCGAGGCCCAGCCCCGCGCCGCCGGTCTGACGGTTGCGGGAGCGTTCGCCGCGCTGGAACGGCTCGAACACCGTGTCCAGCTCGGCCTCTGGCAGGCCGGGGCCGTCGTCGGCGACGGTCAGGACGACCCTGTCTCCCGACCGGACCGCCTCGACGCGAGCCGCGTCGCCGAACTTCAGCGCATTGTCGATCAGGTTGGCGACCGCCCGCCGCAAGGCCGCCGGGTCGCCCTCGACCGGCAGGGGCTGATCGCCCGAGAAGGTCACCGCCGCCCCGGTCTCGGCGAAGCCCGCCGCGCAGTCGGCGGCGAGATGCGCGAGGTCGAGCCGTTCGCGACGTTCCGCCTGGACCTCGCCGCGCACGAAGGCCATGGCCTGGCCGATCAGCCCGTCCATCTCCTCGACGTCGGCGGCCATCTTGTCGCGCAGGGCCTCGGGCGCCTGTTCCGCGCGGAACCGCAGCCGCGTCAGGGGGGTGCGCAGATCGTGGGCGATAGCGGCGATAGTCTGGGTCCGCTGGCGCATATGGCCCCGGATCGAGGCCTGCATGTCGTTGAAGGCGCCGATGGCCGTGCGTACCTCTGACGGGCCGGACGGGACCAGAGGGGGGGCGTCCGGATCGGCGCCGAGCCGCTCGGCCGCCTCGGCGAACTGGCGGATCGGGCGGGTCAACCGACGCGCCATGAGCCAGACCAGCGGTGCCAGCAACAGGGCGGTGATGCCCAGGGCGATCAGCAGCCGCATCTGCCACGGGTCGATCAGGCCATGCGGCGGCTCGACCGTGGCCCAGCGCCCGTCGTCCATCCGCACCGAGGCCGAGAAGGGCGCGAAGGTCAGGCGGTCGGCGGTGACCGTAAACCGCGTCGGTCCCTCGCCAGCCGTCACCACGCGAACGTCGTTCGAGCCCGGGGGTGAGGGTATGCCGCGCCGCGCCAGCACCTCGCCGACCTCGGCCATGATGGCGTCGTGGTCCGCCCGGTGATCCTCGCCCGGCGCGGCCCGGCGGGTGAAGACAATGCTCGAACTGCTCCCGGTGATGCGGGCGCCTGCGACCAGCGGCCCCTGATCCGGGGGGCGAGGTCCGCGCGGCAGGGCGGGGCGCCAGTGCGTGCGTTCCGGCGACAGCCACACCCGCACGTCGCCCGGTCCCCGGCCCAGCCTCTGGGCCAGCCCCATGCTGATCGCGCGTTCAACCGGTCCGTCACCGGGGTCGTGTTGGGGCGGCTGGTCCGAGACCCGGCGGACGAGTGCGCGGCCGTCGGAGGTCTCGGCGGGCCGTCCGGCCAGGGCGTCGGCGGCGGCCGGAATGCCGAAACCGGCGGGCTGCGGCGGCGGCGCGGTCAGGACGACCGCGAAGACCACGGCCTGGGAGGCGACGACCGCGAAGACGGAGAGCAGGGCCACCTGCATCAGGACCGACATGGAGCCGAAGGGCGAAGACCGGGGTTTCATGCCCGCGCCCCGGCCCGGTCCGCCCGTCGGACGCGCGCGTCGAAGCGATACCCCTCGCCCCGGATCGTGGTGATCAGTTCGCGACCCGAGCCGTCGTCGAGTTTCTTCCTCAGGCGGCTGATCTGTACGTCCATCGCGCGGTCGAAGACGTCGGCGTCGGCGCCCCGCGCGGCTTCCAGCAGCTGGTCGCGGGTCAGGACCCGGCCCGGCCGCTCGGCGAAGGCGCGCAGCAGGCCGAACTCTCCGGCCGACAGGGTCACGATCTCTCCGCCGGGCTGCGACAGTTCGCGCCGCACGAGGTCCAGCCGCCAGCCGTCGAACATCAGGGCCGCCCCCGCCGGAGCCTCGTCCTCACGCGGACGACGCAGCACCGCTCGGATGCGGGCCAGCAGCTCGCGCGGATTGCACGGCTTGGCCAGATAGTCGTCGGCGCCGAGTTCCAGCCCCACGATCCGGTCGGTGTCCTCGCCCATGGCCGACAGCATGACGACGGGCGGCGTGCCCGACAGCCGGCGCACGACCGACAGCCCGTCCTCGCCCGGCATCATCAGATCCAGCACGATCAGGTCGGTGGGGCTCTCGGCCAGGGCCCGGTCCATCTCGGCCGCCGAGGCCGCGCCGCGCGCCTGATAGCCGTGCTGACCCAGGTAGTCGCACAGGACTTCCCGAATGCCGGGATCGTCGTCGACGACGAGGATGCGTGGGGAGGGATCGCTCATGGCCGCCTACATGCCCTGACAGATAGACCGTACCATTTCACGGCTGAAACAATTGATCCGGAGCCTGAAATACCCCGGCAAGCCCGCCATGGTCCAAGGGCGCATCAGAAACTTGAAGGAAAAGACTTCATGTCCGTCATCGCCATCGCCCTGCTGGCCGCCCTGAACGGCGCCGCACCCCAGGATCAGGCCGCGCCCCGGGTCGAGACCCGCTCCGAGATCCGCATCGTCAATGCGGGCGGCGAAGGCCCCGGCCGGCTCGACGCGGATGGCGACGGCGTGGTGACGCGCGAGGAGTTCTCGGCTCCGATGGGCGACGCCTTCGATCGCCTCGACGCGAACGACGACGGACGCCTGTCGACCGAAGAGCTGGCCGCCGGCCACGGCGAAGGCGGCCCCGGCCATCGCATGATGATGATGGGCGGTCCCGGCGGCCCCGGTGGTCCGGGCGTTCACATCATCACCCGCGAAGGCGGCCCGGGCGGTCACGGCGCTCCCGGCATGATGATGTTCGGCGGCCCCGAAGGCCCCGGCGGTCCGGGCGGCGATGTCCGCGTCTTCTCCTTCCGTCACGGCGGCCCGGAGGGTGGTCCCGAGGGCGGTCCGCCCCACGCCGGCCCCGGCGGTTCGAGTTCGCATCAGGTCTTCGTCCATCGTTTCGGCGGTCCGGACGGCCCCGGCGAGATGGACAAGGATGGCGACGGCAAGGTCTCGCAGGAAGAGTTCCTGGCCCCGATGCGCGAAGCGTTCGGCCAGATGGACGCTGACAACAATGGCTTCCTCGACGAAGGCGAAGGACATCCCGCACGGCCGCACGCCGACTGATCCGCTGTTGCGCCATCGGTTTCGTGACTTGAGGCGCGGCGGTTCGGCGGTCTAGGCTGGCGGGGATGGTTCTCCCCGCCCGCCGCGCCTTCCTTGCCCTGATCGCCGGCGCCGTCCTCCTCACGGGGGCGGCGTTCGCGCCTTCGACCGTTTCCGCCCAGGCGGTCGAGACGATCGAGGCGCCCGCGATCCCGACCCGCGACCGCGCCCGCATGAACGGGCGGGTGTTCGACACGGTCTGGAACCTCGTTCGTCGCCAGTATTACGACCCGGACCTGCACGGACTGGACTGGAACGCCGTCCGCGAGACCTGGCGACCCCAGGCCATCGCCGCCGACGACGACCGCGACCTGTACCGGGCGCTCAGCGGCATGCTGGACCTGCTGGACGACGATCACGCCGGCGCCATTTCCGCCGCCGTCGCCCGCCGTCAGGACCAGCAGCGGACCCGGCGCGCGGTGATGGGGGTCTCCCTGGCCCGTCAGGACGGCGACCAGTGGCGTATCGAAAATGTCCGCGTCGGATCTCCGGCGGCGGAAGCGGGCCTCCAGCCGGGCTGGGTGCTCCAGGCCATCGACGGCCAGTCCTGGGGTGTCGATTTCGACGTCGAGGAAGGCCGTGCGCTGCAGCTCGACCTGACCGACGAAGCCGGCGCCCTGCAGCGTGTCTTGGTCACCCCGCGCGTCATGGATCCGATCCCGGCCTTCAGCGTGGATGCGTCGCGACCCGGCGTGGTCGTGCTGCGGATCGAAGGGTTCGAGTCCGGCCTCGGCCGCTGGCTGGGGCAACGCCTTGCCGAGGTCTCGCCAGAAACCGACGTCGTCATCGACCTGCGCGGCAACCCTGGCGGTCTGTTGCTCGAGGCCGACGCGGCCCTGTCCTGCTTCCTCCCGGCGCGGCAGGAATGGGCGACGCGGGTGTCGCGCAGCGGCCGGCCGGTGACCCTGTCGATCATGCCGGGCTGCGGGACCCTGTCCGGCCCCGTGGCCAACGACGTGGCCCTTCTTGTCGATGGATCGAGCCGCAGCGCCGCCGAACTGACCCCGGCCGCCTTGCAGGAATCCGGCCGCGCCCTCGTCGTCGGCGAACACACCGCCGGGGCCGTTCTGATCTCGCAGGACAGTCCATTGCCGGACGGCGGCCGTCTGACCCTCAGCCGCGCCGACTACATCACTGCCGGCGGCGTGCGGCTGGAGAAGCGCGGCGTTGAGCCCGACATCGTCGTGGTCCGCACGGCCGAGGAACGCCGCGCGGGTCTCGACCCGGCGCTCGATGCGGCCATCGCGGCCCTGGCCCGTCAGGACACGGCAAGGGTGACGGTCGTCCCGGCCATCAGCTCCGAAGGCCTCTGAGACCATGATCGCGACGACGGCCCTGCGCTGGTTGCGTTCGAGCCTTGTCGCTGCCGCCCTGGCGCTGTCCGCCTGCCAGACCATCCCTTACGAGCGTCCGGGGGGCCTGCCTCCGGCGGTTCAGGTCGCCGACGGTTCGGCCGAACGCGCGGCCCTGAACGCGCGTGTCTACGACCAGGCGGTCCGCTATGTCGAACGGCTGTTCTACAGCCGCGACTTCCACGGAACGAACTTCGCCGCCGAGGCTGCGTCCCGTCGCGCAGAGGCCGTTGCGCAACCGACGGAGCTCGATTTTTACGCCCGGCTGGAGCAACTGGTCGAGGTTCTCGGCGACGATCACACCCAGACCCTCAGCCCCACCCGCCGCGAGCGTCTGGCCGCGAATGACGCGGGCGCCCAACGGCCGGCCTACGGCGTTGTCATTCTGCCGCGCGGCGATGAACGCTGGGTGCTCCGCGTACGTCCCGACAGTCCGGCGGCGGAGGCCGGGGTGATGCCGGGCTGGAAGATCGAGAGCATCAACGGGGCCAGTCCGCACCTGGGTTCGGTCGCGCGCGAGGACCGGGCCGACCGGTTCGTCTTCCTCGACGAGGTCGGCGAGCGTCACCAGATCGAACTGACCGGTGTCCTGATGGACCCCCTGCCGCGCATGGAAGCCCGGCGACTCGAGGGGGACATCGCCCACATCCGCTTTGACGATTTCGACCGCGAGACCTTCGACTGGTACAAGGGTGAGTTCGACGCGCTGGCGCAAGCGCCGCCCGCCGGGCTGATCGTGGACCTGCGCTCCAATGGCGGCGGCAGCCTGAACCTGACCGGCCTGATGCTGTCCTACCTGTTTGATCGACGGATCGACTTTGCGGTCACACAGGGCCGTTTCATCAACCGCATCTACAATGTCGAGCCGCCGGAACGACCCTATCTCGGGCCGGTGGTGATCCTCGTCGGCTCCGCCTCAGCGAGCGGCGGCGAACTCTATCCGGCGGTGGCGCGTGAACTGGACCGGGCCGTGATCGTCGGAGAGCCGACACGCGGCGCGGTCATCGCATCACGCCTGGTCGAGCTGCCGGACGGGGGCGGGATCCGGATCGGAATGACCGACATGACCACGCCCGCAGGAATCCGCCTGGAGAAGACGGGGGTCACGCCGGACATCGTGCTGGACACCGACTGGAGCGAAATCCGGGCCGGTCGCGATCCGGGTCTGACGATCGCCGTGGCCCAGATCGAGCGACTAAGGGCGGAAGCGGCGGAGCGGCCGGCTACCCCGCCACCGGCCTGACCCTGCTCGCGGCCAGGGTCGCCCGTTCGCGCGCCTGATCCGTGGTCTCGCCCCGCGCCAGGGCCACGCCCATGCGTCGCCGCTCGAACGCTTCCGGCTTGCCGAACAGGCGCAGGTCGGCGGTCGGGACCGACAGGGCCTCGGCCACGCCCTCGTAGGCGATCCCCACCCCATCCATGCCGCCATAGATGACCGCGCTGGCGCCGATCTCGCGCTGGCTGACGTCCACCGGCAGACCGAGGATCGCCCTCGCATGCAGGGCGAACTCGCTCTGTGTCTGCGTGGCCAGTGTCACCAGCCCAGTGTCGTGCGGGCGCGGCGAAACCTCCGAGAACCAGACCGCGTCGCCCTTCACGAACAGCTCGACGCCGAAGACCCCGAGCCCGCCCAGAGCCTCCGTCACCTTGCCCGCGATGTCCTGCGCGGTCGCCAGAGAGGCCGCGCTCATGGCCTGGGGCTGCCAGCTCTCGACGTAGTCGCCCCTGACCTGACGGTGGCCGATGGGGGCGCAGAAGTCGGTGACCACCGCGCCGTCGCGCATCGAGCGAACGGTCAGCAGGGTGATCTCGAAATCGAAGTCGATCCGCCCCTCGACGATGACCCGCGCCGTCTCGACCCGGCCGCCCGACTGCGCATAGGCCCAGGCGTTGGCTGCGTCCTCATAGGCGTCGATGAAGGACTGGCCCTTGCCCGACGAGGACATCACCGGCTTGACGAAGACCGGCAGGCCGATCTCGTGCGCGGCCGCCGCCAGTTCCGCCGCCGACCCGGCGAAGGCATAGGGGCTGGTCGGCAAACCCAGCTCCTCCGCCGCCAGCCGGCGGATGCCCTCGCGGTTCATGGTCAGCTGGGTCGCGCGCGCGGTCGGAATGACGCGCGCCATCCCCGCCGCCTCTATGTCGGCCAGCACCTCGGTGGCGATGGCCTCGATCTCCGGCACGATGATGTGCGGCGCCTCGGCCATGATGACGCCATTCAGCACCTGCGGGTCCGTCATCGGGATCACGTGACTGCGATGCGCCACCTGCATGGCGGGCGCGTTGGCGTAGCGATCGACGACGATCACCTCGCAGCCCAGCCGCTGCAGCTCGATCGCGACCTCCTTGCCCAGTTCGCCGCCGCCCAGAAGCATCACCCGGACGGCGGTGTCGGAAAGAGGGGTGCCGAGTTTCATCAGATGGTCCTTATTCAGCCGCTTCGGCATCTTCCCTGGGCGCCCAGTTTCCGGCGGTCTTGCCGGCGGCGAGGGCGTCGATCAGCGCCGCAGGCGCGCCTGCCTCCCGCATCTCGTCAGCGGTGAGATAGACGGTTCCGCCACAGGCCTGAACCACGTGCGCATAGTCGGCGTCGATCGCCACGCCGCCGTGCTCGGCATCGGCCCAGACGCGGAAGCCCTGACCCAGCTCATCGTCGGTCAGGGGTTTCCACACGTCCTGGCACGCTTCCCGCCGTTCGGCGTCGGTCGCCTCCGCCAGCATCTTGCGCTCGTACAGCGTCTCCAGCCGGGGCGAGCGGACGTTGTAGACGTAGTCGGTCGGTATCCCTTCCTCGGCCTGGTCCTGAACCAGGCCCAGGCCCGGGAGCAGGGCGACCCAGTTCACGCGCTCGCCGGTTGAAAGGTCCCAGGTGATCGGGGTCTGCGAGGTCGAGGGATAGGCGCCGCCGCAAAAGATTTCGAGATGCTCGCGCAGGGTCAGATAGGCCGGACCCGTCATCGGTCGCGTGATGGTTCGGGTCCGGCCGTCGCCCTCCTGGCTGTCGGCCATCCGCCCGCATTCGCCTGCATCCGCCACGGCTGTGGCGTCCAGGCGGTCCAGTTCGGCATTGATGCGCACGATGGCCGGGCTGTCGCCGGACAGCCGGGGCATGGCCTCGATATCGGCGGACAGCCTGGGCTTCTCGACCAGGATCGGGTCGCCCGCCGCACCGGCGAGGCCCTCCGCCCGGGAGGTCGTGCCCTGACCGCATGCGGCCAGTCCCAGCATCAGGGCGACCATCGCCGCACTCGTGATCATCTTCATCTCAGCCGCCCCTCAGTTTGCCGGTTCGATCAGATCCCAGGCGTTGCCGTGCAGATCCTCGAAGACCACCACCTTGCCATAGGATTCGGACCTTGGGGCCTCACGGAACGTGACCCCGGCGGCCAGCCAGGCGGCGTGGTCGCGCATCAGGTCGTCGGTTTCCAGGAACAGCCAGACCCGGCCGCCGGCCTGATCGCCGATCCGGGCGACCTGCGCCTCGGTCGTCGCGCAGGCCAGCAGCAGGGAGGTCTGGCCGCCTGTCGGTGTGACCCGCACCCAGCGCTTGCCGTCGCCCATGTCGGTGTCCTCGCTGAGGTCGAAGCCCAGCGTGCCGACATAGAAGGCGATGGCCTCGTCATAGTCGCGGACCAGCAGGCTGACCGCGCCGATCCGGCTCACTACAGGCGAGCCTTGGCCGCCGCCACGATCGCATCCGCCGTGATGCCGAACTCGCGGTACAGCACCTCCGCCGGGGCAGAGGCGCCGAAGCCGGTCATGCCGATGAAGGCACCGTCCTCGCCGATGAACCGTTCCCAGCCCTGTTTGATCGCCGCCTCGCAGGCGACGCGCACCGTGCCCCGGCCGATGACCGAGGCCTGATAGGCGGCGTCCTGCTGCTCGAACAGTTCGAAGCAGGGGACCGAGACGACCCGCGTCGGCGTGCCCCCGGCCTCCAGCGTTTCGGCCGCCTTCAGCGCCAGCGGCATCTCGGTGCCCGTGGCGAACAGGGTAACCCGGGCCTCGCCGTTCGAGGCACGCAGTTCATAGGCGCCGCGGGCCGACAGGTTCTCGTCGGAGGCCGTCACACGCACCGCCGCCGTCTTCTGCCGCGACAGGGCCATCGCCGAGGGCGTCGACTTGTGCTGCAGGGCTAGCTGCCAGCATTCGAAGGCCTCGACCGTATCGGCGGGCCGGAAGACCAGCAGGTTCGGGATCGCCCGCAGCGCCGCCAGGTGCTCGACCGGCTGGTGCGTCGGGCCGTCCTCGCCCAGGCCGATGGAATCGTGGGTCAGGACGTGGATCACGCGGATGCCCATCAGGGCCGCCATGCGGATCGCCGAACGGCTGTAGTCCGAGAACACCATGAAGGTGCCGCCGTAGGGGATGACCCCGCCGTGCAGCGCCATCCCGGTCATGGCCGCCGCCATGCCGAACTCGCGGATGCCCCAGTTGACGTAGCGACCCTCATAGGTCGGCGCGTCCAGGATCGGCGTGCCCTTGACGAAGGTGTTGTTCGAGCCGGTCAGGTCGGCGGAACCGCCGATCAGTTCCGGCACGGCGCCGAAGAGGGCGTCGAGCGCAGCGCCCGAGGCCTGGCGCGTCGCCTGGGCCGGCTGGTCCACGATCAGTCGGGCGATGCCGTCGTTCAGGGCGTCGAACGCGCTCTCCGGCAGGTCGCCTTTCATGGCGCGGGTGAAGTCTGCGGCCTGCGACGAGGCGGCGAGGCGCGCCTCCCACGCCTTGCGGGCCTTGGATCCCTGTTTGCCGACCTTCTTCCAGGCCTTGTCGATGGTCTCGGGGATCACGAAAGGCTCGTGGTTCCAGGCCAGGCCCAGACGCGTCGCCGCGATCTCGGCCGCGCCCAGGGCGGCGCCGTGGGTCTTGTGGCTGCCTTCCATGGTGGCGGCGCCGCGCCCGATTTTGGTCTTGCAGGCGATCAGGGTCGGCTTGTCCTGCTTCGTCGCCCACTGCAGCGCCGACTTGATCGCCTTCATGTCATGGCCGTCGACGGCCTTGACGGCCCAGCCGCAGGCCTTGAAGCGCGCCTTCTGATCGACCGCGTCCGACAGGCTGACCTTGCCGTCGATGGTGATCTCGTTGTCGTCCCAAAGGACAGTCAGCTTGTTCAGCCTGTAGCGGCCGGCGAGCGCGATCGCTTCCTGCGACACGCCTTCCATCAGGCAGCCGTCACCGGCGATGACCCAGGTGCGGTGGTCGACCAGGTCGTCGCCGTATTTCGCCGCCAGATGCCGCTCGGCCATGGCGAAGCCGATCGAGTTGGCCAGGCCCTGACCCAGCGGGCCGGTCGTCGTCTCGATGCCCGGCATGTGCCCGTACTCGGGGTGGCCGGCCGTCTTCGATCCCCACTGGCGGAAGTTCGACAGCTGTTCGGTCGTCGCCGCCTTGTAGCCGGTCAGGTGCAGCAGGGCGTAGATCAGCATCGAGCCGTGACCGGCCGACAGGATGAAGCGGTCGCGGTCGGCCCAGTCGGGACGGCTCGCATCGAACTTCAGGAATTTCGAGAACAGCACCGTCGCCACATCGGCCATGCCCATCGGCATGCCCGGGTGGCCGCTGTTGGCCTTCTCAACCCCGTCCATCGCCAGGACGCGTATGGCGTCCGCCATCATCTTCGGGGTCGCTTTTTCGGGTGCGTCTGAGGGGCGGGCCACGAATGGACCTTTCGTCTTGGTGCGGAAAAGGGAGGCGCGCCGCTTTACCCCGGCGTCACGGCGGGTTCTATACGAAATCTGGAGGAAACGATGGCCGACGCCTCGACAGCTGCGCGCGACAGGATCGACCGGGCCCTCGCCTTGCTGGAACGCAAGGTGCTGGAGCTGAAGGCGCGTCCCGCCATCGCGCCGCGCGTGGCCGATGACGATCTGTTCGCCATCCCTTCGCCCGCCGGACCGGACGAGCATCGCCGCATCGCCGAACTCGAGGCCGCCGGGCGTGACGCCTCAGCTGCCCTCGCCGCCGCCGCCATAGCCGTGCGCGACATCCTCGCCCGGGACGACGCCTGATGGCGACGGTCACGGTCGAGATCAATGGACGCCCCTATGCCGTGGGCTGCGCCGACGGACAGGAGGAGCGGGTCCGCATCCTCGCCAAGCAGTTCGACGTTCATGTGCGCCAGGTCGCGGGCGACGTGGGCCACGTCGGCGACATCCGCCTGTTCCTGATGGCCGCCCTGGTGCTGGCCGACGAACTGCATGAGGTGCGGATGAGCGGTGGGACCGGCCCGGTCTCCGCCGACGCTGCCTCGACCCCGCTTTCCGACACCGGCGTCGCTGAGGCCCTGAACGCCGTCGCCGCCCGCATCGAGAAGATTGCATCGCTGCTGTAGTCGCCCATTGTTCAGCCCCCGGTGAAGGACTATCTTGATCGGTGGCGGGTCATGCTGTGGCTCTCGTCGAAGGCAACACATCCTCGCGGCCTTAATTCACTCGAAGGGATCTGCCCCTGTCTGACCTCGTGGGGTCGGATACGCGGAGCCCACCTGGCTACCCAGGCTCGAGAGGATTTAAACCGTCCTTCACGGCTCTTACGGCGCCGCCAACCTGCCTCTCTTTTGGGCGCTACCGCTCGCGACGCGGTCGCTCGCTGCTCGAGCGCCGGTCGGCGCTGACCCAGGTCGCGCGCGGGGATGACGCCATGAAACGCGGCTGGTTCGGTCCAAAGCGCCTCGGCTGGGGCGCATCTCCGGCGAGTTGGGAAGGCTGGGCCTCAACGGGCGTCTTCATCCTCGCCATGTTGTTGACCGGCAATCTGCTCCGGGATGTTTCCTGGGTCTGGGCGCTGATGCTGGCCGAGATCGCTATCTTTCTGGCCGTGATCCTCCTGACCTACGACAAGAACGCCCGGACGTCCGTCTGACCCACCCGGACAAGCCAGCCCTTCGCGCCGAAGCCCGCGCAGCCCGACGCCGGTTGGCCTCGGTCGAGCCGCTGGCGGCCGAGCGCGTCGCGTCCCATGCCGCTGAACTTCCCTCCGCCGACCTCGTCGCCTTCTATCGCGCCATCGGATCCGAACTCGATCCCGAGCCGCTGGCCCGCGCCTTGATCGCGGCTGGAGCCGCCGCCTGTCTGCCGGTGGCGCTGGAGCGCGATGCCCCGATGATCTTCCGCCGCTGGACCCCAGGCGACCCGCTGGAGGTGGACGCCGCCGGATGCCCTGCGCCCCTGCCTCTGGCCGAGGTCGTCGATCCCGACCTGATCATCACCCCGCTGCTGGCCTTCGACGATTTCGGCGGGCGGCTGGGGCAGGGCGGCGGCTACTACGATCGGACCTTCGCCGCGCGGCCCCACGCGATTCGCATCGGCTTCGCCTTCGCGGGCCAGAGGTCCGCGAGACTGCCCATGGAGTCGCACGACATCCCTCTGCATGGCGTTCTGACCGAGGTCGGCTATACCGCCGCCCGAAAGGTCTAATCCTCCATGAGACTTGCCTTCTTTGGCGACGTGATCGGCAAGTCCGGTCGCGACGGCCTGTCCGACCACCTGCCCGGCCTCAAGCGGGTGCTGAAGCTCGACTTCGTGGTGGTCAATGCGGAGAACGCCGCCGGCGGCTTCGGAATCACCGAGAACACGGCGAAAGAGCTGTTCATGGCCGGCGCTGACTGCCTGACGCTGGGCAACCACTCCTGGGACCAGCGCGAGGCCCTGACCTATATCGTGCGGGAGCCGCGCCTGATCCGCCCCGCCAACTATCCCCGGCTGATGGATGCGCCGGGCGCCGGCGCTAATCTGTTCGAGACTGACAGCGGCCGGACGGTGCTGGTCATGAACGTGCTGGGCCGCATCCACATGGACCCCAACGACGATCCGTTCAGCGCCGTGGACCGAGAGTTGAACGCCGCCCCCCTGGGTCACGTCGCCGACGCCGTCATCGTCGACATGCACGCAGAGGCGACCTCCGAGAAGATGGCCATGGGTCACTTCTGCGACGGTCGCGCCAGCCTGGTCATCGGCACCCACACCCATGTCCCGACCGCCGACTGCCAGATTTTGCCCGGCGGCACGGCCTATCAGACCGACGCCGGCGGGTGCTGCGACTATGACTCTGTCATCGGCAACGAGAAGGAAGAGCCCCTGCGGCGCTTCACCACTCGGATTTCCGGCGGCCGCTACAACCCCGCCAGCGGCCCGGCGACCATCTGCGGCGTCTATGTCGAGACCGACGACAAGACCGGCCTCGCGACCCGAATCGAACCCATCCGCGTCGGCGGCCGCCTCAGCCAGCACATCCCGACAGCCGCCTGAAACGGCGCCGTTGACTGTAAAGATTACGTGTGTAATCGTCTTGGTCTACACATGTAGTCCAAGGAGCCGTCCATGACGCCTGTCACCATCTTCTTTGACGCCGCCGTGCCTGTTCAGGCCATCGTCGTCGCCCTGATCGTCGCCGCCATCGCCGCCGTCGTTGTGACGGTCAAGAAGGTCGCCTCGGGTCCGCACCTGTCGGGCGGTTCGGCCTATCTGTCGGCGCTACGACTTGGCGCGCCCCTGCTCGGCCTGCTTGGCGCCGCCTTCAACGGCCTGATGATGTTCGGCGCCCTGGCGAAGTTCGGACCCCAGCCGATCAACGTCTTGGCCCCCGGCCTGGCCGAGGCGACCTTCCTGGTGGTGATGGGCCTGCTCGTCGGCGTGGTCGGCGTGATTTGCCACTGGGTCGTCGAAGCCCGGGTCGATCGCGCAGTCCTGCGGGCCTGACGTGACGCGCATCGCCGTCACCGAGGCGGAGAGCGCGATCCTGGCCGCCCTTTGGCATCACGGCCCCCTGTCGTTCACCTCCCTGATCGAGGCGGTGAAGGCCGACAATGCCTGGGGCGACGCCACCATCAAGACGCTGCTCGGCCGTCTGATGCGCAAGGGCGCGGTCCGCTCCCAACGCGACGACGGCCGACAGCGCTATCACGCCGCGATCGAGAGGCGGGACTATCTGGCCGGGGAGGTCGACACGCTCGTCGACCGCCTGTTCGAGGGCCGCCGAGACGCACTCAGGGTCTTCCTCGACGAGGCCTGACGCTCAGCTCGCGGCCGGTCGCCAGGCCTGCATCTCGGCGATCTCTCGCGTCTGGGCAGCGATGACCATCTGGGCCATGCGCCGCACCTCGGGGTCGCGGCTCTCGCGAAGGGCGATCTCGGCCATCGCCACCGCGCCCTGATGGTGGGCGATCATCTTGGCGATATAGGCCTGATCGACCGTCTCGCCCGACGCCGCCGACATCAACCGGTGCATCTCCGCCTCGGAGGCTGCAAAGGCCTGATTCCCCGCCGTCCCATGATCTCCGTCATGAGGTCCAGAGACCTCGCCGGCCGTCACCGTCGCGGCCTGGTTGACGGTCGCGGTTTCGCGCATCGCCTGCTGCACCGGATCGCCGCCGCCGTCACAGGCGGCGAGCAACAGGGGGAGGGCGGCTGCGACGATGAGCGGATGACGGATCATGGATGGCCTTTGCTTGGTTCTGTCGTCGCCAGCTTGCTGCAAAACCCGGCTGCCGTCTCGCATCACGGCGCCGCAGGCGAAGCCGACAAGAGAATAAAATCCTCGCCGGGTCTTGCTCTCCGCTGCCCGCTCCCCACGTCGCGTGGAGGTCTTTGAAATCGTCTCATCCAGCCGCTGACAGCGTGATCGCCTATCCTTCAAGATAGTCGAATTCCACTACGGTCAAAATCTCAACCTTCTGATTTCGTTCAGGTCGATCCGGACTCAACGGACTATCTGGACTCCGCTTTCCGGAGTCCGGTTTCCGGCCGCGATCCGTCAGGCGTCGTGAAGCCGCGCGCTGCCGCCCTCGACGACCATCGACTTGCGCGTCGACAGCACGCCCGTCCGGTCGTGAACCTGGTCCAGCACCTTGAAGTCGGTGCGCCAGCGCTCGGGCGTCACCTCGCAGACGACATAGCCACGCTGCGAGTTGTTGAATTTCAGCTGCGGGTTCACCGACTGGATCGCCGCCATGTCGGGCCGCTGGTCGACCCCGTCGCCGCCGGAGCTGATGGAGGTGGCGACGAACTCGGTCGCGATCGGCTCGCCTTCCGGATTGCGGCCGTCGATGAACAGTTCGCCCGCATAGTTCTGATGCTCGTCGCCCGTCAGGACGACGACGTTGTCGATGCGACGTTCCTTGATATGGTTCAGCAATCTCGCACGCGGTACGCGATATCCCGCCCAGCTGTCCGGGTTGACGCCATAGTCGTCGCCCGGGTTGCGATCCAGGTCCATGACCATGATCTGCTGGGCGAGCGATTGCCATTTCGCCTGCGAGCGGTTCAGCCCGTCGAACAGCCAGGCCTGCTGCGCCTCGCCCAGGACCTCGGCCTCACGCGCATCGATGGCTTCGCAACTCGAGTTGAACCGGTCTCCGCAGGGCTGGTCCGAGCGGTACTGGCGCGTGTCGAGCAGATGTACGTCCAGCAGGTCGCCATAGGTCGCCTTGCGATACAGTTGCATCTGGGAGCCGCGCGGGAAGGACGACCGGCGCAGCGGCATATGCTCATAGAAGGCCTGCATCGCGGCCGCCTTGCGCAGGGCGAAGACCTCGGCCGGCGATCCCTCCTGATCGATGTCGGAGACCCAGTTGTTGTCGATCTCGTGGTCGTCCCAGACCACGAACCAGGCCGCCGACTGGCGCGCGGACTGAAGGTCGGAATCCATCGTGTACTGGGCGTACCGGCGCCGATAGTCATCGACGGAATAGACCTCCCCGCCCTGATGGACGCGCAGGTTCTCCTGGGTCGATGTCCCGCCGTAGGTGCGGTTGCCGCGTCCCTCGTAGATGTAGTCCCCATAGAAGAAGACGAAATCCAGGTCTTCTGCGGCCATCTTGCGGTGGGCGGTGTAATATCCGCTCTCGATCGCCTGACAGCCGGCGACGCCGAACTTCACCTGGGCCAGAGGCGCGCCCACGACCGGCGTGGTCTTGGCGCGGCCGACGCCAGAACGTTCACTGCCGACGCGGAAGCGATAGAAATAAGGCCGGCCGGGCTCCAGCCCCTCGACCTCGACATGGACCGAATGCCCCAGTTCCGGGCGGGCTACGGCCTCGCCGGAACGCACGATCGTGCCGAAACCGACGTCGGCGGCGACCTCCCAGGTCACGGCCATCGCCTGACGTGGCATCCCGTAACCGGGCTCCATCGGCCGCGGCGCCAGCCGCGTCCAGATGACGAACCCGTCGGGCAGGGGATCGCCGGCGGCGACGCCCAGCTGGAAAGGGTTCTCATCGAACACCGCCTGGGCCAGGCCCTCGCGAGGCAGGGTGACGGCCGCAGAACCGGCGCCGAGTCCGGTCAGGAGCAGGCGGCGAGACAGGAACAGGGACATGGCGAACTCCGAAGCGCGGATCCGCATACTGCACCTGTGTGACAGGACGCACGATGTCGTCAGAAACAAGAAGGTTGAAAGGTCGTGCTTTAGGGAGTCATGTTATGCGACGACAGGGGGCTGTCTGACCAGGGTAGGGGCTGAGATTGAAAACAGTGATTTTCACGGTGTCGCTCTGTGTAGCGGCCATTTTTGTTACGGGCGCATCAGCGCAGCAGAGCGTGTCCCTGTCCGCAGGTTTCGTTCCCGATCCAGTGACGGTCGAACTCTATTCGGGCGGCGGCAATCAGGCCTCCGATCTGGGACGTTCCTGCGTGGGGACGGTCGGAATCAGCCCCGACGTCGTGCTGAACTTCAGCTCGGCCGGCGGTCGTCTCGCCATCGGCGTCCTGGCCGGAACCGACACCAGCCTGGTGATCAACGGGCCCGACGGCCGCTTCTATTGCAACGATGACAACAGCGGCCTCAATCCGGGTCTGGTCTGGGGACGGGCGCCCAGCGGCCAGTACGACATCTGGGTCGGCGCCGTCGGCGATGCGGGTCCCGCGACCCTGGTCATTACCGAAGGCAGCCTCGACTACTGAAGCTTTCATCCGGACTGATGATGCCGGGCCTCGTCTTCGGGTCCAGGCTCTGTCGGAGCCCCGCGCCGCGTCGGTCCAACACCCTTTCAAACCAGAGGAAACCAACCCATGCGTACTGTACTTCTCGCCTCAGCCATCGCCGCCGCTCTGATGGCCGCCGCCACGTCGGCCGTCGCCCAGAATCCCAGCGCCGCCGCTACATCGGGCGCCACCCGCGCCCGCGCCGGTTTCACCCCGGATCCCATCCGTGTCAGCATCTATTCAGGCGGGTCGATTGACGCCTCGCGCCTGCGCGGTTCCTGCGTCGGCATGATCGCCAGCGCGCCGGACTATGAGTTCACCTATACGGCCGGCTCGTTCCCGCTGAGCTTCGGGGTCG
Organism: Brevundimonas sp. DC300-4; assembly: GCF_049897365.1. Lineage (NCBI taxonomy): Bacteria > Pseudomonadati > Pseudomonadota > Alphaproteobacteria > Caulobacterales > Caulobacteraceae > Brevundimonas > Brevundimonas sp. DC300-4. Next base: position 399,588 of record NZ_JAFCWC010000002.1, read on the forward strand.
TCTCCAACGGTGACACCAGCCTCGTCATCAACGGACCCGACGGCCGCTGGTACTGTAACGACGACGCCCAGGGCCTAAACCCGATCGTCAACTTCAGCCGTCCGCGGAGCGGCGCCTACGATGTCTGGGTCGGCGCCGTCGGCGAGGCTTCGTCCTCGACCTTGCTGATCTCCGAGTCGAACTGAGGCTCCAATCGATTGGCTCAGCGTTCGCCGGGCCGTCTTCGAGGCGGTCCGGCTTTTCTTTATGTTAGCCCTCGATCCAGCCGGGCATCCAGCCCTCGTGGATTTCCCGCAGATGCTTCAGCGGGATGCTGAACAGGTCCGTCGAGGCGAAGGCATCGCCCATGGCGTGGCCGACGACAGAGGCGTGCAGACCCGCCTCGCGCGCCGCCGCCAGAACGTCCTGCGGGTTCGGAACGGCGACCAGGTAGCGGGCCTGGTCTTCCGCGAAGAGCAGAACGTGGGCGTGGGTCGCGCTTGAGGCGTCCAGCACCACCCCGACATCGGAGGCCAGCGCCAGATCCGCAGCCGCGCCGATCAGGCCGCCGTCTGAAAGGTCGTGCACGCAGGTCAGGCGACCGCCCTCGATCATCGCGCGCACGAAGTCGCCGGTCTTGCGCTCCAGTTTCAGGTCCACCGGCGGCGGCGCCCCGTCCTCGCGGCCCAGCACCTCGCGCAGATAGATCGAAGCGCCCAGCTCGCCTTGCGTCTCGCCGATCAGGACCAGCGAGTCTCCGGCCTCCATGGTCGAGAAGCCGGTCACGATGTCATAGTTGGTCAGCAGGCCGACGGCGCCGACGGTCGGGGTCGGCGGGATCGCGACGCCGTTGGTCTCGTTGTACAGGCTGACGTTTCCGCTCACGACCGGGAAGTCCAGTTCGCGGCAGGCCTCGGCCATGCCGTCGATGGCGCGGACGATCTGACCCATGATCTCGGGCCGCTGCGGATTGCCGAAGTTCAGATTGTCGGTGATGGCGATGGGCAGGGAGCCGACGGCCGTCAGGTTGCGCCACGCCTCGGCGACGCACTGTTTGCCGCCCTCGTAGGGGTCGTTCTGGACGTAGCGAGGCGTGCAGTCCGAGGTCATGGCCAGACCCTTGTCCGTGCCGTGCACCCGCACCACGCCGGCGTCGGCGCCGGTGGCCGAATCCTGCAGGGTGTCGGCCATCACATGGCGGTCGTACTGTTCCCAGATCCAGCGCTTCGATGCCATGTCGGGACAGGCCAGCACCTTCAGCACCGCGTCTTCCCACACCGTCGGCGCCGGAACCTCGCCCGGCGACAGGCGCGGATGCAGCGCGGGCTGAACCCACGGCCGGTCATACAGCGGCGCATCGTCGAACAGCGGCGCCAGAGGCACGTCGCAGACCACCTCGCCGTGGTGGTTCAGCACCAACCGGCCGGTCTCTGTCGTCATGCCGATGACGGCGGCGTCCAGGCCCCACTTCTCGAAGATGCGGTGTCCATCCTGTTCGCGGCCCGGCTTCAGCACGGCCAGCATCCGTTCCTGGCTCTCGGACAGCATCATCTCATAGGCGGACATGCCGGTTTCCCGTTGGGGGACGGCATCCATGTTGAGTTCGATCCCCACGCCGCCCTTGCCGGCCATCTCGACCGACGAAGACGTCAGGCCCGCCGCGCCCATGTCCTGGATCGCTGCGACCGCGCCAGAGGCCATCAGCTCCAGCGTCGCCTCGATCAGCAGCTTCTCGGCGAAGGGATCGCCGACCTGGACCGTCGGGCGCTTCTCGTCGGAATCCTCGTCGAACTCGGCCGAGGCCATGGTCGCGCCGTGGATGCCGTCGCGGCCGGTCTTGGAGCCGAAATAGACCACCGACATGTTCGGTCCCGGCGCGGCCGAGTAGAAGATCGCGTCCGACTTCGCCAGGCCCACGCACATGGCGTTGACCAGGATGTTGCCGTTGTAGCCGGAATGGAAGTTGGTCTCGCCCGCCACCGTGGGCACGCCGACGCAGTTGCCGTAACCGCCGATGCCCGACACCACGCCCTTCACCAGCCGCCTGGTCTTCTCATGCCCGATATCGCCGAAGCGCAGGGCGTTCAGCAGGGCAACCGGGCGCGCGCCCATGGTGAAGACGTCGCGCATGATCCCGCCCACGCCCGTCGCCGCGCCCTGATAGGGTTCGATGTAGGAGGGGTGGTTGTGGCTCTCCATCTTGAAGATGCATGCATCCCCGTCATCGATGTCGATGACGCCCGCGTTCTCGCCCGGGCCGCAAATCACGCGCGGCCCCTTGGTCGGGAATTTTCCCAGATGGATCTTCGACGATTTGTAGGAGCAGTGCTCCGACCACATCACCGAGAAGACGCCCAGCTCCAGCTGATTCGGCTCGCGGCCCAGTCGGTCGAGGACGACCTGATACTCGGCGGGGTTCAGGCCGTATTCGGCGGCCAGTTCGGCCATGGTCTTTTCAGGAACGCTCATGGCCGCGCCTCATAGCGGGACTCTCGCGTGAACCCAAGCACCCGCCTGAACTGGACCGCTGACCTCAGGTCGCGACCCGTCTCAGTCCGAGCACGATGATCAGGCCGCCCCCCAACACCACCAGCGATGCCGCCAGGGACCCGAACGCCAGGACGGCATTGCCCCTCTCCTGCTCGGCCACGAATACGCCCAACAACCCCCAGGCGACCGGTAGGGGGTAGGCCAGCACCCGCGTCCGCAAGGTGACGAACAGGCCGAGCGCCGCCGCGATGACTACAGCGACCAGCGCCCACGCGGTCGGAGGAAGGATGGCCGGCAGGTCGCCGTTGCCTGTTGCGACGGTCAAAAGGTTCACCGGCGCCGCCACGGTCAGCCATCCCGCCAGCGCAGCGAGCGGCCAGATCGTCATCCATCGGTCTCGGTCGCCCTTTCCGAGCCTTCGGATGGCGTCTGCTTTCTGCACCAGCGGAATGAGCAGCACGATCAGCGACCCGAAGATCAGTACGATCGTGGCGACTTCCAGATCCCACGCTGCCGCAATGATCCACCAGCCGATACCGAGCAGCGCGAGCACCGATGGCCAGCCGAACGCGCGCAGCATCTCGGTCTCATGTGTCTTCGGCAGCAACTGGCGGACGGCGTAGGTGATCAGCCCCAGATAGATCGGCCCCCAGATGGCGAAGGCCCAGCCGACGACCCGCAGGGTCGCATCGCTGTCAGCAGCGAACTCGGCCGGCGATTGCCCGAGGTTCACCAGTTGTTGCAGTTGGCCGGTAGCAAGCGCGAAGACCATGCAGGCGAAGACAGCCAGCCTTCGGGTCTGCCGTGCCGGGTCGGCGGCAACGAGAGTCGGATGGGGCGAGGTGCTCATACCCGACACTACGCACATCACGTATCAAAGTTCAGCCGGAACCGGCTGTTCGGCGATACGCTATCTCTTGCACATCCCCCGAACAGGAGAGCCGACCATGATCGATCCCAAAATTCCCGCCGAATCGCCTGACCCCGACACCGAAGAAGTCGAGACCAATATTGCATTGGAACAGGGTCTGGGCGTCGGCGCCAGAGAACTGGCCTCGATCGGCGAATCCGGCGCCGATGGCACCCTGGAACGCGACGAGAATTCCGACGAAGCCTAGGCAGCCGCGTAGATCGACCGGAACAGGGTCGCGCCGTCTGCAGAGCCAAGCTCGGCCTCGAAGGCGCGGTCCGGATGGGGCATCATCCCCAGCACATTGCCACGCGCGTTCTGCAACCCGGCGATATCGCCGACCGAGCCGTTCGGATTGTCGACATAGCGGAACACGACCTGACCCTCGCCCTCGATCCGGGCGAGGGTGTCGGCGTCGGCGAAATAATTCCCGTCGCCATTGCCCTGGGTCATGTCGACCTCGCGCTGGCCTTGGTAGCCGGCGGTGAAGCGGGTCTGGCCATTGGTCACTTCCAGCGAGATCGGCTTGCAGACGTATTTCAGCCCGGCGTTGCGCAGCAGTGCGCCCGGCAGCATCCCGGCCTCGCAGAGGATCTGGAAGCCGTTGCAGATGCCGACGACAACGACCCCGTCGTCCGCCGCCTTCTTCACCGCCTGCATCACCGGCGACTGCGCCGCCATCGCCCCGCAACGCAGGTAGTCGCCGTAGGAAAAGCCACCCGGCAACACGATCAGGTCGAGGCCCGAAGGCAATTCGGTCTCCTGATGCCAGACCATCTCGACCCGCTCATTGGTGGAGCGTTCGATGGCGACCTTGCAGTCGCGATCACAGTTGGACCCGGGAAAGACGATGACGGCTGCGCTCATGGCGCGGGCGTTTAGCAGGGATTGTCCGGCTTGTCAGTGCGCAGGTTCGACGAGTCCGAGACGCACCTCTATGCGATCCACGCGGTCTTACATATGGCCCAAGCGATTGTAGATATCGCCCACATCCTGCTGAATCGCGACAAGGTGGCCTCGAACGGCGGTCATCTGCTGCTTCAGATCGGACATGTCGGAGCGGACGGCGGATACATCCCTTTGCACCGCCTTGAGCACCTCAAAGATCAGGTCGTTTGTCGCATCGGCCTGAGACGAAACCTATCAGGGTTCGCAGTGGCCTCCAACTCAGCCCTTGTTCTCGTAGGTCGCCGTGATCGACGCCTTGGCCAGGGTATGAAAGTGCAGGTTGAAGCCGTATTTGGCGCCCGAATCCTCGGGCTTCACAGGCAGGCCGTCCACATCGACAGCGAAGACTGTGAAGATGTAGCGGTGCGGACCATGGCCCGGAGGCGGAGCGGCCCCGCCGAAGCCGGGCTCGCCGTAGTCGGTTCGACCCTCGACCGCGCCGGCCGGCACAGGACCGCCGGTCGGGATCTCGCGGATCCCGGCGGGGATGTTGGCCACCGTCCAGTGCCAGAAGCCCGACCCCGTCGGCGCGTCCGGATCGAACACGGTAATGGCATAGGACTTCGTGCCCTCTGGCGCCCCCGACCAAGCCAGATGCGGCGAGGTGTTGCCCTTGGCCTGGACCTGGTCGTCCTTCAGCGTCCCGCCGTCGGTGATGTCGTTGGAGGTCAGGCTGAAGGTCATGGGTCGCGCCTTGCGTGAGGAGTCTGAAACGACCGCCATCTGTGGCGGTTGCTACGCGAGTTCGATCCGGTAGCTCTCGATCACCGTATTGGCCAGCAGGGTCTCGCACATCTTCCCCGCCTCGGCGGCAGGGTCTTCAACGCCATCGAGATCGAACTCGATCAGCTTGCCGACACGGGCATTGGCGACGCCGGCCCAGCCCAGACCCTTCAGGGCGCCTTCGACGGCCTTGCCCTGGACGTCCAGAACGCCGGGCTTCAGGAAAACGTGAACCTTGACCTTGGCCATCAGTGCAGTCCCCCCTGAATCACGGTCGGCATGTCCTTCATGATGCCGAGGCGTTTGGCGACCTCGGTATAGCTCTCGATGACATTGCCCAGGTCGCGGCGGAACCGGTCCTTGTCCATCTTCTCGCCGGTCGCCGTGTCCCACAGGCGGCAACTGTCCGGGCTGATCTCGTCGGCCAGGATGACGCGGCTGAAGTCGTTTTCCCACACGCGGCCGAACTCGATCTTGAAGTCCACCAGGGTGATCCCGACCGCGCCGAACATGCCCGACAGGTAGTCGTTCACGCGCAGGGTCATGGCCAGGATGTCGTCGATCTCCTGGGTCGAGGCCCAGTTGAACGCCGTGATGTGCTCTTCCGTCACCATCGGGTCGTTCAGCTCATCCTTCTTGTAATAGAATTCGATGATCGAACGGGGCAGGGGCGTGCCCTCCTCCTGGCCCAGGCGCGTCGCCAGCGAACCGGCCACGATGTTGCGGCACACCACCTCGAGCGGAATGATCTCGACTTCGCGGATCAGCTGCTCGCGCAGGTTCAGTCGCTTGATGAAGTGGTTGGTGACGCCGATGCCGTTCAGGCGCGTCATCACGAACTCGCTGATGCGGTTGTTGATGACGCCCTTGCCTTCCAGCGTCGCCTTCTTCTGGGCATTGAAGGCCGTGGCGTCGTCCTTGAAATACTGGATCAGGGTGCCGGGCTCCGGTCCTTCGTAAAGGATCTTGGCCTTGCCTTCGTAGATCTTCTTGCGCTTCGAATTCATCATCTTGGTCCCAGACGGGATGGCGCATCGCCCGAAAACGAAAATCGCGCGGCCAGAAAACTCGTCTGGGCGGCGCGATCCGGTCTCGAGCTGTGCGGGAAATGGGTCGCGCGGTCCTTAGCGGAAACTGCCGTGCGACACAAACGAACCCATGTGCGGACTCCGGCGCCACAGGTGGGTATCGTCCGTGAACGGGACGCCGCATGCGAGCCGTTATCCGTTGCGTTGCAGGGGTCTGGAGCGATAGACCACCCCGGCGGCGCCGTCTCATTCTCTGGCCCGCGACGAATGGACTGACGACTGATGACGACCTTCAATGATCGGGAAAAGGGCTTCGAGTCCAAGTTCGCGCTCGATCAGGAGCAGGAATTCAAGGCCATGGCCCGGCGCAACAAGCTGCTGGGTCTGTGGGCGGCCGAGAAGATGGGCCTGAGCCCCGATTCGGCCGAGGAATACGGCAAGGCCGTCGTCCGTGCCGACTTCGAACAGCCGGGCGACGAAGACGTGTTCCGCAAGATCGCCGGCGACTTCAAGGGCTCCGGCCTGAGCGTGTCCGAGGGCGAGATCCGCTCCAAGATGGACGAACTGGCATCCATGGCCCGCGACCAGGTCCGCGCCGGGGAGTAATCCCCGCCGCCGGCCTCCTGGGTCGGTGCTCAATTCCGGACAACAAAAAAGGGCCGCAGCGGGGGGGAGCTGCGGCCCTTCCTTGATCGGGGGCTGGGGGATAGCCTCACCCGATGTCTATTGCGTCTTGCGCCTCAGTGAAATGCAGCAAGACCCAAAGGGTTCACCGAGAAATTCAGGCCGGCATCACGACGGTGTCGATGACGTGAACCACACCGTTCGATTGCAGGACGTCGGCCTGTGTCACGCGCGAGGTTCCGCCGTTCTCGTCGGTCAGGGTGACCGAACCGTCCGGGTTCACATTGACCGTCAGGGTGTCGCCTTCAACGGTGGTCAGTTCGACCTTGCCGGCGTTGGCCTGGGCCTGGGTGGCCAGATCGGCGGCGGTCAGACGGCCAGGCACGACGTGATAGGTCAGGATCTTGGTCAGGTCAGCCTTGCCCGCGGGCGCCAGCAGGGCTTCGCGCGTTGCGACCGGTACCTTTTCGAAGGCGGCGTTGTCCGGCGCGAAGACCGTGAACGGACCGGGGCCCGACAGGGTCTCGGCCAGACCGGCGGCCTGCACGGCGCTGACCAGGGTGGTCAGGTTCGAGGCCTTGGCGGCGTTGGCGACGATCGTGTCGTTGGGGCTCATCGAGGTGCCGCCCACGACAGGGTCGGTCGTGGCGGGGGCCATGGCATCTGCCGGCGCGGCGTCGGTGGCGGTGTTGTCAGTCTCGGCGCCGCTGTTGCAGGCGGCCAGGCCCAGCAGGGCGGCTGAGGCGACGGTAATGGTGAGCAGACGGGTGTTCATGGCTTCTCTCCTGAGAACCGCCTGTGATCGGCGGCGTCGCACGTAAAGACGGGTGGGAGCCCGAAAGGATGCATAACGGCCAAAACGCCGCAGGCGTCGCCTGCCTTCAGGCGTCCTCGGCGAGGAAGTCTTTCAGGATGGCCCAGCGTTCCGCCTTTTCCGCGAGGGTCCGGGATGCATGGGCCGGGCTGGACGAGGGCAGGTCGATCAACGTCAGCCCCTCGATGTCGGCCAGAACCTTGCGCCCGCCCCTCGCCGCCGTTGCGCCGTTGAAGGCGACGGCTTTAAGGCTCGGCAGTCCGGCGATCAGGCCGCGCAGGTCCGCCGCCTCGGGCGACCGGATCGCGGCATCCAGACTTCCCGTCCGTTCCGCCGATGCGATCACATCCCAGAGGCCGACGCCGGAGACTCTTAGAGCCTCGACGCGGTCGGGACAGGCCATGGCCTGCAGGTCGCGACCGATGGCCACGCCGATCAGCCGCCAGAAGCCGTTCTGCGGGTGGGCATAGTACTGGGCGGCCTTCAGCGAGGCGTCGCCGGGAAGACTGCCCAGGACCAGAACGCGGGTCCAGTGGTCGGCGAGGGGCGCGAAGGCCCGTTTGACCGTCACCGCCCCTGTTCGGCGTAGGGCTTGTCGTCGCGCAGCCAGCCCGTGATCGACAGGCGCGGCGCCCCGGCATAGGGGGCGACGGTCGCCACCGTGTGCCATTGCGGCGTCTTGAACAGGGTCAGCACATTGAACCTCGGCATCAGCCCGCGCGGCACGTCGCCGGCCTCGTCGTGGAAAAGCAGCTGGCCGCCCCAGTCCGTCCGCCAGTCGCGTGTCAGCCCCAGCGTATAGGCCGCCCGCCGTTCGCCGACGCCCGTGTCGTTGTGCAGGGTCAGATAGTCGCCGGGCCGGAACAGGGTCGCCTGGGCGTCGATCTTGGTGATCCCCCTTTCGCCCGCCACGGCGGCGCAGAAGTCGCGCGCCTCGGGGCTGTTCAGCAGCTGAACCAGCTCATGGGTCGGATGCCCCGGCTCGTTCCCGGCCAGCAGGGCGTCGATGATGGGATAGGACAGGAAGCTGAAGGCGAAGCCGGTCCGCGCGCCGGTCATGGCTTCGCGCGCCTTGGCCGCCAGGCCCTCGCGGCCAAGTGTCTGGATCGCCTGGGGCGAGAGCCATTCGCCCCTGCCGGCGGCGTCGGTCAGCGACAGACCCCACGGCGTCCCCGTCTTCAGCGCCGCTTCGAGTCGGTCGGCGCTGTCGGGCGTGAGGAAGTCGGGGACCTGCACCATGCCGTCGCGCTGGAACGCGCCGGCGAAGTCGCGGGTATCGAGGTCCGGGTTCAGGCGGATGGGCTCAGGCACGCACTATCCGAACACGCGCCTGAACACCGTGTCCACATGCTTGGTGTGATAGCCGAGGTCGAACAGGGTCTCGAGCTCGGCGTCGGGCACGATCACCACCGGGTCTTCCTTGAGGAAGTCTAGGAAATTCCCCTCGCCACGCCAGACCTTCATCGCGTTGCGCTGGACCGCCTCATAGGAGTCCTCGCGCGACTGACCCAGCTGGGTCAGAGCCAGCAGCACCCTTTGCGAGTGGACGAGGCCTCCGAGTTTGTCGAGGTTCTTCTGCATGTTCTCCGGGTAGACCAGCAGACGCTCCATCACCCCGGCCAGACGGTTCAGGGCGAAGTCCAGGTGGATGGTCGCGTCCGGGCCAATGCCGCGTTCGACCGAGGAGTGGCTGATGTCCCGCTCGTGCCACAGGGCGACGTTCTCCATCGCCGGGACCACTGACGAGCGGACGAGCCGGGCCAGGCCGGTCAGGTTCTCGGTCAGGATCGGATTGCGCTTATGCGGCATGGCCGACGAGCCCTTCTGGCCCTTGTCGAAGAACTCCTCGGCTTCGAGGACTTCGGTGCGCTGCAGGTGGCGGATCTCGACCGCCAGACGCTCGATCGAGGAGGCGACGACGCCGAGGGCCGCAAAGAAGGCCGCGTGACGATCACGTGGGATGACCTGGGTCGAGACGGTCTCGACCTGGAGGCCCATCTTCTCGGCGACATACTCTTCAACAGCCGGATCAACGTTGGCGAAAGTCCCCACCGCGCCGGAGATGGCGCAGGTGGCGATCTCTTCCTTCGCTGTGATCAGGCGACGTTTGGCCCGCTGGAACTCGGCGTGATAGCCGGCGAGCTTGAGGCCGAAGGTCACCGGCTCGGCATGGATGCCGTGGCTGCGGCCGACGGTTGGAGTATATTTATGCTCCTTCGCCCGGGCTTCCAGCGCCGTCAGCACCCGGTCGACGCCGGCGATCAGCAGGTCCGACGCCCGCGCCAGCTGCACCGCGAAACAGGTGTCCAGCACGTCCGAGGACGTCATGCCCTGGTGCAGGAAGCGGGCTTCCTCGCCGACCGTCTCCGACACATGGGTCAGGAAGGCGATGACGTCGTGCTTGGTCGTGCGCTCGATCTCGTCGATCCGGTCTGAATCCCAGGCGGCGTTCTCGCCCTTGGCCCAGATGGCCTCGGCGGCCTCGGTCGGAATGACGCCCAGCTCGGCCATCTTGGTGGCGGCATGGGCCTCGATCTCGAACCAGATCTTGTACTTGGTCTCGGAGGACCAGATGGCGACGGCTTCGGGGCGGGAATAGCGGCTGATCATGGGCCGTGCGTGTCGGTCCCGAGCCCCTCGGAGTCAAGCGGCGGGGCTCCAACCTCTCACTATGCACCCCGGCGAAGGCCGGGGTCCACATCACGGACAGGGTGGCCGGGATGTCGCATCGAGTTCGCTGACCTTGCCCAGGTAATCCTTCGTCTGGACCCCGGCCTTCGCCGGGGTGCACGGTAGAAGAAGAATCACAGGGAGAGCGACCGTGGAACTGATCGTCGGCAATATGGCCTTCTCGACCTGGTCGCTGCGGCCCTGGCTGGTGCTGAAGCGGTGCGGCGCCGAGTTCACCGTGCGCGAGGTCCCCCTGTACGGACCCGAATCGGCGGCGGCGCTCGCCGAGCATTCGCCCAACGGCAAGGTTCCGGTCCTGAACGTCGACGGGGTGACCCTCTGGGATTCGATGGCGATCTGCGTCTTCGCCGCCGAGCGCTTCCCGAACGCGAAGCTGTGGCCGTCGGATGCCCACGCCCGCTGGCTGGCCCGGTCGGTGGCCTGCGAGATGCACGCGGGCTTCGGGGCGATGCGGAGCGAATGCGGCATGGGTCCGGATGCTGCGGGCGTGATCCACACCATGGTCGGGCCAGACCGGGCGCCGACCCCAACGAGCGAATCGGTCGCCGCCGACGTCCGCCGCTTCGTCTCCATCGCGACCGAGATGCGCGCCCGGTTCGGCGCGGGCGGGCCCTACCTGTTCGGCGAGTGGTCGATGCCGGACGCCTTCTTCACGCCGCTGGCCGCCCGGTTCCGTCACTATCAGATCGATCTGGCGGACCACGGGGACGTGGATGGCGTGGCGGCCACATATGTTGCCGCGCTGCTACAGCAGCCGGACTTCCTCGAATGGGCGGGCCTCGCTGTCACGGTTCGGCCTTTGGTCAGGGTCACGACCGATTAATCAGACCTGCGAACCGGCCCTTAAGGGAACGACGTTACGGTACCGATTGAACCCGAGACCCTTCGCCATGTCCGCCCAACTGACGACCGCCCCGAACATCGCTCCGCCGCAGGCCCAGCGCCGCCCGACGCTGATGACCTAGGGCGTGTTCATCCTGGTAGGTTGCTGCCTCTGCGCCTCGCTGGTCGGCAGCATCCTGTAGGGTGTTCGGCCGTCGTCGAGATGGTCTATACAAAAAGGTCTGATAAATCCGCTGCTTGCTGGCGTGTGCCGAGCTAAGCGGTCAAGATTTGGACTCTGTGGACTCGGACAAGCCGAGTCCACAGAGTCCAACCGATTTGGGGCCTAGCGCGTTCCGACCGGCTGCATCGACGCGACCTGAACCGGCTCGGTCGACAGCGGCGTGGGTTCCTGGCCGGGCGGCGGGGCGACATAGTCGAGGCTGATCGGCACCAGGGTCTGGCCCGCCACCACGGCGTCGAGCGTGTTCAGAGGCCCGCCCGTCATGCGCTGATAGATCCAGTAGGCCGCGACGACCTTCTCGACGTATTCGCGCGCCTGGGGCACGTCGATCGTCTCGATCAGCAGCAGGGGATCGGGGTTCGGGCCCAGACGGCGCAGGGCGCCCAGCATGGGGCCGGGTCCGGCGTTGTAGCTGGCCACAGCGCGCAGCAGGTCGCCCTGGAACTCGGGACGCGCCAGCATGCGGTTCACATAGGTCTGGCCCAGACGGACATTGGTCGCCGGGGTAAACAGACGTTGCGGGGTCGAGACGAAGCTGCGGTCGCCGGTCATCTCGGCCGCCGTCGACGGCATGACCTGCATCAGGCCATAGGCGCCCACCGGTGACCGGGCCTCGGCGTTGAAGCCGCTTTCCTTGCGGGCGATCGCGTAGACCAGCGAGCGTTCCAGGGTCCAGCCGCCCTCGGGCGCGATCTCGGGCATCGGATAGTTGGTGACGTCGATCCGGCTGCCGTCGGAGCCGCCGCCGCCTCCGAGGCGTGGGCCCAGCACGCGGGCGAGGCCGGTCCACAGGCGGCGCGTGCGATCGCTGGCGGTGCGCAGGCCGTTGCGCAGTTCGTCGCGGGCGTCGCCGGCGCGGCCAATCTCGAAGAAGGCGACCGTGCGCCGGGCGCGCGGGTCTTCGTTGAGGAAGTCGTCCATCTCGCGCTGATTGACGCCGACGGGGCCATCGCTGGCCGACGAGGTGCGAGCGACCGCCTCATAGGGGGTGGGGCCGTCGCCGTTCAGGATGACCGGCTCTTCGCCGAGCTGACGCAGGGCGATCTGGCCATAGAAGGTGGCGGGCCAGCGTGTGGCCAGGCGCAGGAACTCCGGGATCCGGTCCTGACGGCCGATCTGGCCGGCGGCGCGTGCGGCCCAGAATGCGGCGCCGGCGCGGGTCCAGCCGTCCTCGGTCGGATCGACGGCGACGCGTTCGAAGGCGGTGTAGGCGCGCGGATAGTCGCCGGTGCGCCAGGCCGCCAGGCCCACAACCCACCAGTCGCCGATCTGTTCGCCCTGGCTGACGGCGCCCTGCAGGTCGTCGCGGTTCAGGGCGACGCGGGCGGCCTTGGCGGGATCGGCCTCAGAGTTGCCGCCGCCCGCGGCGACCGCGTCCCAGGTGCGGCTGAAATAGGCGCCCGTCGGGCGGCGGGGCGCCTCGGCGCCGTCCGGGCGACGACGCTCGGCCAGGGCGTAAACGCGCTGGGCGCTCGGCAGGTCGGCATAGTCCTGAAGCCAGGCCGCCAGTTCGTCATAGGAGGCGGTATAGTTCGGGTGGAACATCCGCTCGAACTCGACCTGGCCCAGCAGGACGCGGTCGCCGGCCTGGAGCGCGGAGGCGCGGGCCGCGTCCAGATCGCCGCGACGCAGGGCGTCGAAGGCGGTGGTGTAGCTCAGCCGATCGGCGTTGGAGAGGGCGTTGGTGCTGATGCGGATGCCCTGTTCGCCCTCGGCCCCGATCTCTGAGGCGACGGCCGACAGATAGGATTCGGGGGCGGCGAGGGCTGGCAGTGCGGCGGCCGACGCGGCGGCCATCACAAAGGCGAGCGTCTGCGCCCGGAAGGCGCGGCGGCGGATAATGAACAAGGCGGCGGCCCCCTCGTGCTTCGCGTTCCCGTCTCGATTCAGGAGACGCGTGCTCTGCGATCGGTCGTCAAACAAGAAGTATGCCGCAATGCGGTCGATGCCTCAATCACATCAGCGGCATGGAACCCTGTAACTGTGGTTTCAGGCGTTTTCCTGTCCGTCCAGTTTGACGGCCAGTTCCAGAATGTCCGCCCAGACCTGACGCTTGGCCTGGGGCTGATGCAGCAGGAAGGCGGGGTGCAGGGTCGGCATCACGGGCGCTGAGACGTCGCCCTCGGCCAGCCGCCATTCGCGCCACTGGCCGCGCATCCGCATAATGCCCTCGTCGGTCTTCAGCACGCCCCTGGCCGCCGCCGCGCCCAGCAGCAGCACCGCTTTCGGCTTCATCAGGAAGAAGGCCCGCTCCACGAACGGCGCGCAAACGGCCTGTTCCTGGGGTGTCGGGGTCCGGTTGCCCGGGGGCCGCCAGAAGACGGTGTTGGTGGTGTAGACCTTGCCGGTCAGCCCGGCCGCCGCGATCATCTTGTCCAGCAGCTTGCCGGCCTTGCCCACGAAGGGCTCGCCTGCCGCGTCTTCCTCCGCTCCAGGCGCCTCGCCGATGATCAGGATCGGGGCATGCGGATCGCCCCGCCCGAAGACGCAGCCCCTGGCGCCCATCCCGACCAGTTCGCAGCCCTTGAAGCGGGCGGCGGCCTCGGCCAGCGCCTCCATCGTGTCCGCACAATGGGCCAGACGTCGCGCGTCCGAGGTGGCGTCGACCATGTCGACGACCGGCGTGACCGACGCCGTCGCCCTGGTCACGGCCTTGAGGGCGGGTGCGACGACGATGGTCCGGTCGACCGCCGCCTCCTCGAAACAGGCGCCCACCCCCGCATCAGCCCAGAAGGCGAGCAGGCTTTCGACGGCGGCGATGTCTCGGGGTTCGGCGTTCATGGCAGGGCAGGGTCAGGGATAAGCCTTGACCGCCCTCGCGTCACCTTCCGATAAGTGCCCATAAACAATAAAGCCCACCCGACGTACGAGGAACAAGAAGCGACATGGCCGAGCAAGCGATCGAAGGCGGCGTCGAAACTGCGGCTCAGGAGGCCGTCCTCGACAACCTGCCGCCGCTGGAGGCGCTCGCGGGCGTCGAGCGCGAGGTCATGGAATACGACGTCCTGATCGTCGGGGGCGGCCCGGCCGGCCTCGCCGCCGCCATCCGCCTCAAGCAGCGCGCCGAGAAGGACGGCAAGGACATCTCGGTCGCCGTGCTGGAGAAGTCGGCCGAGATCGGCGGCCACATCCTGTCGGGCGCCGTGATCGACCCCAAGGCGCTGAACGAGTTGTTCCCCGACTGGAAGGCTATGGGCGCGCCGCTTGAGACCCCGGTGACCAGGGACCGGTTCATGGTCCTGGGTCCGATGGGCCAGGTCAGCCTGCCGATGGCGATGCTGCCGCCGATGATGCACAACGACGGCTGCTACATCGCCTCCTTGGGCAACGTCACGCGCTGGCTGGGCGAGCAGGCCGAGGGAATGGGCGTCGAGGTCTATCCCGGCATGGCCGCCAGCCATGTCGTCTGGGATGAACCGTCGGGCCGGGTGAAGGGCGTCGTCGCGGGCGTCTTCGGCATCGACAAGCATGGCCAGCCCACCGGCGACTTCCAGCCCGGCATCGAACTGCACGGCAAATATGTCTTCATCGCCGAGGGCGTGCGCGGATCGCTGGCCAAGACCATCATCGCCCGCCACAAGTTGCAGGACGGCAAGTCGCCGCAGAAATACGGCATCGGCCTGAAGGAGCTGTGGCAGGTCAGCCCCGAAAAGCACCAGCCGGGCCTGGCCCAGCACACGACCGGCTGGCCGCTGGACGAGTTCACCGGCGGCGGCTCCTTCATGTACCACTTCGGGGACAACTACGTGGCCATCGGCTACGTCGTGCACCTGAACTACAAGAACCCCTTCCTGTCGCCGTTCGACGAGTTCCAGCGCTTCAAACACCACCCCGCCATCGCCCAGCACCTGGAGGGCGGGACCCGCATCTCCTACGGCGCGCGCGCGATCACCGAGGGCGGGTTCCAGTCGGTGCCGAAGTTGTCCTTCCCCGGCGGCGTCCTGATCGGCTGCTCGGCGGGCTTCGTGAACGTGCCGCGCATCAAGGGCAGCCACAACGCCATGAAGACCGGCATGCTGGCCGCCGACGCCGCCTACGAGGCTGTCATGGTCGGGCGGTCTGGCGACGAGCTGGTCGAATACCAGGCCGCCTACGAGAACAGCTGGGTCTTCCAGGAGCTGAAGCGCGTCCGCAATGCCAAGCCCTTCCTGACCAGGTTCGGCACGACCCTGGGCGGGGCGCTGGGCGTCTTCGACATGTGGTTCGGCACCCTCTTCGGCGGCGCCTCGCTGTTCGGGACGCTGAAGCACGCCAAGACGGATGCCGCCTCGACCGAACTCGCCTCGAAGCACAAGCCGATCGTCTATCCCAAGCCGGACGGGAAGCTCAGCTTCGACAAGCTGTCGTCGGTGTTCATCTCCAACACCAACCATGCCGAGGAACAGCCGGCCCACCTGAAGCTGATCGACCCGACCGTCCCGATCCGGGTCAACCTGCCCAAATACGGCGAGCCTGCGCGCCTCTACTGCCCGGCCGGGGTCTATGAGGTCATCTATGCCGACGAGGTGGCGAAGACCGATCCGAAATTCGTCATCAACGCCCAGAACTGCGTCCACTGCAAAACCTGCGACATCAAGGATCCGTCGCAAAACATCGTCTGGACCACCCCCGAGGGCGGCGGCGGCCCGAACTATCCGAACATGTGAATCCTCCCCCGTCGGGGGAGGGGGACCACGAAGTGGTGGAGGGGGCTAGCCACAGACGCCGGAGTCCGGGAAGAGCCCCCTCCGTCTCTCCGCTTCGCTCCGAGCCTTGAGGATCCGCTCGTATACGAGCCGACCGCAAGCCCCCCGATGGGGGAGGAGTGTGCCTTGTCGTCGCCGCATAAGCCGGTGAATGTCGGCGACATGCGTCACGCCTCCCTCCGCTCGATCCTCGTCGCCTTCACCGCCCTGACGGCGGCCCCCGCTTTCGCCCAGGCGGCGCCGCCGGTGGCCGACCCGGCGCCGCGGATTCGGGACGTCCTGCCCGAGCCGCCGATCCCCGCTCCCATGATCGTGGTCGGCGAGAACGCGGACTCGCCCGCGCCGACCATCGAGGCCATTCCCCGCGTCTGGTCCCCCGCGCCGCGCGATGACCAGGGGCGCACCGCCTATGGTCTCTACCTCGCCGGCCGGTCCGCCCTCAGCCGCGGAGAGGCCGAGACGGGGTCCGCCTATCTGAGCGCCGTCGAAGCCCTGACGCCGGAACAGCCGGCCGTCCGCGACCAGGCGTTCACCGCCGCCCTCCTGGCCGGGGATCTGGACGTCGCGGCGCGGATCTCGCCGAGTTCTGACGCCACGCCTGCGGCGTTCAGCGAGGCCGGCGCCCTGGTGTCGGTGGTCCAGACCTTGGTGGCGGGCGAGGCTCGCGTGGGCAATGAGGCGCTCAAGATGCGTCCGGTCCTGGCGCCCCATGCCCGCGCCGCCGCCCTGATCGGCCCGTGGATCGCCGCCGCCGCCGGGGACTGGGACACGGCCCTGGCTGAACCCAACCCGACCGGCGACCCGATCACTGTCCTGTTCGGCCGCTACCATCGCGCCCAGCTGCTGGAGCACCGCCGTCGCTACGACGAAGCCGAGGCCGAACTCCAGGGTCTGGCCTTCGATGCCCGCGCCGCCCCCCTGTTCCGCGCCGCCTATGGCGAGTTCCTGGAGCGTCGCGGCAAGCGCGCCGACGCCCTGGCCTTCTACGATACGACCCTGGCCGCCGGTTCTCAGGATCCCGCCATCGTTTCCGCCAAGGCGCGTGTGGACGCCCGGGGCCGGCCCCCGGCGCTCCCCGACTATCGCGACGGCGCCGCGCGCGCCCTGGTCATCGCCGCGCGTCAGGCGTCCAGCGAGAACGCCAACGAGTTCGCGGTCGTCTATCTGCGCCTGTCGCTGAACCTGCAGTCCGAGCCGGGCAGCCTTTATCTGCTGGGTCAGACCCTGGCCAAGGCGAACCTGGACACGGCCTCTAGGGACGCCCTGTCCCAGGTTCCGCGCAGCGACCTGCCCCTCTATGCGGGCGCCCAGGTCGCCATCGGCCTGAGTCTGGCCGAGGAGCAGCGGCTGGACGAGGCTCTTGCTGCCTTCCAGGCGGCAAGAGAGGCGAACCCGACCGATCCTGGTATCGCTTTTGTCACCGCCGGCCAGCTGCTGCAGCTGGAGCGGTACGACGAGGCCCTGGCCCTGTTGAACGGCCCGCTGCTGGATACGGGGAACCAGGGCGCCAACGTCCGCTTCATGCGCGGCGCCGCCTATGAATCCCTCGGCCGGATCACCGAGGCGGAGGCGCAGTTGTGGGCGGCCTTGCAGCAAGAGCCGAACGAGCCGTCCTACCTGAACTATCTCGGCTACCTCTGGGTCGACAGCGGCACGCGGGTGGCGGAGGGCGCCGAGATGATCGCCCGCGCCCATGCCGCCGACCCTGACGACGGGAACATCCAGGACAGCCTCGGCTGGGCCCAGTATCGCCAGGGCCAGTTCGACACCGCCGTCGACACCCTGGAGCAGGCCGTCGCCAAGGAGCCCGCCAACGCCGAGATCAACGACCACCTCGGCGACGCCTACTGGCAGGTCGGGCGCCGGCGCGAGGCGGGCTTCCAGTGGAACCGCGTCCTGACCCTGGACCCCGACGACGAACGTCGCGCCGAGGTCGAGCGCAAATTGACCGAGGGGCTGGAGCTCTGACCACGCCCCGGCCCGACACGCTGTCGGCTCTCGCTCCGGCAAAGATCAATCTGTTCCTCCATGTCGCCGTGCCCGGCGCCGACGGTTACCATCCCTTGTCCAGCCTTGTGGCCTTCGCCGACGTCGGTGACCGGGTCTGGGTGACCCAAGCGGATCGCCTGTCCCTGACGGTCACCGGTCCGTTCGCGGAAGCCCTGGCGAGCGACGACGACAACCTGATCCTGCGGGTCATGCGCGAACTGGGACATGTGGCGGGCATCGGCGAGCCGTCTCTGGCCATCACCCTGGAGAAAAGCCTTCCGATCGCGGCCGGTCTGGGCGGCGGATCGTCGGACGCCGGCAGCGCCTTGAGGCTGGCCGCCAGAGCGCTGGGCCCCGACCTGACCGAGGTCGAGCTGGCGCGCATCTCGCGCGTCGCCGGCGCGGATGGTCCCATGTGCCTCGCCGCAAGATCGGCCTGGGCGGAAGACATCGGCGACCGGCTGACCTTCGAGCCCGCGCTTCCGCCGCTGCACGCGGTTCTCGCCAATCCGGGCCGGCCGTCCCCGACCGGGGCGGTATACCGCGCCTACGACGCCGGAGCGACGAGGTCCGCTGACCGTCCCGCCCCACCGGAGGACTGGTCGCCCGCAACCGTGATCGACTGGCTGGCCCGTCAGCGGAATGACCTTCAGTCGCCCGCCGTGTCCCTTGAGCCCGAAATCGGCGCGGCTTTGTCTGCCATGGCCGCGACCGGCGCCCGCCTGACCCGCATGTCGGGATCGGGCGCGACCGTTTTCGGCCTGTTCGACGACGGCGAGAGCGCCAGGCGCGCAGCAGCCAACCTGCGCAGCAACCACGGCCATTGGTGGGTGGAGGCGACGGTGTTGGGCGATGATGCGGCGAAATCTGCACAATAAGGCAAGGTAACGGCATTATCGTAACGGTCGCCCAGAGATGGCCGTGAGAGCGCCCGAAGTTTTGTCCTGGTCCACTAAATAGCAACGCCATGTGGAACCTGTGCCGGGTGAGAGACTTTTACTGGCTTCGTAACACTGAGTAACGGGCCGCGAGCGTATTCTCCTCGGCGGCCTATGCAGCATTGAAAAGGATACTGTCATGCTTCGCACTCGTCTTCTGACCGCCACCGCCGCCGTGGCCCTGTTCGGCGCCGGTTCCGCCTTCGCCCAGACCGCGCCAATGGCGCCGGTTGGCCCTGCCGCCACCCCGCCGGTCGCCGCTGAAGAACCGGTCGAGGCGCCGGCCGCCGCCGCAGCCCAGGCCGCGACGAATGCCGCCGCTTCGACACAAACTGCCGCTGTCGTGGAAAACAATGTGGTGGATGTGCTGCGTGCCAACGGCCAGTTCACGACCCTGCTGGCCGCGCTTGACGCCGCCCAACTGACAGAGACCCTCAGCACCCAGTCGGCGATCTCGATCTTCGCCCCGACCGACGCGGCTTTCGCCGCCCTGCCTGAAGCCGACCGCACGCGTCTGATGGACCCCGCCAACGTCAACGAGCTGCGCCAGGTGCTGCTGTACCATGTGGTCGTGGCCGATGTGAACTCGAGTCAGATCGAGGGCGCCAGGGGCGGCGTCCAGACCGCCGCCACCACCGAAGTGCAACTGGACGGCACCGGCGACGCCATCAAGGTCGACAACGCCACGGTGACCACGGCGGACATTGATGCCGGCAACGGTTCGATCTTCATCATCGACCGCGTGCTGAACCCGGCCGACTCTTTGGTCGCCACCGGCGACGCAGAGGCGGCGACGGCTCCTGCAGCCGCTCCCGCCGGTGAGGACGCGGACGCGGCGATCCCGCCGGCTGACGACACCGTCGACGAGGTGACTCCGCCCGTCGCCACAACGACCACGACGCGCCCGGCGACCAGCGTGAACGCGCCGAACGGCCAGCCGGCCGCGACCACGACGACCGTCGCCTCGCCGACCGTGCCCAACCCGACCGACGGTCAGGTCGATGACGAGGACGCCGACGAGGCTCCGACCCCGGCCCCGCGTCCGCAGTCGTAATCTCTTTCCGGGTTGGTTGAGTTGAAAGGCGGCAGACTCTAGGGTCCGCCGCCTTTCTCCTTGCCCAAAAGACTCCCCCGTGGCCGCACCGACAGAACCGCTTGCCTTCCAGGACCTGATCCTGACCCTGCAGAAATACTGGGGCGATCGCGGCTGCGCGATCCTGCAGCCCTATGACGAACAGGTCGGCGCCGGCACCCTGCACCCCGCCACGGTCCTGCGCGCGCTCGGCCCGCGCCCGTGGAAGGCCGCCTATGTCCAGCCCAGCCGCCGCCCCGGCGACGGCCGCTATGGCGAGAACCCCAACCGGCTCCAGCACTATTACCAGTTCCAGGTCATCCTGAAGCCTAACCCCGACGACCTGCAGGACCTCTATCTCGGCTCGCTGCGGGCCATCGGCATCGATCCCAAACTGCACGACATCCGCTTCGTCGAGGACGACTGGGAGAACCCCACCGTGGGCGCCTGGGGCCTGGGCTGGGAGGTCTGGTGCGACGGGATGGAGGTGACCCAGTTCACCTATTTCCAGGGCGTCGGCGGCATCGAGGTCGACATCGTCTCGGGCGAGCTGACCTACGGGCTGGAGCGTCTGGCCATGTATGTCCAGGGCGTCGACAACGTCTATGACCTGAAGTTCACCAAGGAGGGCCTGACCTATGGCGAGGTCTTCCTCGAGAACGAGCGTCAGCAGAGTGAAGCCAACTTCCACGGCTATGACATCGAGGGGCTGAAGCGCCGGTTCGAGGATATGGAGGCGGAATCGACCCGTCTCCTCGCCATGACCGGGCCCCAGGGGCAGCAGCTGGTCCTGCCCGCCTACGACCAGGTCCTGAAGGCCTCACATCTGTTCAACCTGATGGACGCCCGCGGCGCCATCGCCGTCGCCGAACGCCAGAGCTACATCGGCCGCATCCGCGACCTGTGTAAGGCCTGTGCGCTGGCGTATGTCGAACAAGAGCGCGCATCGGCATGACCGCCCCCCATTTCCGTGCATCCCCGCGAAGGCGGGGACCGAGTGCTTTGGGCGACAGGCCTGACCGGCAGAGCGCGAACCCTCATCCCACGCACCGTGCCTCACAACAGAACTGGATCCCCGCCTTCGCGGGGATGCGCGGATATAATTCGAGCCTGTAATGCCCCAACTCCTCCTCGAACTGTTCTCGGAAGAGATCCCCGCCCGCATGCAGTCGGGCGCCGCGCGCGACCTCGAACGTATGGCGACCGAACGGCTGAAGGCCGCCGGGCTGACGTATGACACCCTGACCACCTACGCCGGCCCGCGCCGGCTGACCCTGGTGGTCGAGGGCCTGCCGGCCGCCACGCCCGAACGCAGCGAGGAGGTGCGCGGGCCGCGGGCCTCGGCGCCGGAACAGGCGCTGGAGGGCTTCCTGCGCAAGACCGAACTGACCCGCGCCGACCTGACCGAGCGGGACGGCTTTTTCTACGGTCTCGTCCGTGAGCCGGGCCAGAAGACGACGGATCTTGTCGCCGACATGGTCGAACAGATCGTGCGCGGCTTCCCCTGGCCCAAGTCGATGCGCTGGGGCGACGGCACGCTGCGCTGGGTCCGGCCGCTGAAGCGCATCCTCGCCGTGTTCGACGGCCGGGTGGTTCCGTTCGAGATCGACGACATGCCGGCCGAAGCCGTCACCGAGGGCCACCGTTTCATGGGGGCGGGCAAGCCGTTCGCGGTCCATGATTTCGCCGACTACCGCGCCAAGCTCGAACAGCATTTCGTCCTGCTCGACTTCGCCGACCGCAAGCTGAAGATCCTCGAGGCCGCCCGCGCCGCCTGCCATGCGCGCGGCCTGGAACTGGTCGACGACGACGGCCTGCTGGACGAGGTCGCCGGCCTCGCCGAATGGCCGACGCCGATTCTGGGCGACATGGACCCGCAGTTCCTCGACCTGCCGCCCGAGGTCGTGCGTCTGTCGATGAAGGTGCACCAGAAGTATTTTGCGGTGCGCGACCCGGCGACCGGCAAGCTGGCCCCCAACTTCATCGTCGTCGCCAATGTCGAGGCCTCGGACGGCGGCGTGGCGCTTGCCGCCGGCAACAGCCGCGTGCTCTCGGCCCGCCTGAACGACGCCCGCTTCTTCTGGGGCGAGGACAAGAAGGTCGGCTTCGACGCCTGGCTGTCGAAACTGAGCGGCGTCACTTTCCACGCTAAGCTCGGCACCCTGGCCGAGCGGACGATGCGCATCGCCGCCCTGGCTCGCGAGATCGCCCCGCTGGTCGGCGCCGATCCGGATCAAGCCGAACGCGCCGCCCGCCTGGCCAAGGCCGACCTCGCGTCCGGCATGGTCGGCGAGTTCCCGGAGCTTCAGGGCGTCATGGGCGGCTACTACGCCCGCGCCTTCGGCGAGCCCGAGGCCATCGCCGACGCCATCCGCGACCACTACAAACCGCAGGGCCCGGCCGACTCGGTCCCGACCGCGCCACTAACCGTCGCCGTCGCCCTGGCCGACAAGCTGGATACGTTGGTTGGTTTCTTCGCCATCGACGAGAAGCCCACGGGATCGAAGGACCCATTCGCGCTGAGGCGGGCGGCGCTGGGGGTGATCCGGCTGGTGCTGGAAGCGAAGGCTCGCATCAACCTCCACTTCATCGCAGTCGAGCATGCCAAACGGATGCGCGGCGCTGGCTACTTGGACGTCGTCGATCGGATTGAGGCTCTTCTGCAGTTTGTGGAAGAGCGGCTCGTTGTGCTTCTCCGTGAACGTGGCTCACGTCACGACATCGCAGCGGCCGCCTTTGCTACGATTGGAACGACTGAGATCTTCATCGACCAACTGGTGGCACGAGTGGAGGCGCTCGACGCCTTCCTGTCGACCGACGACGGCGCCAATCTGCTGGCCGGCTACAAGCGCGCCTCCAACATCCTCAAGGCCGAGGAGAAGAAGGGCGCCGTCCCGACCGGCATGGTCCAGACCGGCCTGCCGAACCAGCCAGAGGCCGAGGTCAAACTCGTCTTCGCCACCGAGGCCGCCCGCACCGCCGTCGACGCGGCTCTGGACGCCGAGGACTTCGCCGCCGCCATGACGGCGCTCGCCCGTCTGCGCGCGCCGGTGGACGCCTTCTTCACCGACGTGATGGTCAACTCCGACGTGGCCGAGGAGCGCGACAACCGCCTGAAGCTGCTGGGTCAGGTCCGGGCGGTGATGGGCAAGGTCGCCGACTTCGGACAGGTGGCGGGGTAGGCGCTCAACGTCACCCAACAGACACAGCGACCTCTTCCACGGCCAAGCTGAGACCTTGAGCATACCCGCGCGTTCCGACGGCAACCCGCAGTCAGGACGCCCTCATGCCCACGACCAAAACCTCCACCATCCCCGGCGCCGCCGGCGAGACCCATCAGACCGCCTCGACGCCGGAGACCCAGCTTACGACCAATCACGGCGTCCCCGTCAGCGACAATCAGAACACCCTGTCGGCCGGTCCGCGCGGGCCGCATCTGCTGGAAGACTTCGTCCTGCGCGAGAAGATCCAGCATTTCGACCATGAGCGGATCCCCGAGCGGATCGTCCACGCGCGCGGCTCGGCCGCCCACGGCGTGTTCGAACTGACCGAGAGCCTCGCCGACTACACCACGGCGAAAATCTTGACCGAGGTCGGCAAGCAGACCGAGCTGTTCACCCGCTTCTCGACCGTCGCCGGCGGCGCCGGTTCGGTCGACACGCCCCGCGACGTGCGCGGCTTCGCGGTCAAGATGTACACCACCGAAGGCAACTGGGACCTCGTCGGCAACAACATCCCGGTCTTCTTCATTCAGGACGCCATCAAGTTCCCCGACCTGATCCATGCGGTGAAGATGGAGGCCGACCGGGGCTATCCGCAGGCGGCGTCGGCTCACGACACCTTCTGGGACTTCATCGGCCTGATGCCCGAGAGCACCCATATGATCATGTGGGCCATGTCGGACCGGACCATTCCGCGATCCTTGCGCATGATCGAGGGCTTCGGCGTCCACACCTTCCGGCTGGTCAATGCGGCGGGCGAGGCGACCCTGGTCAAGTTCCACTGGCGGCCGCGTCTCGGCACGCAGTCGACCTGTTGGGACGAGGCGGTCAAGATCGCCGGCGCCGACCCGGACTTCCACCGCCGCGACCTGTTCGAGGCCATCGACGCGGGCGACTTCCCCGACTGGGATCTGGCGGTCCAGCTGCTGACGCAGGAACAGGCCGACGCCCTGCCGTTCGACGTGCTGGATTCTACCAAGCTGATCCCCGAGGAACTGTATCCCCTGCGGGTCATCGGCAAGATGACGCTGAACCGCAACCCGGACAACTTCTTCGCCGAGACCGAACAGGTCGCCTTCCTGCCCACCAACATCCCGCCGGGCATCGACTTCTCGGAGGACCCGCTGCTGCAGGGCCGGCTGTTCTCCTATCAGGACACCCAGCTGTCGCGTCTGGGAACGGTCAACTTCCACCAGCTGCCGATCAATCAGGCCAAGGGCTGCCCGTTCCAGAACATGCAGCGCGACGGACAGATGCAGATGGCCGTGCCCAAGGGCCGCGCCAACTACGAGCCCAACAGTCTGTCGCAGGCCGGAGAGGACGGCGGTCCGCGCGAGGATCCGAAGGGCGGCTTCCGCTCGTTCGAGCAGCCGGTCGAGGGGACCAAGGTCCGAATCCGCGCCGAGACCTTCGCCGATCACTATTCGCAGGCGCGGCTGTTCTTCCTCAGCCAGACCGACATCGAACAGGCCCACCTCGCCAGCGCCCTGGTGTTCGAACTGTCCAAGGTGACGATGGACCATGTCCGCGACCGGGTGCTGGGCAACCTCCAGAACGTGGACGCGACCCTGGCCCAACGCGTCGCCGACGGCCTGAACGTCAAACTGCCCGCCGCCAATCCGGCCGCCAGCGCGCCCTATGACATGGACGCCTCGCCGGCCCTGCGGATCGTCGGCAAATATCCGGACACCCTGAAAGGCCGTGCAGTCGGCATCCTTGTCACCGACGGCGCGGACGGCGCAGTCATCGACGCCGTCAAGGCAGCGGCCGAAGGCGCGGGCGCGACGGTCAAGATCGTGGCCCCCAAGATCGGCGGCGTGACCCTGAAAGGCGGCAAGAAGCTCAAGGCCGACGGCCAGCTGGCCGGCACGCCTTCGGTGGTGTTCGACGCCGTGGCTCTGGTCCTGTCCGAGGCCGGTTGCGCCGAACTGGCGAAGGAGGGGGCCGCCATCGACTTCGTGGCCCACGCCTTCGGCCACCTGAAGGCCATCGGGTTCACGGCGGAGGCTCAGGCCCTGCTGGACAAGGCCAATGTGGAGGCGGACGACGGCGTCGTCGATCTGGCGGATGGCGCCGAGGCCTGGCTGGCTCCTGCGGCCACGCGCCAGTGGGACCGCGAGCCCAAGGTCCGCATGCTGGCCTGATGTTGGATTCCGGCGTCTCTTGCCCGGGAGACGCCGGAACCCAAACAACCCATCACCCTTTGTTACAGCCCGGCCTCGCCTTCGCGTCCGCAGCATTGTAGTCAAGGCCGCACGCGAGCGGGGTCAACCCGCCGGTCACGACACGACTTCAAAGGACTACCGATGACTCAGTGGGTGTACGGCTTCGGCGGCGGGTCCGCCGACGGCGATGCGTCGATGAAGAACCTGCTCGGCGGCAAGGGTGCAAACCTCGCCGAGATGGCCAGGCTGGGCCTGCCGGTGCCGCCGGGCTTCACCATCACGACCGAGGCCTGCGTCCACTATTTCTCGAACGCCAATGCCTATCCCGCCGATCTCGCCGAACAGGTCGCCGCCGGTCTGAAGACCGTAGAATCGGTGGTCGGAAAGACCTTCGGCGATGCCTCGAACCCGCTGCTGGTCTCGGTCCGCTCCGGCGCCCGCGCCTCCATGCCGGGGATGATGGACACGGTCCTGAACCTCGGCCTCAATGACGAGACGGTCGAGGGCCTGGCCAGATTGTCGGGCGATCGCCGCTTCGCCTTCGACTCCTATCGCCGCTTCATCGCCATGTATTCGAACGTGGTCCTCGGCCTGTCCCACGACGATTTCGAGGAGGTTCTGGACGACCACAAGGACCGTCTGGGCGTCACCGTCGACACCGACCTGTCGGCCGCCGACTGGGAAAAGGTCGTCGCCGAATACAAGATCGTCGTCGAACGCGAGCTGGGCAAGCCGTTCCCGCAGGACCCGCACGAACAGCTGTGGGGCGCGGTCTCGGCCGTCTTCGCCAGCTGGATGAACGACCGGGCGAAATTCTATCGCCGCATGCACGACATCCCCGAAAGCTGGGGCACGGCCGTCAACATCCAGTCGATGGTGTTCGGCAATATGGGCGAGACCTCGGCCACAGGCGTCGCCTTCACCCGTAACCCCTCGACCGGCGAATCGAAACTCTACGGCGAGTTCCTGATCAATGCCCAGGGCGAGGACGTCGTCGCCGGCATCCGCACGCCCCAGTCCCTGACCACCGCCGGCCGCGAGGAAATGGGCGAGACCGCCCCCTCGATGGAAGAGGCCATGCCCGTGGTCTTCGCCCAGTTCGTGGATGTGGTCGGCACCCTGGAACGCCACTATCGCGACATGCAGGACATCGAGTTCACGGTCGAACAGGGCCGGCTGTGGATGCTGCAGACCCGCAACGGCAAGCGCACCGCCAAGTCGGCGCTAAAGATCGCCGTCGACCTCGCTGCCGAGGGGGTGATTTCCCAGGAAGAGGCCATCAGCCGGGTCGAGCCCTCGGCGCTCGACCAGCTGCTGCACCCGACGCTCGATCCCAACGCGACCCGCCACGTCGTGGCCGCTGGTCTGCCTGCCAGCCCGGGGGCCGCCACCGGCAAGGTCTGTTTCGACGCCGACGAGGCCGAACGGCTGAACCAGCTCGGCGACGCCGTGATTCTGGTGCGTGAGGAGACCTCGCCGGAGGACATTCACGGCATGCATGCAGCGCGCGGGATCGTCACGGCGCGCGGCGGCATGACCAGCCACGCGGCTGTGGTCGCTCGCGGCATGGGCCGCCCCTGCGTCTCCGGCGCCG
Source organism: Brevundimonas sp. DC300-4 (assembly GCF_049897365.1). Classification (NCBI taxonomy): domain Bacteria; kingdom Pseudomonadati; phylum Pseudomonadota; class Alphaproteobacteria; order Caulobacterales; family Caulobacteraceae; genus Brevundimonas; species Brevundimonas sp. DC300-4. The sequence continues at coordinate 426,525 of NZ_JAFCWC010000002.1, forward strand.
GCGAGATCCACATCGACGAGAAGGCCCAGACCTTCACTGCGCGCGGTCGCGTCTTCAAGGCGGGTGAGATCATCACCATCGACGGGTCGAAGGGCGAGGTTCTGGACGGCGCCGTGGCCATGATCGAGCCCGAGCTGACCGGCGATTTCCAGACCCTAATGGCCTGGGCCGACAAGGTCCGTCGCCTGCGGGTGCGCGCCAATGCCGAGACCCCGCTGGACGCCCGCACCGCGCGGGGCTTCGGGGCCGAGGGCATCGGCCTGTGCCGGACCGAGCACATGTTCTTCGACGAGGCCCGGATCGCCGCCGTGCGCGAGATGATCCTGGCCGACGACGAGGCCGGCCGCCGCACGGCGCTGAACAAGATCGAGCCGTTCCAGAAGTCGGACTTCGTCGAGCTGTTCACCATCATGGCCGGCCTGCCGGTCACCGTGCGCCTGCTCGACCCGCCGCTGCACGAGTTCATCCCGCACACGGACGAGGACATCGACGCCCTGGCGGCGACCTCGGGCATCGACGCCGCCAAGCTGAAGCGCCGCGCCCGCGAACTGCACGAGACCAATCCGATGCTCGGCCACCGCGGCTGCCGTCTGGGCGTCGCCTATCCCGAGATCTACGAGATGCAGGTGCGGGCCATCCTCGAGGCCGCGCTGGAGGTGAAGAAGACCGCCGCCGAGGCCCCGATCCCGGAGATCATGCACCCGCTGGTCGCCATGGGTCTGGAGATGAAATATCTCCGCGAGCTGACTGACCGTGTGGCCCGCGATGTCTTCGCCAAGGCCGGCGACAGCGTCGACTATCTGGTCGGCACCATGATCGAACTGCCCCGCGCGGCCCTGCGCGCCGGGGACCTGGCCGAACACGCCGAGTTCTTCTCCTTCGGCACCAACGACCTGACCCAGACGACCTTCGGCATCAGCCGGGACGACTCCGGCCGCTTCCTGCAGGCCTATATGGACAAGGGCATCTTCGAGACCGATCCCTTCGTCCGCCTCGACCAGGACGGGGTCGGCGACCTGATCCGTATCGCCGCCGAGCGGGGCGGGGCGGCGCGTCCGGGCATCAAGATGGGGATCTGCGGCGAGCACGGCGGCGACCCGTCCTCGATCGCCTTCTGCGAGACCGTCGGCCTCGACTACGTCAGCTGTTCGCCCTATCGCGTGCCGATCGCGCGTCTGGCGGCGGCCCAGGCGGCCCTGGTCGCGCGCGGCGCCGAGGCCCGCGAAAAGGATCGGTAGACGCTTCCTTCTCCCCTTGCGGGAGAAGGTGGCCGAGCGCAGCGAGGTCGGATGAGGGGTCACTCCAACACTGGAGGTCAGAGTTGCCAAATCCCATCCCGACCGTCTGTGTGACCCTTCATCCGTCAGCCTTCGGCTGCCACCTTCTCCCGCAAGGGGAGAAGGAAGCGTGAGAATCGCCGTCGTCGGCCCGGGCGCCATCGGCGGCACGGTCGCGGCCTGGCTGTCTCACAGCCCGTTCGTCTCGTCGGTCACCCTGTGCGCCCGCACCCCGCTCGACCGGCTGGTGGTCGAGGCCCCCGACGGGCGCCTGATCGAGGCCAGCCCCCGCGTCGTCATCAAACCCTCTGAAATTGTCGCCCCCGTCGATTGGGTCATGGTCGCCACCAAGACCTATGACGTCGCCGCCGCCTCACGCTGGCTGGCTCCGCTGGTCGGCCCCGACACCCATGTCGCCGTGCTCCAGAACGGCGTCGAACACGTCGAACGGTTCGCCCCGTTCATCGCCGCCGACCGGATCGTGCCCGTCGTCGTCGATATTCCGGCCGAGCGCAGCGCCCCTGGCCGCATCCAGCACCGCCGCGACGGAACGATCGTCGTCCCGGCCGGGGAGGCGGGCGAGGCCTTCGCCGCCCTGTTTGCCGAAAGCGTCATTGCCGCCTCGACCACCGACGACTTCACCACCGTCGCATGGACCAAGCTGGCCCTGAACTGCGCCGGCGCGGTCAACGCCCTGACCGGTCTGCCGGGCGGGGTGGTGCGCGAGGCGGGCGTCGCCGACCTCATCCGGGCCATGGTGCGCGAATGCGTCCTGGTCGGTCGGGCGGTCGGGGCGGATCTGGGCGACCATATTCCCGACTGGGTCGTCGAGCGGGCCGAGACCTCCCCGCCGGACTCCGTGAACTCCCTGCTCGGCGATCGTCTGGCGGGTCGGCCGATGGAGTGGGACGCCCGCAACGGCGTCATTGCCCGTCTGGGCGCGGCGCATGGCATCCCCGCTCCGTTGAACGCCATGGCCGCGACCCTGCTGTCAGCGACGAAATAGGGCAGCAAAGCGGCCAGTATAACGCCGTCTGTGCTTCGGCGCGCACAGTTGCCATCGTGTAATGAGCGGGCCTTGGAACGGCCCTGCTCTATACATACTTGAGCTCTCGCTGGATGGGGCCGGGACAACAGTCCCGCATCTCGGAGTTAAAGAAACTATGCGTAACATTCTTCTCGCAACCGCCGCCATTTCACTGTTCTCTGTTCCGGCAATGGCCCAGACCGTTTCCTCGCCTCAGTGGTCGGGTTCGGTCGGATACACCGCGCTGGACGGCGACAACGTCGATCTCGGCGCGATCACGGGTCGGGCCACCGCCCGTCTGCACCCGAACTTCGCCGTCGAAGGCGAAGCCTCCATCGGCGTCAAGGACGACGACATCACCGTGGCCGGCGTGAACGGCTCGGTGGAACATGACTATGACGCCGCCCTCTATGCCGTGGGCGTCGTGCCGGTGAGCCCGAACTTCGAACTGTTCGGCCGGGTCGGCTACGGCACCACCTCGATCAAGGCCGACATCGCCGGCGTCAGCGCCCAGGAAGACGGCGAAAGCGTCAACTACGGCGTCGGCGGCACCTACTATCTGAACGCCCAGAACGGCCTGCGCGCCGACTGGACCCGCCGCGACTTCACCGACGACAACGGCGGCGAAATCGACACCTACGGCGTCAGCTACGTGCGTCGCTTCTAATAAAAGGCCGTCTCCTCCCTGCGCCGAAGGCGTGGGGAGGTGGCTCGCAGCGAAGCGGAGAGGCGGAGGGGATCTTGCGGTGCGAAGAACCCCTCCGTCAGCTCGCAAGGGGCTCGCTGCCACCTCTCCATCGCTGCGCGACAGGGAGGAGACAATCGGCGTCAGCCTGGCTCTGCGATCAGCGCCCAGCGCATCGACCCGTCGCCAAACGGCCGGGTGAACCATTCCGAATAACGTTCGAAGGCCTCGACCACCGCCTGCCTCAGGTCCTGGGTCACGGGTTCGCCGCGCTGACGCTTCAGGGCCGCGACACAGTCTATGACGACGTTCTGGTGCGCCGAACCGCCGAGCGATTTCAGCACCATCGCGACGTCTCGTGCGAGGGCTTCCAGGAAATTGGGTTTGGCGGGCGCTTGGCTCATCGGGGACTCCGTGCCGCTCGGCGTCTGGTTGCGAATACCTCCCAGACTCCCGCAGCAGGCGCAAGCTATGCCGATGTTCGCCGGGTCATCACTTCGTGATCAGCGCTTCCTGACGAACACGGTCCCGGCCGAATAGCCCGCGCCGAAGCTGCAGATCAGTCCCGTCTCCCCCGCCGCGATCCCGTCGTGATGCAGGTGGAAGGCGATGATCGATCCCGCCGAGGAGGTGTTGGCGTATTCGTCCAGGATGATGATGTTCTCGTCCTCGGCGGGGTCGCGGCCCAGGACCTTGCGGCCGATCATCTGGTTCATGTTGATGTTGGCCTGGTGCAGCCACATCCGCTTCAGGCCGGTGGGCTCGATGCCCAGGTCTCCCGCGTGGTCGATGATCATCTCCGAGACCATCGGCACCACGTCCTTGAAGACCTTACGGCCTTGCTGGATGAACAGCTTGTCGTCCTGCTGGCCGGCGGTCCGGTCGCCCCCAGAAGCGGCGCCCGTCTCCAGCGCCCAGCGGTTCAGGAAGCCGAAATTATTGCGGATGTTGTTTGAGAAGACGGTCTTCAGCCGCGTGCCCAGAACGTCCCAGCCGCCGGGCCCGGCGGTGTCCGAGCTCTCTACGATTACGGCGGTGCAGACATCGCCGAAGATGAAGTGGCTGTCGCGGTCGGTGAAGTTCAGGTGCGCCGAACAGACCTCGGGGTTGACCATCAGGACGGCCTTGACCGAGCCGCCGGCTATGAAGTCCGCCGCCGTCTTGATGCCGAAGGTCGCCGAACTGCAGGCCACGTTCATATCGAAGCCGAAGCCCTCGATGCCCAGTGCCTGCTGCACCTCGACCGCCAGGGCCGGATAGGGGCGGGGCATGTTGGAGGCGGCGCACAGGACCGCGCCGATCTCCGAGACCGGCTTGCCCCAGGCCTCGATCGCCTGACGCGCGGCCTTGACGGCCATTTCGGCCATGATCGACAGTTCGTCGTTGCCACGCTCGGGGATGCGCGGCGCCATCCGTTCGGGGTCGAGTACGCCGGTCTTGTCGAGGACGAACCGGCTCTTGATCCCGGACGCCTTCTCTATGAACTCGACCGAGGAGGGCGTCAGGGCGGCGACATCGCCCTCGGCAATCTGCAGGGCATGATCCCTGTTCCAGCGCTGGGCCCAGGCGTTGTAGGCCTCGACCAGTTCGGCGTTCGAGATCGACTGTTCAGGAGTGAACAGGCCGGTGGCGGCGATGACGGCGTGGGTCACGAGTGGTGCGTTTCCTGTTTCATCCCCCCGTGCACCCCGGCGAAGGCCGGGGTCCAGATCACAGGCTCGAACGGTTGGAGCAGCATTGGAAACACTGACCCTGGAACCGGGAATGCCATCTGGACCCCGGCCTTCGCCGGGGTGCACGGTGAGAAGGGACCCAATGTAGATTGGGCCTCTGCGTGAACCTTCAATAGGCCGGTGGGGGGCGTCGGTCGAGACTGGCGAGGATGCCCTTCCACCAGCGCGCGATCTGGTGCGGCGGCGCCTCTGGCGGAGGGTCGTTTCGGGCGGCGATCAAGGCGGTCACCAGATCCTCGGCCTCGCAGGGCCAGCCCTCCGGCGTGACATAGATCGGGTACTCGATCAGGGCGGCGGCCACGAGTGCGTCCAGGCTCGCCAGGCGCGTCCGGCGCTCGTAGGTCATCCGATCCTGCGTCAGTCCCCAGCCGCCGTAGAAGGGTCGGCCATAGGTCGCCACGGTCTTGCCGCGCAGCAGGGCCTCGAACCCCGACAGGGACGTCAGGGTCGCCAGCACGTCGCAGGCTTCCAGACAGTCGATGATGTCGAAGCCGTCCGCCGTCGCGTCCACGGCATGGATGGCTGAGGCTTCCAGCATTCCGGGCCGGTTGCCGCTCATGACGTCGGGATGGTTGCGATAGATCAGGAAGGCGTCAGGGAAGTCCGCCCGCGCCGCCTCGGCCAGGCCGGAGTTGGTGCGGATGTCGCCGCAGCCCTTGAGGATCGACTTGTCGTTCTCGACCTGGCCGACGACCAGCACCTTGCGACGGTCCTTCGGCCAGTCCGGCCGCGCAGAACCGCCCGCGAGATTGTATTTCGACAGGCCGGCCTCGACGACGCGCCGGCGCAGGGCGGCCGCGCGCGCCTCCAGAACGGGCGACTGCGCGCCAGCCTCGATCAGGCTCTCCAGCCGCGAGCGCCGGCTCGGGTCGTAGTAGACGCCCTCGTCATCCAGGGCGACGCTGAGCGCCCCGAAGAAGTCCGAGCCCAGCCCGCGCGAGCGGATGAAACCATCCTCCATCCGCACGACGGGCGCGGTCGTGGTCTCTGCGACACCCGCGATCTCCGGCGTCTCCTTGCCCGCCCAGTAGATCAGCCGCCCGCCGTTCTCCTCGGCCTTCGCCGCCGCTCTGCTGGCGGAGGAGAAATACTTCATCGTCGTGCGCGGGCCGTTCAGCAGCCGCCGGATCGGCGGGCGTTTGGCCGGCGAGAAACCGACCCCCGCCCAGTAGCCCGCCAGCCGCTCGGCCCGGTCCCGCAACGAAATCAGCCGATCCACCGCGGCCTCGGCCTCGCAGCGTCGGCCAGTCACGGGGTCGACGTAGCGGGGGTAGGCGATCAGGGCGGCGGCGGCGACGGTCTCCAGGTCGCGCGCGACCCCGCGTCGTCCGGTCTGGACCTCATCGGTCGTCAGCCCCCATCCCGAATAGAAGGGGGCGCCGAAACAGCGGACAGGCAGGCGCCGCAACAGGGCCTCGAATCCCAATGCGGAGGTCACGCACCAGACCTCATCCACCTCGGCCAGAAGCTCAACCGGCCGAACGTCTGTATCCAGCAAGGTCACGCCGGTCAGGTCCGCTTCGGCGATACAGCCCTTCTTCTTTCCCGCCGCCACGGCGGGGTGACGCTTGACGATCAGCTGGGCGTCGGGCCGTTCCGTCCTGGCCGTTCGCACCATGTCGGCGAAGCTCTGCGGCCCCGCCAGCCCATAGCCGATCGAGGCATCGCCCGCCGTCTGATCGACGAGCAGGATACGGGGCCCGGGCTTCAGAATCGACCGGTCCAGCGGGCCGCCCATGTTGGTTTTGGACAGGCCTGAGGCCACCACCTTGTAGATCAGCGCCGCCGACCGCGCGCGCATCCCGGCGTCGCACCACTCCGGCGCCGTCTCAATCAGCCGTTCCAGTCGCGAGGGCCGGGTCGCATCGTAATAGACCCCGATGTCGTCGGCGATCAGGCTCAGTGACGCCGCCCCGGTCTCGCCCAGGCCGATGGAGCGCAGGAACCCGTCCTCGAGCGCCAGATAGGGCAGGTTCCGGCTCTCGGCCCGCTTGCGGCCGACGGTCGACGTCGGCTTCAGGCCCCAGCCCACGATGGCGTCTACGGCCGCGAACGGGCTGGCCTTCAGATCGAGCTCAGGCAGGAAGGTCCGCAGGAATGGAACGTCAAGGATGCCCGGAGAACAGACCCAGGCCCGCCGGGGCGAACCGCCGCGTGCGTCAGTGCTGAGGGGGACAGGGTGTTGCAACCGTTACGCTTTCGCCGAGCTCGGCTATCGCTCTATCGGCTCGCGGCGGCGCGCGCCAGCAGCGCCTGTGCGCGGGCGAGATGAAGGCGCTCGACCATGGCGTCGGCGAGGCGGATCGCGCCCGATCCCTCCGCCCCCGGAGCGGCGAAGGCATCGACGATAGCCTGCGCCTGCGTAATCTCGTCCGGGCTCGGAGCAAAGGCCGCGTTGGCCGCTTCGATCTGGTTCGGGTGGATCAGGCTCTTGCCGTCGAAACCATACAGGCGGCCCTGAGCGCACTCGGCCGCCAGCCCCTCCGGGTCGCTCAGACCGTTGAACACCCCGTCGATCGCCGCCAGCCCGTTGGCCCTCGCCGCCGCCACCGTCGCCGCCAGCCAGGGCTTCAGGGGTTCGCGATCCTGCGAAGGCCCGGTCCCCAGCGTCGCCGCGAGGTCGTTGGCCCCCAGCATCAGCGCCTTCAATGGCCCTCCCGCCGCCGCGATGTGCGCGAAATTCAGCAGCGCCCGGGGCGTTTCGATCATGGCGCACAGCCGCACGCCTTCATCCATGCGCGCGTCATAGGCGTCGATCAGGCCCGGCTCCTCGACCTTGGGTGCGATGATCCAGTCCAGAGGGAGCCCGGCCAGAGCCTCCAGATCGGTCTCGCCCCAGTCGGTCCCCAGCGCATTGACCCGCACCCCGACCGCGCCCTTGAAGCCGCCGGCCTTCACGGCGGCGACCGCAGCGGCCCGCGCCTCGGCCTTCATCTCCGGCGCGACCGCATCCTCCAGGTCCAGAACCGCCAGATCACAGCTCAGGCCGCGCGCCTTCTTGACGGCGCGCGGATTGGAAGCGGGCAGGAACAGCAGGCTGCGGGGGGCGTCCACGCTCAGACCCGGCCGGTGACAGGCACCAGCGCGCCGGTCATGGCGCGTGAGGCGGGCGAGGCGAGGAACAGCATCACCTCGGCCAGATCGGAGGGTTGAACCCAGTTCGCCGGATTGGCGTCGGGCATGTCCGCGCGGTTCTGCGGCGTGTCGAGGATCGAGGGCAGGACGGCGTTGACGGTGACCGAGGTCGACTTCAGCTCTTCGGCCAAGGCCTCGGTCAGCCGGTGTACCGCCGACTTCGACGCCCCGTAGGCGCCCATTCCCGCCGCCGCCTTGAGCGCGCCGTTGGCCCCGACATTGACGATCCGGCCCTCCGCCGACGCCTTCAGATGGGGCAGGGCGGCCCGCGAAGCGTTCAGTGCGGTGGTCAGGTTCAGGGCGAACATCCTGTCCCAGGCCGGATGGGCGTCGTCGGTGGTCTGCCAGACGAAGCCGCCCGCGATGTTGAGCAGGGCGTCGATGCCGCCGAACCGCTCCACGACCTTTGCGATCGCCGCGCCGGTCGCACCCGCGTCGGTCAGGTCGACCCCGCCGATCTCCAGCGCCCCGTCCGGCGCCTTGCCCGCGGCGTGGTCGATCAGGGCGACGTTCAGCCCCTGGGCCAGCGCGGCCTCGACGACGGCCCTGCCCAGAATTCCGTGGCCGCCGGTGACGACGAGGGTGCGGTTGGTCATGAGTGTCTCCCTGGAGGTGACTTAGCGCGCCCCCTCTCCCACCGGGAGAGGGAAATCAGAGCGCCCACAACCGCGCCGCCCCGCGCACGCCGGAGGCATCGCCCCAGACCGCCGGCGCGATCCGCCCGGCCCACTGATCGGAAAAGGCGTAGCGCTCCACGACCGCCGGAAGCCGCTCGTACAGCTCGGTGACGTTCGACATTCCCCCGCCCAGCACGAACACATCGGGATCGACAAGGTTGGTGACCATGGCGATCGCCCGGCCCAGCCGATCGACGTAGCGGTCCAGACTCTCCACCGACGCCGCCTCGCCCAAACGCACGGCCGCCACGATCCCCGGCGCATCCAGCGCCTGGCCCGTCCGCTCGAGATGATCCCGCTGAAGGCCCGATCCTGAAACCCAGGTCTCGAGGCACCCGTGTAGGCCGCACCAGCATTTCGGCCCAGGCGCCTCTTCGGCGCTCGGCCAGGGCAGGCCGATGTGGCCGATCTCGGCCGCGACCCCGCCCACGCCCTGTACCAGCGATCCGTCGACCACCAGCCCGCCGCCGCAGCCGGTGCCGATAATGATGGCGAAGGCGACCTTGGCCCCCGCCGCCGCGCCGTCGGTCGCCTCCGACAGGGCCAGGCAGTTGGCGTCGTTGGCCAGACGAACCGGCCGCCCCAGCCGGGCTTCCAGGTCGTCGCCGAACCGCCGCCCGTTCAGATAGGTGGAGTTGGAATTCCGCATCAGCCCGGTGCGAGGCGACCTCGAGCCCGGGGTTCCCATGCCGATGGTGCCGGTGCGCCCGCTCTCGCTCTCGATGAAGGCGACCAGCCCGGCGACCGCGTCGATGGCGGCGTCATAGGCTCCGGGATTGGGCACGCGTTTCCGGGCCAGGATCGCGCCCTCAGCGCCCAGGCCCACCGCCTCGATCTTGGTTCCGCCGAAGTCGATCCCGATACGCATGGGACTCATCTACCAGAACCCTCTGCCGGAAGGAGAGGGACTGTCAGCCGAACACCTTCCCCAGCAACCGTTCCAGAGCCTCGGCGTCCGTCGCGTCGAACGCCGCCTTGCGAGTCGCATCGACGTCGAACACGGCGATCAGTTCGCCCGAACGGTCGATCACGGGCACCACGATCTCGCTTTCCGACCGCCCGTCGCAGGCGATATGGCCGGGGAAGGCGTGGACGTCCTCAACCAGCTGGGTCTGGCGCGTCTCTGCCGCCGTCCCGCAGACCCCACGTCCAAATGCGATTCGCAGACAACCCAACGTCCCCTGATACGGCCCGACCACCAGCTCCCGCGCCTTCGTCGGGTCGACGACATAGAATCCGGCCCAGAAATAGTCCTCGAAGGCGTCGGCCAGCATCGACCCCACGGTGGCCATCCGAGCGGTTGTGTTCGGCTCGCCATCCAGCACCGCCAGGATCTCGGCCTCGACCTCGGCATAACGTGCGGCCTTGTCGGCGGGGCGGTCGTCGCGGGCGACGTGGGACATGCGGGCTCCAGCGGGTGCGATGGGCGGGCACGGCATATAGGCCGCGGGGTAGGCGAGCGCGAGGGAGAGTCTGCCAATCAGGCGTAAGTCGATGTTGTCTTTGAACTAACTGTGAGCGCACGGGATTCTGTCCCCGTTGCGGCAACGCTTTGTCGCAAAACAGCGTTAACCATGGTCGGAAGTTCACTGGACCAAACCGATGGTTTGGGAAATGGTTAACGCCAAGCCGCTGTACGGCTGCGTGGGAACGGGGTGAGGGATGCGCGAACGCGACGCCAGAGATGACGACCGCTCGCGAGGCTCGCGCCTGCGGGGGCCGATCACGGCCGTCGCCGTTATCGTCGCCCTGGCCGTGACCGCCGGCACCGTCGCCAGTTGCAGTGACCCGGGTGTGGCTTTCTGGCGCAAGGATGACAACGCGACCGCCAACGCCTGCCCCCGGCCCCAGTCCGTCACCGGCTCCGAGTTCAACGCCCAGGAAGCCGGCATGCGCCAGCTGCGACGGGCGGCCTTCCGCGGCGACTTCTTCGCCCAGCTGGAGCTCGGCGCGCGCTATGCGGCGCTGCGAGCCACCGACAAGAATATCGAGGACCCGATCGAGAGCGCGGTCTGGACCGGCATGGCCCTGGCCAATGATGAGGGCTACGCCCCGATAAACCGGACGGATCGTGGGGGCTTTTTCGGCGGCCTGCGCAATGTGTCGCGCTACGATGATTGCCGGGCCTGGGAACGCCACGTCGCCTATGAGCGGCTGGACAACCAGTTGTCCCGCATGACGATGGAGGAGCAGTCCGAGGTCCGGAACCGCATCATCTACGTCCTGTCGACCCAGGATGCGGAGGGGTTCCGCGCCCTGGCTCGCCTGCACGACGCCCTCTATGGACCGTTCGGCGAGCCCCAGGACAACGCCCAGGCGCGCGAGGCCTGGGGCCGTAATTCGGGAGGCCAGACTGATCGCCGTCGCACCGGCTATTATGCGGCCGTCAGCCTGTTCCCCCGCAACGACGTCGACGCCTATCTCTACAACTACCTCGCGGTTCAGACGGGCGACGTCGGGGCCTATGTCCTGCTGAAGGATTTCGAACGGTCCTCGCCCGGCCGGTCGCGCTACGGCGCCTTCGTCGAGGCCAAGGCGCGCCAGTGGGTGCCGCCCTACGAATTCTATCCGAACCAGGCCCCGGCCTCGGGCGTGCCCTTCTCGGACGAGAGCCGTCCGCGCGGCGACGCCTACGAATATGCGCTCGGCCGGATGACGGAGTTGCCGTTCGTCCACGTCGGGCGGGCCCTGCGCTATCTCGGCGTGACCGAGGCCGTGGCGAACGCGCCGAACGACCTGTCGGCGCGCCAGATCCAGACGCTGGAGGCGATGCTCGGCCACAACATGGAATCGCGGCTGTCGTATCTGGAGATGGTGCGCGCCATCCAGTTGGCGGCGGTCAACGGCTCGTCCGAGGCCCAGCTGGTCCTGGCGGTGATGTATTCCGAAGGCATCGGCGTCCCTCCCGACTACGCCCGTGCCTTCCACTGGTATTCCCAGGCCGACAAACAGGGCAGCCCCGAAGCGAAGTTCGCCATCTCGACCTATTTCGCCCTCGGCGTCGCCGGGGTCGCGGATCAGGACAAGGCGGAGGCGGTCGCCGCCCGCATCGATTCTGCGCTGGCCGGCTTCGGCCCGTCCGCCTCTCGCCTGCAGGCCGTCCTGGCCCAGGTTTCCCGTTCGCAGCGCCGCTAAGGAGGGGCTGATCCGATGAAGACGCTGACCATCGCCGTTTCCGCCCTGGCCATCGCCGCCGGCCTGACGGTCGCGGCCCCTGACGCACAGGCCCAGACGGCCGCGCGGGTCGAAAGCCAGACCCGCCCGAACTTTGGCCTGCTGCTGGATCCGCCAGCGAGCCAGAGCCGGCGTCAGCACCGGCCGCGCCGCTGGAACTACGACACGCACCGCCCCGACTGGCGGCCGGGCCATCAGCCCCCCTACGGCGGCCCGATCATTCCCGGCGGCGAGGAGATCGTCCTGGTCGACTGCGGCGGTAATCCGGGCACAGGCGGCGTCGAGGCGGCAGTCCAGCGCGTGCGCCCCGGCGGCACTCTTGTCATCCGCGCGCGGGGCGGGGCCTGCGTCGGCTGGCTAAACGTCGACAAGCCCATGACCATTATCGGGGAGGGCGGCTTCGATCCGCGCCGCTGGAACGAAGGCTCGGCCATCACCCTTCAGGCCCCTGACGGCCTGCCCTGCATCACCGTAGCGTCCGGCGTGCGGCTGGAGCTGCGCGATGTCGTCCTGGCCTCGCCGCGCGGCGGGGACGCGGCCTGTATCGTCAGCTACGGCGGTCAGATCGTCGCCAACCGTCTCGGCATTCGTCATGCAGGCGACGAGGCGGCCATCTATGCCGACGGCGGCGCGGTCGACCTGCGCGACACGATCATTGACGCCCAGACCATCGCCCCGGCCATCGTCGCCGACGGCGCGACCCTGAACCTGTGGGAGACGGTCATCTCCGGTTCCCAGTCTGGCATCGAGATCGTGCCCGGCAACGCCGATCCGTCGCGCATCGATTCGGTGACCCTCAGCGGGACCGAGACGCCCAACAACTTCGGCCCGCGCTCCATCGGCCTGGCGGTGCGGTCGCGCCGTGACTACGGCCGGGTGGAGGTCGTCAACACCAGGATATGCGGCTTCTCCGAGGGCGTGGCGGTCGAGGGGGCCTCGGTCACGGTCTCGGGCTCCAAGATCTGCCGGGCCGACAAGGGCGCGGTCCTCTACAACGGCGAACTGACCCTGACCGACAGCCGCGTCCGCGCCGGCTCGGTCGGCGTGGCGGTCCAGTCCGGCCGGGCCATTGTCACCAACAACACCTTCGTAGGCATGCGCAAGGTCTTCGATCGGGAGTACCGGGCCACTCTGGACGCCTCGGGCAACCGTGTCTGGTCCGATGAACTGTGCCGGCCGCGCTGGGAGCCGCGCTACCGCGATCGCTATGCGCCCCAGTGGTACCAGAGCCCGGATCAGGGCTACGAGTGCCAGTTCACCGCCTATCCCCGCGACTGGTGGGACGAGATGGACGGCGCCTACGGCGATCCCTACGAGTCATATTCCTACATGCCTGACAACTACGGCCGCTTCCAGCAAGGCGACGGCTGGTACGATTCCAACGGCCGCTATGTCGACGGCGGCCGGGTCCGGGGCGAGGATCGCTGGCGCAGATAGGCGAGGGTGGTAGGCGCGGAGGGACTCGAACCCCCAACCAGACCGTTATGAGCGGTCGGCTCTAACCATTGAGCTACGCGCCCCCAAACCGCAGGACCTGGGGCGGGCAACCGGCCTAGCAGGGGAGGCCGCGCCGGGAAAGAGCCCGGACCCTGTCGGCGATTTCATCCCGATGAACGGTTTCTGCCGATGCGGCCGCTCCCGCCGTTCAGGCGTTCAAGGCCAAGGTTCCACCACGGCCTCCGCAGAGAACGGGGGCCGTCCCAGGTTTCGTTCTCGATGAGGATTTCTTCCATGACCCGCACGCTCAAGGCCCTGATGGCCGCCACGGCGCTGACCGCGTTCGCCGCCCCCGCCGCCTTCGCCCAATCTTCGTCGGGAGGGGCCACTCCGATGCAGGTGCATGCGATGGCTGCTCAACCGGCTCTCAACCTGTCCGCCTATGGCGAGGTCCGGGTCGCGCCGGACATGGCCACCATCACCTTCGGCGCCACGACGGAGGGGACGACTGCCCAGGCCGCCATGGCTGACAACGCACGCCGCATGCAGGAGGTCTTCGCCGCCCTGAGCCGCGCCGGCATCGCCGACCGCGATATCCAGACCTCGGGCCTGAACCTGGCGGCCCAGTACGACTACGTCGAGAACCAGCCGCCCCGTCTGCGCGGCTACCAGGCCTCCAATCAGGTCACGGTGATCATCAACGACCTGACGAAGGTCGGTGCCACGGCCGACGCCGTGGTCTCCGCCGGCGTCAACCAGATCAACGGTATCGCCTTCGGCCTGAAGGATCCCAAGGCCGCCGAGGACCAGGCGCGCGTCCTGGCCGTACGCGCCCTGCAGGACAAGGCAAGCCTCTACGCCCAGGCCCTGGGCGTCGAACTGGGCGCCATCCGCTCCCTGAACGAAGGCGGCGGCTACACGGCCCAGCCGCCGATGCCGATGTACGCGGCCCGTATGCAGATGGCCGACAGCGCCTCGACCCCGGTCGCGGCTGGCGAGATGACCGTACGGATCGACATCACCGGGACGTATGATCTGGGTCGGTAAGGACTGAACCCTCTCCCGTCGGGAGAGGGCTTGAGGCTCGCGGAGCGCAGCGATGCGCGAAGCCGAAAGGGTGAGGGTCGTGCGTTCCCGGCGACTCACGCCCCTCACCCGACCGCGCCAGGACGGCGGCTATCGCCGCCGTGCGCGCTCTCCCTCTCCCACCGGGAGAGGAAGAGATCTTTTCTGATACTACAACTGTTGCAGTTCTCTTCCGACCCCCTATGTTAGCGTCCTAGCAACAGCGCTGCGGGACGTCCTGCGGCCGGAGAGACTTCAATGATCGAGCGCAGACCGTTCGAGAGCCTGGGCGGCGCCAACCACGGCTGGCTGAACGCCAAACACCATTTCTCCTTCGCCAACTACTATGACCCCTCGCGTATGAACTGGGGCAATCTGCGCGTCTGGAACGACGACGAGATCGCGGCCGGCTCGGGGTTCCCGCCCCATCCGCACTCGGACATGGAGATCATCACCTACGTCCGCGAAGGCGCGATCACCCACGAGGACAGCCTGGGCAACAAGGGCCGCACCGAGGCGGGCGACGTTCAGGTGATGAGCGCCGGCACCGGCATCCGTCACGCCGAGTACAATGCCGAGCCGACCCTGACCCGCATCTTCCAGATCTGGATCGAGCCCACAAAACGCGGCCAAGCCCCGGCCTGGGGCGCCAAACCCTTCCCCAAGGGTGACCGCGCCGGTCAGTTTGTCGTCCTGGCTTCCGGCTTCGAGGGCGACGGTGACGCCCTGCCGATCCGGACCGACGCCCGCATCGTCGGCGCGACCCTGAAGGCCGGCGAGACCGCGACCTATCCGCTGGGGGAGACCCGTCGCGGCTATCTGGTGCCGGCGATCGGCGAGGTCGAGGTCAACGGCGTTCGTCTGAACGCTCGCGACGGCGCCGCCATCTCGAACGAGGCGACGATCACGGTCACGGCCGTCAACGACGCAGAGATCGTCCTGGTCGACGCGGCCTAATACCAAGGGCTGACTTGTCCGACGGTCCGTTTGGCGTAGCGTTGCTATACGGACCGCGTGTTTCAAAGCGTTCCTGAACAGACAGGCATGAAACACATGAACTTTTTCAACGGCGCCTCCCGCTGGCAACCCGAAGGCCTGGCGATCCTCCGCATCGTCACGGGTCTGACCTTCCTCGCCCATGGCGTCATCAAACTGTTCGGCTTCCCGCCGTCAACGGTGGTGACGCGGCCATCCTGTTCAGCTTCATCTTCCTCTACCTCGTCACCTCGGGCCCCGGCGCCTGGAGCCTGGACGGCGTGAAGAAGCGCTGAACGGCAGTCTAAAATGAAGAAGGCCGGCGGATCCTGCGATCCGCCGGCCTTTTCCTTGTCCGGTCGGTGAGGTCAGAGGACCCCGATCATGCTCGCAACCAGCGGGTGACGGACGATGTCGCCCTCGGCCAGACGCACCACCGCGATCTCCGGCACCGCCTCCAGACGCTGGGCGATGTCCCCCAGGCCCGACAGCGAGGGCAGCAGATCGGTCTGGCCGGGATCGCCGGTGACCACCATCGTCGAATGCCAGCCTAGTCGGGTCAGCAGCATCTTGAGCTGGACGTAGGTGCAGTTCTGGGCCTCGTCGATGACGATGAAGGCGTTGTTCAGGGTGCGGCCGCGCATGTAACCGACCGGCGCGATCTCGATCAGCCCTTCGGCCATCAGCGCCCCGACCCGTTTCATGGTCAGGCGATCGGACAGGGCGTCGTACAGGGGGCGCAGGTAGGGCGCGAGCTTGTCCTCCATGGCCCCGGGAAGGAAGCCGATCGATTCGCCGGCCTCGACGGCGGGGCGCGACAGGACAATGCGGCCGATCTTGCCGGCTTCCAGCGCCTCGACCGCCTTGGCGACCGCCAGATAGGTCTTGCCCGTGCCTGCCGGGCCCAGCGCCACGGTGAGGTTGTGGGTGTCGATGGCGTTCAGCAGTTCGGCCTGTCCCTCGGACTTGGGCTTCAGCGTCTTCAGATAGGCCTGGTCCCTGTCATCATTGGACGGATGTGGCGACCATGCGCTCCGCGTGTGCGGAGTCGGCAGGCGGCGGATCTTCGCATCCTGTCCATAGTCGGGTCCGTCGAAGGCCCCTCCATCGCGGGTTTGACGCTTCAGGGTTGCGCGCTTGGCCATCAGTGCCTCCAGGGCATGAAAAAAGGCGATGCTGCGAAAGCATCGCCTCGAACGAGGGTGGGGAGGAGAGGGGAGACGCAGAAGCGGCATCCGGGGTCGGAGATGTATCCCACATCCAGCGGGAGAACCCGCCGCATACCCGAACGCGTCACGCACGCCCCCAAGGCTCTGACCGGACCGGGATTGATCCGGCTTCGGACTCGGGGCCGAAATGGCGACCTCGAATCGCATCAACAGAATGATGCTATCGTGGTTAGCGAAGGGTTAAAGCCCTCATTTGCTTAAGAATAAGGTGATACTTCCATGACGATCTATGCGCTGGCGGACAAGAAACCGCAGCTTCCGCCTGAGGGCGAATACTGGATCGCGGACAATGCTGTCGTCGCAGGAGACGTGATTCTGAGGTCGGGCGCCAGCGTCTGGTTCGGGGTGACTGTGCGCGGCGACAATGAGCCGATCACCATTGGCGAGAACACCAACATCCAGGACGGCAGCGTCCTGCATTCCGACCCCGGTTCGCCCCTGACCATCGGCCGTGACGTGACCGTGGGGCACAAGGTCATGCTCCACGGGTGCACGGTCGGCGACAACAGTCTGATCGGCATCGGCGCCGTCATCCTGAACCGGGCGGTGATCGGAAGGGACTGCCTGATTGGCGCCAATACCCTGATCCCGGAGGGCAAGGTGATCCCCGACGGCTCCCTCGTCATGGGCCAGCCGGGGAGGGTCATCCGCGAACTGGACGCAGGCCAGATCGCCGCCCTGACGGCGTCGGCGCAGCACTATGTGCAGAACTGGAAGCGGTATGCCCAAAGTCTCCTCCCTGTCGCATAGCGACGGGGGAGGAGACGAATTAAGCGATCCTGCGCCCATCCAGTGCGGCCAGCGTCAGCGGCGCGCGGCTCTGCGTCCCCACGCCGATTGACAGTCGCGCCGTCAGTGCGCCGACGGCCTCGCGGCGGCGCTCCTGTTCGGCCACCGGCTGATAAAGGCCGACAAGACGATCCGCGGTCCCGTCGGGCCGGCGCATCGGGGCGATGACGATCTCCAGCACGCCCCTCAGCCGCGCGGCCTCGGCGACCATGACAACCGGCCGGGCCTCCCGGAAGGTCTGGACGACGGCGCTGGCCACCAGCGGCCGGCTTTCCGGGGCCCACAGCTCCAGCCATGAAATCCCGCGCATCGGGCGGCCGTGCAGGGTTTCGACCCAGGCGCCGGCCAGCCGGAAGGTCGCGCCTTCCAGAGCGCGGTCGGCGCTGAACAATTGCGGGACCAGCCGTCCCAGCCGCATCGGATCGAAGGCCGTGCGCTCAGGGATCCGCCCGGCCTCGGGCAGGGCCGCCCAGTGGTCAATCAGATTTTGCGTGCCGGGATGGAACATCGCTCTCGCCTCCGAGAGGCCTCGCGCAAAGGCCGGACCATCGCCTTGGCAACGGAAACGAAAGACCTTTGCCGCCAGATGTCAGGCTGAACCGGCCCGCGCCCCGCGCGACGCCGTCGAACTGTTGCAGGAGCCCAGCCCATGCGGGTGCGGATAAAGACCTGGCTGCCGGCCCTTGCCGGCGCCGTCGGCCTCTGGAGCCTGGCCAGCGCCGCGGGCTCGGCCCAGTGCACGGCCGGCTGTCCGCCGCCGCCGCCGCCGCCCTGCGACACGGGCTGCAACCCGCCGCCGCCGCCGCCCCCTCCGCCGCCTCCGCCGGATTGCTGCACCCATCCCGGGCCGCCCGACTACCCGCCGCCGGGCGACATCAACATCAACGTCAATGTGAACGCCAACGCGAATGCCTCAGCGTCGGCGCGCGCGGGAATAAACGCCCGCGTCGGCGGTTACGGCAACCTGCGTGGCGGTGGCGGCGGCTCGGCCTATTTCAACGTCGATCAGCCCTATCCCACGGTTATCCAGAACCTGAACGTCGAGGCCGGGGCCGTCGCCCAGGTCGTCCGCGTGCCCTACGAGGCCCGCCGTCGCTGGGAAAAGCGCGTCGTCATCCAGGCCTTCTGCATCGACGACCGCGAGATTCCGCATCCCGCGTCCCAGGTCATTCCGGACCGCGACATCGCCGACAGCTATGAGGGCGAACTGTTCCGCTGCATCGCCGGCACCCATCTGCAGGTCACATGGTCCGAGTGGTCCGGCCAGGTCAGCAACGGCGGCCAGGGCGGCGAGACCTTCGCCTGCGAGAAGGGCAACGCCCTGTGGCGCGACCGGTCTGGCGAGATCACCTGCCGGGTCCAGCGCCCGGAACGCGACTGCAACGAGCGGTCCCTGCTGCGCCGCTATGGCGCGGGCGTGAAGGTGGTGACCTGGATCCGCGAGGAGATCTACACCGAATACCGCGAAGAGACGGTCATGGCACAGGGCGCCTCGATCGTCGGCGCAACCATGATGCTGGACGGCGGGGTCGGCGGCCGGGTGTTCTGATTTCGACCTGAACGCCAACCTGAACGGGCGACAACGCCCCGTTCAGCCTGGGCGCATCCGCCGAGGCGTAATGTTCAATCGTCGGTCATCGCCGGCGATCCTGAGTGAAGACTTGGCCCCGGAGCGAAAGCCCCGGGGCCTTTTTCGTCCTACTGGGCAGGGGCAGTGGCCGAGACGACCGAGGCCTCCCACGCCTTGTCCGGGACAAGATACAGCCGCGCCGCAGCCTGGATGTCGGCCGGGGTGACGGCCTCGAAGTCGGTGATCAGGGTGGTGATCTGCTCGACCTCGCCGGGGTCGGCCGCGACGCCTTCGAGGGCGCCCAGCCAGAACTCGTTGCCCGCCTGGCTGCGGCGCAACGATTCGATGATGGGAGCCCGGGCCCGCGTCAGCTCGTCCTCCGTGATCGGCGCGTCGCGCAGCGAGGAGGCGATCGTATCAACAGCCGCGAAGAACGGCCCCTGATTCTCCGGCGTGGTCTGGGCTGTCACCGACACCGAACCGTAGCCGGCATAGACGTCCGAGGACGACGAACTCACCCCGGGCGAATAGGCCAGGGCCTGCTTCTCGCGAATCTCCTCCAGGACCCGCAGTTCCATCA
Source organism: Brevundimonas sp. DC300-4 (assembly GCF_049897365.1). Lineage (NCBI taxonomy): Bacteria > Pseudomonadati > Pseudomonadota > Alphaproteobacteria > Caulobacterales > Caulobacteraceae > Brevundimonas > Brevundimonas sp. DC300-4. The sequence goes on from NZ_JAFCWC010000002.1 coordinate 445,878, forward strand.
CCGCCGCCAGGAGGCGAATCTTGCGGGACTCTGTCTCGTCGCCGATCGAATCGGTCGTCGGCCAGGCGACATAGCCCAGCGCCTGTTCGGCCGGCCCCGTGTGGGTCAGACGCACGGGCTCGGCCGTGCCGGCGGGGAAGCGCAGGATATCCCCACCGACCGGCGGCGTCGGCGCGGGGCCGCGGGCGGGCAGGGCGGCCAGGGTCGCGCCCACGGCGGCGATCGCGGCGTCGACGGTCACGTCACCGACCATCACGACATCGACCGGCCCCTGCGACAGGCCTTGGATGAGATCCGACTTGAGCTGGTCGTTGGACCAGGCGGCCACGGCCGCCGCCGTCGGGAGGGCCTGACGGGCGTCGCCGGAGGCCAGAAGCGCGCCGGCCTGCAGGGCGAAGGCGCCGCCGGGGGTCGCGCTCTGCTGAGCGATGATCTGGGGCCACTGCGCCCTGATCTGCTCGAACGGGGCGGGGCGCACCGCCGGGTCGGTCAAGAATGCCGTCAGGACCTGCATTTCCAGCTCCAGATCCTGCGGGCGGGTGCTTCCTGACAGCTGATAGGCGTCGCCCGCGACCGTCAGGTTCGCGCCGTAGATGCGGCCGCTGAGGACGCGGTTCAGCTCATCGGCCGTCAGCTTGCCGAGGCCGCCGGCGGTGAAGACGAAACCGGCCAGCGAACGGGGATCGCTGCGGTCCGTCGGCAGGCTCAACTCTCCCAGACCGGTGCGGATGCTGACCAGTATCTGCTCGTCGCGGAAGGCCGTCGGCTTGACCGTCAAGGTCGTGCCGTTGGCGAAGGTCACGATCGTGGCGCCCAGTTCGGCGACCTCACGGCGGGCTGTGGGCTGTGCCGGAGCTCCGAAGCTGGCGTATGGCCATTCAAGCGCGGCCTGCGCCTGCGGGGCGGTGACCGCCACGGCCTGGGACGCTTCCAGCATGGCTGTCACGGCCGCTTCGCCGCGTTCGATCGGCGCCGGGGTGACCACGAGGGCCAGCGGGCCCTGACCCTGGAAGACGGAGGCGACGGCGGTGTTGACCGTGGCCGGCGTCAGTCCTTCGAGGGTGCTGTTGAAGAGTTCGAGCGTGGTCTGGGGCGTTACGAAGACGCGGTCGTCGTTGACGGCGTTCAACAGGGAGTTGGCCAGGCCGGGCGTGGTGCGGGTCGCAACGGACGCCACGGCGTTCTCCAGCCGGGCGCGGGTGTCTGTGATCTCGCGGGCCAGCTCGGCTTCGGTCACGCCGAACTCGACCAGACGCCGCTTCTCCTGCTCGATCGTCTCAAGCGCGCGCTGAAGACCGCCCGGATTGAAGGCGGCGGTCAGGAAACCCCGATCGAGACTGTCGAAGAAGGTCTCGGTCTGCGCTCCGGCGCCGATAAACGGTGGATTGTCTGCCCGCGCCAGTTCGCCAAGGCGGCGGTTCAGGACGGCGAGGCCGAGGCTGCGAATGAGCCTCGACTGGCGTTCGGCGACGGAATCGGGATCGAGGTCGGGGTTCTGGATCCAGCTCAGTTCCACCGTGGACTGCACGCCCGGCTCGACCAGAACGCGGGTTTCGGCCCCGCGTGCTGCGACCTGGCCAAGGTCCGGTTCAGGGCCATCCGACGCCCTGGGCTCCCAGCCTTCGAACGCACCCCGAATCTTGGCTTCCATCTGGTCGACGTCGAAATCACCCACGGCGAGGAAGGTCGCCCGCGACGGGCGATAATAGGCCTCATAGAAGGCGACAAAACGGTTCCGGGGCGCCGTGCGGATCACGTCCATATTGCCGATGGGCAAGCGTTCAGAGGCGCGCTGGCCGGGAGCCAACAAGGCGAGCCGCGCCGCGAAGGCCCTCCGGGCCGGCGAGTTGCCGGTCCGCTCCTCGCCCTGGATGACGCCCCGCTCGGAGTCGATCGCATCAGCGGCCATCAGGGCTTCCGAAACCTGTTCGCGCATGATGCGAAAGGCCGCGTCGACGGTCTCGTCATCCGTTCGCGGCAGCTCCAGAATATAGGCGGTCTGATCCAGGCTGGTGAACGCGTTGGTGTCGGCGCCGAAGGCCAGACCCAGCCGTTCCAGGATACGCAGCAACTCGTTCTCCGGGATGTTGGTCGTCCCGTTGAAGGCCATATGCTCCATGAAGTGAGCCAGACCCTGCTCATCGTCGTCCTCCATCAGGGAGCCCGCGTCGATGCGCAGTCGCAGGGACGCCTGGCTTGGAGGGGTGGCGTTGCGCAGGATCGCATAGCGCATGCCGTTGGCCAGGATGCCGTAGCGGACGGCCGGGTCGGCGGGAATGTCGCTGGTCGCCTGGGCCCACGCGTTTGACGGCTGCGCCGTAGTCTGGGCGACCGCAGGCAAGGCGGCCAGGAGCGCCAGCCCTGAAGCGGCGACGAGAAGAAGACGACGGGCGTTGATCATGCGGGCTCCGGGTGGACGAAACCGCGCCGGCCGGCGCGGCTCAACTAAAGGATGACGAAACGAATCCGGCAACCCCTGCCGGTTGTTCGCATCATCGCCTTGAACCGGGGCGCGTGTAAACTAAACTTTACGTCAGGAGCCGGGTCGCGACACGTAGAAGGTCGCGGTATTGCCGATGGCGCTGGCCCCGGTGATGACCGAGCGGCCTTGGTTGCGGATCGTCGTCGTGGACGTCGCCGAGACGGTCCCGGAGTTCGTCTGGGCGTTGGTGATGTCCATATAGCCGTCGCACTGGGAACAGGCGTAGCCGGTGACGGAGTTTCCGACGGCCTCGGCTGCGACTCGGGCGTCATAGCCGTTCGCGCCGTCGAAGCTGGCCGAGACCTCGACACCGCCGGAGTTCACCTGGGAATTGTCGATCTCCAGATAGCGGTCGTTGTTGCCGATCGAGACCTCGTTGCCCGTCCCGTAGGCGTTCGACGTCGCCGCGCCGAAGTCGTAGTTGGTGACCCGGCTGGCGGTCTGGATCTGCGACAGGTTCGACTGGTCGGTCGTCACCACGGCGGAGCCGCCCTGATTGTAGAGCACCGCCTGGTTGCCCGTGGCCCGCGCCCGGCCGGCCAGGTCCCAGGCATTGCCGGAGTTGGCGCTGGTCGAGGCGGTGACCTGGTCCCCGGCCTGGCGCTGGCGGAGGGTCAGGTCCTGGCTGGAGGCGAGGCCGGAGTTCACCAGCACCGAGTTGCCGATCGACTGGCTGATGAACTCGCCGGTCTCGGGGATGTACTGCGTGCCGGCGAAGTTGGAGGCGCGGACGCCCGCGGCGGAGTTCTGGATCACCGTGCCTTCGACATGGGCGCCGCTCGCGCCGATGGCCATGGAGTTGGCGATGGCCGTGACCCCGATCGAGGCCCCGCCGATCAGGCGCGCGGAGGATCCCGTGATCGTCGAAGATGCGGTGACCTCCGACGGCTCCACGCTCTGGGACGATTCGATTGTCAGGTCGCCGCCGTAGGCCCCGGCCGCCAGAGAGTTGCCGCGCGCCTGGGTCGTCGCATTGACCGGCCCCTCGGTGTCGCCGGTCAGGGTCAGTGTGGTGGTGGCGCGGGTATTGCCGCGCATCGTCTGGGTCGAGGTCAGGGCCAGCGAATCGTTCTCGACCGAGCCGGACAGGCTGTTGCCCTGGGCGGCGTTGTTCACGGCCACCTCTCCGTCGGCGCCTTCGACGTTCAGGGTCTGGCCCGCGATGACGTCGCCGAGCTGAAGCTGCTGGTTCAGGACGATCGAACGGTCCTGATGCGCGTAGGCCTCAGTAGCGACTGCGACGCACATCGCCGTCGCGGCGATCGTGCCAGCGAGACGGATCGGCGCGTGTCTGGCCATTGTTCGTTCCCGTGTTGTCATAGGCGGCGTAGTAGCCGCCGGTCGCGCCCACCGTGTTCAGAGGGTCGTTGGCGGCGTCGAGGCAGACTTCTGGCCCCGGCGCGCCGTACAGATTCGCCATCATCTCCAGCGTGGCGCGCTCGATCAGGGCGCGAACCGCCAGCTGGACCGGCTCCATCCCGCCCGTGCCGGCCGAGACGTCGATGACGTTGCCGTTGAGGAAGTCGAATACCCCGGCGGAGATTTCGCGGCCGATGATCTGCTTCTGGTAGGAGATGACATCGACGACTTCCTGCGTCGTCGTCTGGACGAGCCGGAGGTCGATCGCGATGTTCATCACATAGACCTTGCCCTGGATGATGCCCGAGCCGGGGACGTCGGTGTCGGTCTCACCCACGGCGGCGTCGAAGCCGGCCGAGCGGATGTTGTAGTTCACCTCGGTGATGCCGCCGGCGATGTAGAAGTCCGAGCCCGGCACCTGACCGGCCAAAATCCGGCGATAGTTCGGCTCCTCCGCCGTGCCGCCCTGGTCGCCGATAAGGCGATTGTTAGCATAGCGGAGTTCCATCTCCGAGATCGAGGTATCGTAGCGTTCGACGATCTGGGCGCCCGACTTCGCCAGCGCCGACATCGCCATCAGGGACGCGCCCTGGGTAATCTGGCGGCCGCCGTCGGCCGAGACAGTCCCGGTGTAGTCGGCGATCCGTCCCACCGCCATGCGCGGCGAGGGCAGGTTGTAGCGCCGGGCGTAGTCGGCCAGGCAATAGAGCGCCGTCGAATAGGGCGTCGGGTTCGATGTGACCGGCGCATTACCGATCGGCGTGGCGTACAGGCCGTTCGGCCCCGCGACCGGACTCACGCAGGCGGACAGCATTGCGGCGACCGCGACGGCGACGACGCCGCTCCGGAGTCGGGGAGTAAGCGTGCGCACGATCATTCGAAGCCTGTCAGGGTGCCGGTCAGATCCGTTCGGGCAGTGACATTGCCTGTATTGGTCTGGCGCGAGTTGACGATGACCGTGTTGTGGCTGCCCTGGACCACCACGTTCAGATTGTTGCCGATGGCGGTCGAGCCCGCGATCGTCGTGCCTTGCGAGCCGCCGACGCCGCCGGAGTATGTGTTCGACACGCCGCCGGACTGGCGGGAATAGGCCGAGGCGCCGGCCTGGATGATTCCATCGACGATCAGGCGATTGCCGTTTTGGTCGCGGGTCGATCCGGTCTGGGCCGCGCTCACCGATTGCCGGGAGCCACCGTAGCCGTTCTGCATGCTCGACAGGCCGGCCGAGCCGCTCGTCTGCGCCAAGGCTGCGCCCGGAGCGGCCAAAGCGACGGTCAGCAGGGCGATGAACGTCCTTTTGAAGGGCATTTCGGCCAATCCCACGCGAACACGGTTAACGGCCGCCACGTCGCGGTCCGCGTGCCAAAGTGCGTTATGGTTATTAAGAAGCGCTTATTGCTGCGCTTAATGCGCAAAACGCTGCTGGCCTGACGGTGGGCCCGTCCAATTATCGCAGTGGCTCGTCCGAATTGGGCCACCCACTTGATCGCCCGGTCGGATGGTCAGCCCGAAAACCTGAACAGTCATAAGGGGGGCGGCGCTGATCGTCCTCAAGAAGAGCTTGAGATTGGTCAGCCCTTTCCGCATTTGAGCGGGATGGAGCCGATGCCCGACCGATTCGCCGGTCCGCCCCCGAGGGAACGCATCTTCAATGCGCCGCTGCTGGCGGTGCTGCTGGCTGCCTCGATGCCGGCGCTCTACGTCCTTCAGGGGCGGTCGCGCGACAATTGGCTGGGGCTGGCCTTCGCTCCGATCGATCTCGGCGAGGGGCGCTACGGCGGACTGTTCACCTCCATGCTGGTGCACGGCGGCTGGGTCCACGCCCTGATGAATGCGATCGCCGCCCTGACATTCGGCGCGCCGGTCGCGAGACTTTTCCGTGGACCGGTCGGCGCAGGGGTGTTTCTCGCACTTTATATATGCGCCGGAATTTTTGCGACGTTGGGCTATGGCCTCGTCCACCTCGGCAGCCCGGATCCGCTGGTCGGAGCATCGGGCGCGGTGTTCGGTCTGATCGGGGCTGCGACTCGCCTCCTGGGCGGGGGAGGGCGGGTCCTGCCCCTGACCAACCGCAGCGTCATCACCACCTCCATCGCCTGGATGGGCATCAACGCCGTCGTCGGCCTGATCGGGTTCGCGCCCGGCGCCGAGGGCGCGAGAATCGCCTGGGAGGCTCACGCCTTCGGCTTCCTGTTCGGCATTCTGGCCATCGGCCCCCTGGCGCGTCTGTTCGCGCGGCCCGACGAAAGGTTTGATTCGTCGGGCGGTCTGGGCGATCCTCTCGCCTGAAGCGGCTTCGGTCCTTCGGCCGACGGCCGTTCCCAAGAACATAAGGGAAGGAGCCGCACTGTGCTGGTCGCAGAAATCCTCAAGAGCAAGGGAGGCGATGTGTTCAGCGTCGCGCCCGACATTTCCGTCTCGGACGCCTGCGTCGAGCTGGACAGCCGGCGTGTCGGCGCCCTGATCGTCTGCGACGGCGACCGCGTCGTCGGCGTCATCTCGGAGAGAGATGTCGTCAAGGCTGTCGCCGCCGACGGAGCCGCCGGCCTCGCCAGGCCCGTGTCCGCCTATATGACCAGAGACGTCGTCTTCGCCGAGCCGGGCGAGACGGTCGCGATTCTGATGGGGCGGATGACTGATCGCCGGATCCGCCATCTGCCGGTGTTGAAGGACAACCGGTTGAGCGGCGTCATCTCTATCGGTGACGTGGTGAAGTGCCAGATCGCCGAGGCCACACACGAGGCCGAGAGCCTGCGGACCTATATAGCCGCGGGTTGATCCGCTGAGCGACAAGGCTCGCTGAACCGGACTCGGTGTGAATCTTCGTGCGCCACAACAATGCCGCTTGCGGACGAAGATGCCCCTGCGTATATCGCCACCTCGCTCGGAGACGGGCTGGCCACCGGGGCCCCGGGGACGCAAGTCGCCAGGGACACGGAGGAAAACGGGGACTAAAAACCCTTGCTTCCACGGCCGGTTCCACATAATCTCCGCGCTCCAATCGAATCGCCTCGGTAACGAAACGGGGAAGCCAGTGTGGCTTTCCTCGGGTGGTATTTTGTGGACTGAAGGCTTCGGTTTTCGTCTCCGCGGAATGGCTGAAAAGCCCGGTTGACACGGGGTTCGGCCTTCCTTAGGAAGCCGCCTCCGCCGCCCTCCAGGGGGCCGGAAACGCCGACAGTTCTCTTTCAAAAGAACAACTTGACGCAGAAATCGGAGGCGACTACATCGCCGCCTCCGCCGACCTCCGGGTCGGTTCGACCCTGGGAACTTCTTCTAAAAGAAGTTCTTGACACAGACTTACGAGGCGACTACATCGCCGCCTCCGCCGTTCACCGGCGTTAAACAGTGGGGCCGGTTCTTCCGGTCTTGGTCTTTGAAATCGTTGATTTGGAAAGAGAAACGCAGGCGGCGGTGTCCTAGCGATGACCAGTGATGGTCATTACGATGATACTGACACTCTGCGGTCTTTTTGAAAGATACAACCATGTCGGTTGGTTCCCTCG